>CAVJUB010000137.1:0-6187 GCA_963652545.1 Hallella faecis | reverse complement strand
TACCAAAAGTCGATTAAAAAGCTGCTGATCCCGGTGCTGGTGTTCAGTCTGCTCTACGTGGCCTACAGCTACGTGCTGGTGGCCGGAAAAACGCTGGTGCTGCACCGGGAGGCGCTCTCGATCGGCTTGCTGCTGCAGCCGCAGAAGGACTGGTTGCGGGGCGAGCCCTTCTACCACATGTGGTACATGTACATGCTGATCGGCCTTTATGCGCTGGCGCCGGTCGTGCTTCGCTTCAAGGAGAGCATCGGCTTTGAAGCGTTTGAAAAAATCGCCTTCGGCTTTCTCTTTTTCGCGAGTCTCGCCGCGTGGGCGAGCTCCCGACATGTCAACTGGGACCCTGGCCTGAGCTTTGATTTTCTTGGCTACTTCATGACGGGCTACGTGATTCGAAAGCGCTGCCGCGGCAGCAACCGGCGGGCGCTGCTCTTTTTGCTGCTGGGCCTTGCCGTGGAGCTCGTCAACTGCGCTCTGCGCTATGAGCAGGTGCTCTTGCGGATGCCCGAGGCGCGCATGGCGCTTTTTTCGCCCAACAGTCCCCTGGTGGTGATTTCCTCTTTGCTGATATTTGCGGGATTCGCTTCGATGAAAACGCGGATCAAGGCATCTTGGTTGGCGTCGCAGACCTTCGTCATTTATCTCGCGCATGCCGGAATACTGTCGGTTATTCAGATTCTTGGCGGGAATAAAATGCTGCAGTGGTATTCCGTGACGGGGGATACGCGAATCAGCATTCCGGTGCTCTGCGCGGTGACCTTCATCCTTTCGGTTATTTTTGCCGCAGGCTACAACAAAGCGTGGAACGCCCTGGATAAAAAGACGGACGTCAGCCGTAAAATCGTGCGATGTTTCTTCAAATGATGGGTTTTTGAATCGTTTCTCGCTATACTCCGAATCCTCTTTTATCCATTCAAGGATTTTGCAGAATGACTGAACTCAAGATTGTGGACACCGCGGCGGGCGAAGGTCCGGCCGTCAAGGCGGGTGACAAGGTGCGCGTGCACTACACCGGCAAGCTCACCGACGGCACGGTGTTTGACTCGAGCCTGTACCGCAGCCAGCCGTTCGAATTCACCGTGGGCGCCGGCATGGTGATCCGCGGCTGGGATGAAGGCCTGCTCGGCATGAAGAAGGGCGGCAAGCGCACCCTCACCATTCCGCCCGAAATGGGCTACGGCGAAGCGGGCATCGGACCGATCCCCGGCAACGCCACGCTCGTTTTCGACATTGAACTGCTGGACATCATCGAAGTGCCGCCCGAAGGCGAGCTCGAGATTGAAGAAGTGGTGACGGGCAGCGGCAAGGAAGCCGCGCCGGGCCGCACGGTGAGCGTGCACTACATCGGCCGCCTCACGGACGGCACGGTTTTTGACGAAAGCCACACTCGCGGCGAGCCGATTGAGTTTCCGCTCGGCGCCGGCATGGTGATTCAGGGCTGGGAGCAGGGCATCGCCGGCATGAAGGTGGGCGGCAAGCGCAAGCTCACCATTCCCTACAACCTCGCCTACGGCGAGCAGGGCTACCCCGGCGCCATTCCGCCCTATGCGACGCTCGTCTTTGACGTGGAGCTGATGGATGTGAAATAACGTCTTTTGCTGGACGTTGCAAGCAAATGGGCGCCTTCGGCGCCCATTGTCATTTAAACGGCGGTTAATTTCAGCTTTCGCAGCAGTTCGCCGGTTTCGTAGACGGGAAGCCCCATGATGCCGGTGTAGCTTCCTTCGATGCGGGAGATGAAGAGGCCCGCCAGGCCCTGAATGCCGTAGCCTCCCGCCTTGTCGTAGGGTTCGCTCGTGGCGGCGTAGCGCTCGATCTGCTCGTTGGTGAGCGGCGCAAACGTGACGCGCGAGACGCTCACGCGGTTTTCCAGGGGCTGGTGGTCAGCGGCAAGCCACACGGCGGTTCGCACTTCATGCGTGCGGCCTGAGAGGCGGCGCAGGAAGTCTCGTTCGCCCGCGACGCCGTTGGGCTTTCCCAGAACGACGCCGTCCAGAATCACCGCCGTGTCGGCGGCGAGCACCGGCGCGGCGGGACGGCCTTCGGCGGCGATTTTCGCAAGGGCGGCGAGCGCCTTGTCTCGCGCCGTGCGCACGACGTAGTCTGCGGCGGACTCCCCAGGGAGCTGCTCCTCGTCGCCTTCGACATAGGTCATGACGTCGGTCTTTCCCACGGGGATCACGTCAAAGTCCGTGACGCCCATCGTGACCAGCAGCTCCCGGCGCCGAGGGCTCTTGCTTGCAAGGTAAAGGGATGGCATCGGTCAGGCCCGGTGATAGGGGTGGTTGTTCAGAATCGACCAGACGCGGTAGATCTGCTCCACCAGCATCACGCGCGCAAAGGCGTGCGGCAGCGTCATGGAAGAAAGGCGCAGCATCATCCGGCAGCCCTTTTTGAGGTCAGGGTCGAGTCCGTCGGCGCCGCCGATCAAAAACGTCACGCCGCAGCCTTCGTTCTTCCAGCCTTCGACTTTCTTCGCGAAGTCCATCGTCGTGAAGTCGCGGCCGCGCTCGTCCATGGCGACCACGATGTCGCCCGCGGGGATCGCCTTGCGGATGCGCTCGGCCTCGAGCTCCATCAGCTTCGCGGCGGGCTGCCCCGCCCGGGGCTCCGCCTTCACTTCCTTTACGGTGACCGTGAAGTCCTTTGGGAAACGGCCGAGATAGTCCTTCACGGCCTCGTCGGCCCAGCCGGGCTGGCGCAGGCCCACGGCGACCACGGTGATGTGCATGGCTTATTCCGCCTTGGCGTTGGCGGCCTTCGCAAGCTCCATCGCGTGCGGCCCCCAGAGTTCGGCGAGGTTGTAGTAGTCGCGCACCAGGGGCTGCATGCAGTGAAGCACCACGGGCCCGAAGTCCACGAGCACCCATTCGCCGGAGTCGAGCCCTTCGAGGCCCGCCACCTTGCCGCCCGCGTCCTTCACGGCGCGCGAAGCGGAGAGGCCCAGCGCGCGGGTCTGGCGGTTGCTCGTGCCGGAGGCGACGATCACGCGCTCAAAGGCGCTCGTTTTGTCGGTGGTGTCGTAGACGCGGATGTCCTGCGCCTTGACGTCTTCGAGCGCGTTGACGATGACGGAGACGAGTTCTTCAGTTTTCATGGAGATTGTTTTTCAGTAGATGTTGCGGCGGGCGATCAGGGCCGCCGTTGGCGCGGGAAGCCAGGACGCGAGGCGCTTCAAGGCCTCTTGCCGGCCCGCCCGGGCAAAAAGCGTGCGGATTTTAGTCGAACTCGCGCGGTGTTCGGGCATCGAAAAGCGAGCGAGTTTTCCCGCCGGAAAACGGTTGAGTTCAAGTGGCGTCGTCCAGCGCGAGTCCGCCCAGCGGCGGACGGCCGGTTGCGGAACGGCGTCCGTCGCCCCGCGCGAGCAGACGGCGATTGAAGCGTAGTCGCCGATCGCCTGCCAGTCCTTCCACGTGTGAAAGTTCACCCACTGGTCCCAGCCGATGAGAAGAACCAGCGGCATGGCGTCGCCCACGGTGCGTCGCAGCTCCCGCACGGTGTCAATCGTGTAGGTCGCCCCCTCTCGCAGCACGTCGCAGAGATTGAGGCCGAATTCGGGATGCCCTTCGATCGCGGCTTCGAGCATGGCGACGCGAAGGTCTACGGGGGTCAGGACGTCTTTTTGCCAGGGGGCGGGCGCTGGAACGAAGTCGACGCGAAGCAGGTTGAGGCGGCGCAGCGCTTCGCGGGCGAGCGCGAGATGTCCGGTGTGCACCGGATCAAACGTGCCGCCCAAAAGGCCGATGCCTCGGGGAATGGAATAGCGGGTGGTCATGGAACGGACAAAAAAGGCACGCGACTCCAGAGCAAGCCGCGTGCCGGATGGGGTGTTCGCCCAAATTACTGCAGGGCGCGGTAGCCGATGTCGCGGCGCTTCTGGGCGCCGTCAAAGTGTACCTGATCGGCTGCTTCGTACGCGGCGTCGCGGGCTTCGCGGATGGTCTTGCCCAGCCCCACGACGCAGAGGACGCGGCCGCCCGCGGTGACGAGTTCGCCCTGCTCATTCACCTTCGTGCCGGCGTGAAAGACGTGGTGATCCGCGTCGTTCTTGGGAAGCGACGTGATGACGTCGCCCTTGCGGGGATTTTCGGGGTAGCCGTGCGCGGCCACGACGACGCCCAACGCCGCCCGGTCGTCCCACGCGAGCGTTTCGGTGTCAAGGTGCCCGTCGGCCGCCGCCTTCAGGACCTTCGCAAAGTCGCCCGTGATGCGGCTCATGATGGGCTGCGTCTCGGGGTCGCCCATGCGGCAGTTGAATTCGAGCGTCTTCGCCTTGCCGTCTTTGCCGATCATGAGGCCCGCGTAGAGAAAGCCCGTGTAGGGGAGGCCGTCGGCGGCCATGCCCTTCACGGTGGGCTCGATGATGTCGCGCATCACCTGCGCGTGAATTTCCGGCGTCACCACCGGCGCGGGGCTGTAGGCGCCCATGCCGCCCGTGTTGGGGCCCTGGTCGTGGTCAAGGAGGCGCTTGTGGTCCTGGCTCGTCGCCAAGGGCAGAATGTGCTCGCCGTCCACCATGACGATGAAGCTCGCTTCTTCGCCGTCAAGGTAGTCTTCGATCACCACGCGGGCGCCGGCGGCGCCGAACTTGTGGCCTTCCAGCATGTCGTCCACCGCAGCGTGCGCGGTTGCCAAGTCCATGGCGACGACGACGCCCTTGCCGGCGGCGAGGCCGTCGGCCTTGATGACGATGGGGGCGCCTTTCTTGTCAAGGTAGGCGTGGGCTGCGGCGGGGTCCGAGAACGTTTCATAGTCGGCGGTCGGAATGCCGTGGCGCTTCATGAAGGCCTTCGCGAAGTCCTTGGAGCTTTCCAGCTGCGCGGCTTCCTTCGTGGGCCCGAAGACGGAGAGGCCCTCGCGGCGGAAGACGTTGACGAGGCCCTTCGCAAGCGGCGCCTCCGGCCCCACCACCGTGAGGTCGACGCCGTTTTCCTTGGCGAACTTGGCGAGTTCTTCAATATCGGTCACGGGGAGGTTTTCAATGCCGTCCGCGGCCGAGCCGGGGTTTCCGGGGGCGATCCAGACTTTTTCCGCCGAAGGGGCCAGGGAAAGGCGCCAGGCGAGGGCATGTTCGCGGCCGCCGCCGCCGACAACGAGAACTTTCATTCGTAACTCCGAAAGGTAAGGGATGAATAGGATTCAAAAAAGGCGGCGTTCGTCACAACCGGACGGGCGCCGCCTTCTTTTCGCATGGCTTAGTGCTGCTTATTCTTCATCGTCAAAGACGGCGCTCGTGTAGACGTTGGACACGTCATCGAGGTCTTCGAGGGCGTCAATGAGACGGTGCATCTTTTCGGCGTCTTCGCCCTTGAGCTCCACTTCGTTCAGGGGCTTCATCGAGACGTCGGAGGCGGCGGGGGTGAGGCCCGCGGCTTCAAAGGCCTTCTGCACGGCGTCAAAAGCCTGCGGCTCGCAGACGACTTCGATGGAGCCGTCTTCCTGCGTGACGACGTCGTCGGCGCCCGCTTCAAGGGCCGTCTCCATCACCTTGTCTTCGTCCGTGCCCGGCTCGAAGAAGAATTCGCCGCAGTGCTTGAACTGGAAGGCGACCGAGCCTTCGGCGCCCATGTTGCCGCCGTGCTTGGAGAGGATGTGACGGACGTCAGCGACCGTGCGGGTGCGGTTGTCGGTGGTGCAGTCGATGATGAGGGAGGCGCCGCCCACGCCGTAGCCTTCGTAGCGGACTTCTTCGTAGCTCACGCCTTCCAGCTGGCCCGTGCCCTTCAGAATGGCGTTGTTGATCGTGTCCTTGGGCACGTTGCCTTCGCGGGCCTTCTGCATCGCCAGACGCAGGCGGGAGTTCATGTCGGGGTCCCCGCTGCCGCCCGTGCGCGCGGCAACGATGATTTCACGGACCAGCTTGGTCCAGAGATTGGAGCGCTTGGCGTCCTGACGGCCCTTGCGGTGCTGAATATTGGCCCATTTGGAATGACCGGACATGGTTTTATGACCCTTTCTTGCTTGTTGTTGGCTTCGGAAGGCGGAGCTCTTCGAGGGGGCGGGCGCTTGAAAGAAAGCGTCCGATGTTCTGATGCACCGGCGACCGAATTAAAAGACGCACGATTTTAGCGCGGAGCGTGAGGGTTGAAAAGCGGTGCACGGCGCGGATTCTTTGCGGATTTTGCGGGGGCGGCGCGGGGGATACAAGGCAGTGTGCGATAGACTCCCGTCTCCGTCATTCTTTGTGAAC
>CAVJUB010000136.1:0-6263 GCA_963652545.1 Hallella faecis | reverse complement strand
GAACGGACTCCCCCATCCAAACCATCGCCAACTTGAAGGGCAAGCGCGCCGCCGGCGCGAGCCCCCAGGCGTTTTCCGGGTGGCTCACGGGGCTTGACCGCATCGCCCGCGAGGGCTTTGACCCCGCTCGCTTCTTTTCCGACACGGTCTTCACGGACTACGGCTTTCCCGACATTCTGTCCCGGGTGCTCGTAGGCGACGCCGACGTGGGATTGGTGAGCCTCTGCGAGCTCGAGCGCGCCGAAGCCCGCCGCTCCGTCGAGCCGGGAAGCCTGCGCGTCGTGGGCGCCATCCAAGGTCCCAACGAAGCCTGCGCCCGCTCCACGGAACTCTTTCCCGGCGCCGCGATCGCCGCGCTGCCTGAGGCGCCTTCGGCGGCCGTGAAGGACGTCACGATGGCCTTGCTTTCCATGCCGGCCCGAAACCACTGGGAATGGACGAGCGCGAGCCACGTGGCGGGCATCGACCAGTTTTTGGAGCACCTGCACCTCGGTCCCTACGCCTATCTTGACGACTGGTCGCCCGCGGCGCTTCTGAAGCGCTATGCCACGGAGATCCTGCTCGTGCTGGCGCTCCTCGCCGCCGCGCTCTACCACATCATCCGCACCGACAAGCTCGTGGCGCAGCGCACGCGCGAACTCCGGGAAACGCTCGCCCAGCGCGACCGGATCGCCGAAAAAGCCCGGCAGACGCAGGCCATGCTCTCGCTCTTTGAACGGCGCAGCATCGTGAGCGAGCTGAGCACCATGTTCGCGCACGAAATGAAGCAGCCCGCCGCCAACCTCGTCAACTACGCCGCCGGCCTCACCATGCTCGCGAAGCGCCGCCCCGCGGGCGAAGCCTCCGACCGAGAGCTCTCAGCGCTCGCCGCCGTCTCCCGCGAAGCCCGCCGCATGGCCGACATCGTGGAGCGCGTCCGCGCGTACGCGAAGCACGAGCCCCTGAAGCACGAAGCCGTGAGCCTTGCTTCCGTCATCGACGAAACCGTCGCCAACTTCCGGCTCTCCCACGGCATCCGCGCCGCGATTGAAACCACGGTCCCCGACGACCTCACGATTCAAGGCGACCGCCTGAGCCTGGAGCTCCTCTTTCTCAACCTCATTCGAAACGCCGACCGCGCGCTCGCCCAGGTCGCCGATCCCCGCATCCGCGTCACGGGCGCCCGCCGCGACCATGAAGTTCGGATCACCGTCGAAGACAACGGCCCCGGCGTGGACGACGAGCGGCTCGCGCAGCTCGGCCGCGCCGCCGGCGCCGCGCACCCGGAAGGGCTCGGCCTCGGCCTCACGATCGCCGCCGGCATCGCCGAAGTGCACAACGGCCACCTTGAATTCACCCGCAGCCCCGCCGGAGGGCTCGCGGCCACCGCCCGCTTTCACGCCGAAAAGGATCTTTCATGACGCCTCTCATCCGACTCATTGACGACGACCCAACCGTCCTGGACGCCCAGTCCTTCGTGCTCGAAGTGGCCGGCTTTCGCACCGCTTCGTGGTCCTCGGCCGCGGCGCTTCTGGACGCGGGCGACCTCGCGAGCCCCGGCGCCATTCTTTGCGACGTCCGCATGCCGCAGATGACGGGGCTCGAGCTCTTTCACACCTTGAAGGACCGCGGCTGCCGGCTCCCCTTCATCTTTCTCACGGCGCACGGCGACATCGAAATGGCGGTCGCCGCTCTGCACGACGGCGCCTTCGACTTTCTCGTGAAGCCCGCCGACCCCGACAAACTGATCGACATCATCACGCGCGCCGTCCAGACGGACGCCGAGCGGCGCCGCCGCGACGCGGAGTATGCGGAGACCGCCCGCCTGGTGGAGGCTCTCACCCCAGCCGAACGCGAAGTCGCCCGGCTCGTTGCCAAAGGACTTTCGGTGAAAGAAATCGCCGGGTTGCTTTCCGTGAGCGAACAGGCCGTGAAGGCCCACCGCAGCGCCATCTGGCGCAAGTTCGGCGTCACCAACCCTGTCGAAGCCGCCCAGATCATGACGGAATACGACGCGGGAGCGCCGAAATGACGAGCCGCCGCCAGCTGCTCGCAGCCGCCGCGGGACTTGCAGGCGCAACGGTTCTCCCAGCGCTCGCCGCCGAAGCCCCGCCTCATTGGGACGTCCGCTGCGACGTTCTGGTCGCGGGCGGCGGAGGCGCAGGACTCGCCGCGGCGGTGGCCGCCGCGGAGCTCGGCGCCCGCGTGCTCCTCACCGAAAAGCTGCCGCTACTGGGCGGCGACACGCTCCGCAGCACCGGCTACCTTGCCGCCCCCGGCAATCCCGCGCAGCAGGCGGCGGGCATCGCCGACTCCGTCGAGCAGTACGAGCGCGAGACGTTTGAAGCCGGCCGGCGCACAGCTGATCCCGCCGTCGTGAAGGCGCTCGCCGAGAATCTGCCTGAGACCCTGCACTGGCTCCTTCGCCAGGGCGTCGTCTTTGACGGCCGCAACTATGAAATCTACGGCGCGCTCTACCCGCGCTGCGTGAAGCCCGTGCTCCCGCGCGGCAGCGCCTACATCCGCGCCTTGAGCGAAAAGGCCGCTCAACTCGGCGCCGAGATTCGCACCGAGACGGCGCTTGAAGCGCTATTCACCGTCCCGGACGGCGCCGTGGTCGGCGCCGCCCTGCGCCGCAGCGACGGAACGCTTCTCACCGTGAGCGCGGAAAAAGGCGTCGTCCTTGCCACAGGCGGCTTCGGCGCCAATCCGTCCCTCATTGCCGAAGTCGCGCCCCGCTTTGCAGGGCTCGCCACCGACAACTCGCCCGGAAGCACTGGCGACGCGCTCTCCATCGCCCAGCGCATCGGCGCGCGCCTCGTCAACCTTGCCTCCGTCGAATGCGTCGCCGGAAACCCGCCCGGCAAGAAGCGCCACGCCCGCCTCTTCATTCCCTCGGACTTCATCCTCGTTGATCGCAGCGGACGGCGCTTTGTGGAAGAAGACGCCGAGCGCCTTGACATCACCGAAGCGCTCCTTTCCGCGGGCGGCCGCTGCTGGGCGGTCTTTGACGCCCAGGGCGAAAGCCGGCTTGATCCCGTCTCGCGCAAGGCGCTCTATCAAGCCTGGGTCGCGGATGAAGCGTGGCAGGCGGAGTCCCCGCAGGCCTTGGCGCGCCTCACGGGGCTCTCCGCGCCGGGGCTGGAAAATACGCTGCGCCACTACAACCGCGAAGCCTGGGGGCGCGCTACCCCGGCCGGCAAATGCCGGCGCATCGGCTGCTCGCCCATCGATCGAGCGCCCTTCTGGGCCATCGAAGTGGGCCTCACCGTGCACTACACCGCGGGCGGCCTCGCGATCGACGCCGAAGCTCGGTGCCTCGACGCCGACGACCGCCCCATCCCCGGACTCTACGCCGCGGGTGAAGTCACTGGGAGCGTGCACGGCGAAAACCGCCTGGGCGGCAACGGCCTCGCGGACGCCCTGACGTTCGGGCGGCTTGCGGGCGCCGCCTGCGCCTCAAGATAACGCCCGGACGGGATCGGCTCTCCGAAATTCCCTACGCTCTTTTCCTCACTTCGTCAATAGACGGACGTTCATGGCGGAGCCGCCCTCCCGCGCCTACGATCTCGACATTCACGGTCGAGTCCAATCGCAACGGACGATCGGACGCCGTTCTGACCGAACTTTTCGGAGAGAGAAAAATGACTGAATTCCTGAACACCCGCCGCAGTTTTCTGAAGGGCGCCGCTCTCGGCGCCGCCGGCATGATGACGGCCGGCGTGACGACTGAAGCGGCTGCCGCCCCCAAGGCTGCCGCCTATGACTGCATCGTGGTCGGCGCCGGCTGCGGCGGTCTGGTGTGCGCCATCCGCGCCGCGCAGAACGGCCTGAAGCCCCTCTTGATCGACAAGATGGGCAGCCCCGCGGGCAACACCGTCTACGCCGCGGGCTTCATGCTCGGCGTGCACACGAAGGCGCAGGAAGCCAAAGGCGCCAACGCCTCGGACTCCGTGGACAAGTTCTACGAAGACATGATGACCGTGAGCAAGCAGCACGGCGACAAGCAGCTCACGCGCTACCTCGCCGAGCACGCCGATGAAACGATGAACTGGCTCACCGACTACTGCGGCGTGAAGTTCGCCTGCGGCATGAAGCTCGTCTTCCCGATGCTGGAGCGCGCCCATCTCTGCGTGGGCGAAGTCCAGCCCGGCGGCAAGCAGCTCGCGAACTGCCTCATGGCGAAGGCGATGAAGCTCAAGGTGAAGATGATGTTCAAGACGAAGGTCATCGAGCTCACCCAGAACACGAAGACGGGCGCCGTGGACGGCGTCGTGGTGAAGGGCCCGAAGGGGATCGAAACCATCAAGGCGACAATGGGCGTCGTTCTCGCCACGGGCGGCTACTCCGCCAACCAGGCCATGGTGACGCAGTACTGCGGCTCGGCCGCCGCCAACATGCCGGTCCGCGGCTCTCGGATCATCGCAGGCGAAAACCTCGTCCTCACCCAGAAAGTCTTTGCGAAGGCCGTGAACGTGAACCAGTACCACTGCGGCCCGATCTACGGTCCCACGGGCGCGAACCCCTTGAACATCGTGAACAACGGCGTCGCCGTGAGCAAGGACACCACGGAGCGCTACACCGACGAAGGCCAGACCTACGTGCAGATGAGCCGCGACACCGCCGCCAAGACGAAGGACAACTGGGCCTTCATGATCGTGGACCAGGACACCCACGACCTGAAGAAGCTCGCCAACGACTGGAAGAGCTACGAGCGCACGGGCGCCCCGGTCTACAAGGCGGACACGATCAAGGATCTCGCGAAGGCCGCGGGGCTTGATCCCGAAATGCTTGAGAAGGTCATCAGCGACTACAACCAGGCCGTGAAGAACAACACCCGCGACCAGCTGACGCCTCCCAACACCTTGAAGGAGCCGCGTCTTGTCGCAAAGGCCCCCTTCTACGCCGTGCCGTTCCAGGGCGGCATGACGGCCACGTTCGGCGGGCCGCTCATCAACACTCGCGCTCAGGTGCTCGACACGGAAAACCAGCCGGTGCCGGGGCTCTTTGCGGTGGGCAACGCCGCGGGCGGCCTCTTCTACGACGACTACGTGGGCGGCGCCCAGCTCACGAGTGCAGCCGTCTTCGGCTACGCCGCCGCCGACTTCATGAAGATGAAGCTCGCGTAATTCACTAAAAACAGGAGACCCCCATGAAACACGCGTTTGTCACGCTGCTTTGTGCGGGCGCCCTGGCTCTCGCGGGAGCGACGACAGCCATGTCGGCTCCCGCGCCGAGTCTCAAGGGCGCTCACAAAGCGATGAACCTCAAGTGCGAAGCCTGCCACGGCAAGAGCAAGATCCGCGAAGTGCCGAAGGAAGAAGCCTGCTTCAAGTGCCACGGCTCGCGCGACGCAGTAAAGAAGATGACCGCCAAGCTAAAGCCCAATCCTCACTTCGGCCACGAGGAGACCGTGTCCTGCTTTGAGTGCCACAAAGAGCACCAGGAAAGCGTTCTCCTCTGCGACAACTGCCATCAGTTCAAGTTCAAGACGCCGTAGTTCGCCTTCCGGCCTCTTGCAAAGCCGCTCGTCCTTCTCGGACCGGCGGCTTTTTTCACGGCGCTTCGTTGCAAACCGGAGAGTCCCGGCCTATGCTGCACCGCGTATTGATTCTCTTCTTTGCACCATGCCCGCCGTCTTTTCGTTCCAAGAATGCGCCACGGCGCCGCTGAAGCAAGCCGAGCAAATGAGCCGCGCGTTCAATGCGAATCTCAAAGCGGCTTCGTTCTGTCCAATGCCGGACGAAGCTGCTTTGCTTTCTCACCCGCACCGAGAACCGCGAGGCGGAGTCACGTCTTTTTCACCCGCTTCCGCCAGGTCTCGAACTTGCCAAGCTCCCTCTCTCGCACCACCTTGAGCGACACGCCTTCATGCTGCGCCTGCTCAATCATCGAACGTCCCGCTTCAAGCCGCGCTCTGCGCGCCTGCGCTCCCTCCGTCGAGAGATCCGAGGCCCTGATGCCGGGCGCATCCCGCCATTGATGTCCTTCCTCCACCGCAGCCTTCCATTCCTCCGGCAGACCGGCCACGCCGAGGCACGTCAAAATGACCTCCAGCCGCTCGGGCGTCACTGTGTCCCGTCCGTACTCCAGTCGGCAGATGTAGCCTTTGCACAGACCGCAGCGCTGGTCGAGCTCGCTCTGAATCACTTTGCGGCGCATTCTGAGAAGCCTCAGCTTCACGCCCAGAGGAGACAGCGCGTCGTTCAGTCCACCGTGCGTATGCTGAAGGCTTTGTCCCGAAGCCTCGCGCAACGTAATCCATCGTCCCGGCACCGCTGGAA
>CAVJUB010000135.1:0-6306 GCA_963652545.1 Hallella faecis | reverse complement strand
GGGTACTTCGTCTCCTCGGCGTAGGAGAGCGTCATCTCCAAGACTTCCTCCACCGTGAGCTTCGGCGCGTTGGTGAGAAGCTCGCGGCGCTTCGCGTTGTCCGTCGTGTGCAGAGAGAGCGCCACCGCCGGATGCACGGCATTGGCGCGCAGCGCGTCAAAAAGCCGCCGGTCGCCCACGCTCGAGACCACAATCTCCTTGTGCGCGAGCCCCAGTACGTCCCCAAGAAACGTCACGGCCTCCATCACTTCCCGCAGATTGTGGCTGGGCTCGCCCATGCCCATGAGGACAACCTTCTTCAAGTCGGGCCGGAGCTTTCGGGCTTCAACCACCTGCGCCACGATTTCGGCACTCCCCAGCTGGCGCGTGAGCCCGCCTTTTCCCGTCATGCAGAAGCGGCAGCCGACGGCGCACCCCACCTGCGTCGAGATGCAAAGCGCCCGGCGCGGCAGCAGAACGCTTTCCACGCACTCGCCGTCCGCAAGCCCCACGATGAGCTTCACGGTCTCAGCCTGCGCGCTTTGCACCGGCAGCACGCGGGAGAGCCCTTCAAGCGACGCTCGAATCTCGGGCACCGCCTTTTCCAGCGCGGCCGGATAGCGGCAGTCGGCTTTCGCCTCCCAGGCGGCGAGCCCCAGCCAGGCGCGATAAAGGCGCCGGATGTGCTTTTCCGAGGCGCCGAGCGCCTTCATTTTTTCCGTGAATTGCGAGAGGGAGGCGGTCTGCGCCATGGAAGTTGACCGTTGAAATAAAAAGCGGATTATAGGGGGACGGGTTTTGTCGCCCGCCGAAATTTTGTTTTCAGCGCCGCAATGGCGCAAAATTACAGACGGCCGGCGCCGCCATCCCCGACGGACGCCGGCGCGATTTTCGACTGAATTATGAATACGACTCCGACCCATCCTGCTGCGCCCCGTCCCCGGGCGGTTCTCGAGAGCGCCGGTAATTTCGCCGCCAGCGCCGATCCCTTGCCGCGTGCCTTTTTGCTGCTCGCCGGCCTAGACGAAGAGAAATTGCCGGAAGAACTGTCAGCGCCGCTCTTCATGGCGCTTTGGCAGCAGCTCGGCGGCACCGCCGAGGAGACCGCAAAGAACGCCGTGCGCTGCACGAAGCTCATTCGCGAAGAGTCGCAGCCGATTCGCCTCGTCTACACCTGCCAGACGGGCGCCAAGACCGCTGGCACCCTGTCGCCGATCGCCGACCTGCCGGTGTTTCGCTGCGTCTTTGACCGCACGGTGGGCTCGGGCGCGCTGATCGCCGCCTCCGACTGGGACAACAGCCTTCTTGCGCTCTGTCTTGAAGACGGCATGCGTCAGGCGGGAATCAACGTCACGAGCCGCAGCGACATTCCGCTTCGCGACATGAAGAGTCCCGTGGGCTTTTACGGCACCTACACCACGATGCCGGGCGCCGCAGCGCATCTGCTGCTGGGCACCGTCTCGCCCGCAAGCCTCGCGGAAGCTCTGACGGCAAGCCTCGGCGTGCTGGAAAAGCGCCTTGACAGCATTCGCTTTGAAATGGCGCAGGGCGTCGTGCGCGCCCGCAAAGCGGCGCGCTTCTCCGGCCGCTAGCCTCCGCACCGATCACGTCGGGCGGCGCAGCCTCAGGCTCGCCGCCCGTTTTCGTTTCAGATCCCGAGCTCCTGAATCTTTCGCGTGAGCGTGTTGCGCCCCACGCCAAGCTTCAACGCCGCCTCCACCTTTCGTCCGTGCGTGAAATCAAGCGCCGACTGGTAGACCGCCTTTTCAAAGGCTTCCGTAAAGCGCGCCATCACGTCGGGCGTTTCTGACGCAAGCGACGCCGTCACCTCCGCCTTCAGCGCCTCCATCCAATTGCCGGCCGCTGCCACGGGCGCCGCAGCCGGCGCCGCGGCGGCCGCGCCGCGAACTTCCTCGGGCAAATCCTCCGTGCGGATTGTCTGGCTCGGCGCCATGACGGTGAGCCAGTTGCACAGATTCTCCAGCTGCCGCACGTTTCCCGGGAACGGAAAGTGACTGATGAAGTCCGAGGCATCGGGCGCCAGATGCTTTCCCTCCGTCTTGAGGTTTTTCGCCGCAGCCGCAAGAAAATGCTCGGCAAGCGCCGGAATGTCCTCGGAGCGGTCGCGCAGGGGCGGGAGCCGCAGGCGAATGACGTTCAGGCGGTGAAAGAGGTCTTCTCGGAAGAGCCCTTCCTTCACCCGCTCCTCCAGGTTCTGGTTCGTCGCCGCGATGACGCGCACGTCCGCCTTGATGAGCTGACAGCCGCCCACGCGATAGAAGCACCCGTCGGAGAGCACGCGCAGCAAGCGCGTCTGCATCTCCATCGGCATGTCGCCGATTTCATCCAAAAAGAGCGTGCCGCCCTTGGCCTGCTCAAAGCGCCCGTACTGCAGCGTGTTGGCGCCCGTGAAGGCGCCGCGCTCGTGCCCGAAGAGCTCGCTTTCCAAAAGCTCCCGCGGAATGGCCGCCGTGTTGATCGCGACGTAGGGCGCGTTGCGTCGCGGCGAATGCCGGTGCAGCGCCCGGGCCACGACTTCCTTGCCGGTGCCCGACTCGCCCGTGATCAGCACGGTCACATTGCTCTGCGAAAGGCGGCCGATCGCGCGAAACACCTCCTGCATCGCGGGCGACTGGCCGATGATCTCGGACACCTCGCCCGTCGTCTCGCGGGCCGTTTCCTTGGCAGCCGTCTCCTCGCAGGCGCGGCGCAGCAATTCGATCGCACGGTTGATGTCAAAAGGCTTGGCGAGGTACTCATAGGCGCCGCCCTGAAAAGCGCTCACCGCGCTGTCCAGATCCCCGAACGCCGTCATGATGATGACGGGCACGTCCGGATGCTCGGTCTTGACGAAGTTGAGGAGCTCCACCCCCGTCATGTCATGCATGCGGATGTCGCTCAAAAGCACCGACGGCGTCTCCGTCTTCAGCGCCTCCACCACCTCTTCGGCATCCTTGAACATGCGGCAGGGCATGCCCTCGCGCTGCAACGCCTTCTCGAGCACCCAGCGGATCGAACGATCATCATCCACCACCCAGATCGGTTTCATTTTTTCTGCCCTTTCGTTATGCAGTCTTGCCCAGAGGGAAAAGAATCACAAAATCCGTGCGCCCCGGCACGCTGTCCACGTCGATGCAGCCGCCGTGCTGCTCCACATAGGTCTTCACGAGGGAAAGCCCGAGCCCTGTTCCCTCCTCGCGCCCCGTGACGAGCGGGAAGAAGATCTTCTCGCGGATGCCGGGATCAATGCCGGGACCGTTGTCAATCACGTCCACCCGCAGCGCCGTGCGGCAGATCTTCCGCTGAATCGTCACCTGACGCGCAATGCGCGTCCTCAGCACAATCTCAGCGCGCTCCTCGCGAATGAGGTCTCGCATCGCCTGAGCGGCATTGCGCATGAGATTGAGGAAGATCTGAATGAGCTGCTCCTTGTCGCCCTGAATCGGCGGCGCGCTCACGTCGTAGTCACGAAGAATCGTGAGCCCCCGCGGAAACTCCGCCAAGAGCAGATTTCTCACCCGTTCCATCACTTCGTAGAGGTTCACTTCGCCGATGTGCCGCTCGCGACGGTAAGGCGCCAGAATCCGATCCACCAACCCCTGCAGGCGATCCACTTCGCCGATGATGACTTCCGTGAATTCACGTTCTTCAGCGCTCGTCAGCTCGCCTTCCAAAAGCTGCGCCGCGCCGCGAATTCCCCCGAGCGGATTCTTCACTTCATGCGCGAGGTTTCTCAGAAGCGACTTCGTCGCGTCGTTCATGCCCGCTTCCTGCTCTTCGCGAGCGAGCTTCATGGCGTTTTCGATGGCGGCGATTTCAAGAAGCAGCAGGCCGTCGCTGCCCGCCAAAGGACTGATCGTCGCGTAGACGGACTCGGCTTCCGACAAGGGGCGGCGCAGCTCCGTAATGGAGCTGAAGGGCGTCAGGGGCGGCGCATCCTTGAAGCGCATCACCCACTCGCGCGCCTGAGGCACCAGCAGTCCGACGTCGGACCCTTTCAAATTTCGCCGGGAGCAGCCGATCAGCACCTCGGCCGCGCTGTTGCACCAGCAGATGCCGCCGAAGCGGTCGACCACCACCACCGACGTGGTGAGCAGATCGGCTGCCGACGTAAACCGCATGTCAAAGCCCGCTGTAACCGCCATAAGGCCACTCCCTTTCAAGAAAAGAAAAGGCGCCGTCAACGGAAAACTGGCTTTCCCGCTGCGGCGCCTGAACACACCTTGCGTGTCTGACGCGAGCCGGCTTCACACTCGAAGCCGGCCGCCCGTCATCAGCCGGCGTAGTACATGTCGAATTCGCAGGGTTCAACGGAAGCGCGATAGCGCGTCACTTCCTGCATCTTCAGAGCAATGTACGCGTCGATCATGTCGTCGCTGAAGACGCCGCCGCGGGTGAGGAACTCGCGGTCGCGATCGAGGTAGTCGAGCGCCATGTCGAGGCTCGAGCACACCGTCGGGATCTTGGCGTTTTCTTCGGGCGGCAGATCGTAGAGGTTCTTGTCCGCGGGGTCGCCCGGGTGGATCTTGTTCTGGATGCCGTCAAGGCCGGCCATCAGCAGAGCGGAGAACGCGAAGTACGGGTTCGCCATCGGATCCGGGAAGCGGACTTCGACGCGGCGGGCCTTCGGGCTCAGCACGTGCGGAATGCGCAGCGAGGCGGAGCGGTTGCAGGAGGAGTACGCCAGCTTCACCGGCGCTTCAAAGCCCGGCACGAGACGCTTGTAGGAGTTCGTAGACGGGTTCGTGATGGCGTTCAGCGCACGAGCGTGCTTGATGACGCCGCCGATGTAGTAGAGCGCGAGCTCGGAGAGGCCGGCATAGCCGTTGCCCGCAAAGAGGTTCTGACCGTCCTTCCAGATGGACTGGTGAACGTGCATGCCCGAGCCGTTGTCGCAGGACATGGGCTTCGGCATGAAGGTCGCGGTCTTGCCATAAGCGGCGGCGACGTTCCAGACCGTGTACTTCACGATCTGCAGCCAGTCGGCGCGCTGCACGAGGGTGGAGAACTTGGTGCCGAGTTCGCACTGGCCGGCGGCGCCCACTTCATGGTGGTGAATTTCGCACGGCACGCCCTGCTGTTCGAGCAGCGTGATCATTTCGGCGCGGATGTCCGCCAGGCTGTCAACCGGGGGAACCGGGAAGTAGCCGCCCTTGAACGGAGCGCGGTGAGCGAGGTTGCCGCCTTCGTATTCAATCTTGGAGGACCAGGGCGCTTCTTCGGACTGGATCTTGAAGAAGGTGTGCTCAGGCGAGCAGTCCCAGGTGACGCCGTCGAAGATGAAGAATTCGGGTTCGGGACCGAAGAAGGCCTGGTCGCCGATGCCGGTGGACTTCAGATAGGCCTCAGCGCGCTTTGCGAGCGAGCGGGGGTCGCGGCTGTAGCCCTTGCCCGTGTCCGGCTCGACCACGTCGCAGGTCATGATGAGGGTGTTCTGTTCGCGGAACGGGTCCATGTGAGCCGTTTCGGGGTCGGGCATGAGGAGCATGTCGCTCGACTCGATGCCGCGCCAGCCGGCCATCGAGGAGCCGTCAAACGCCTGACCGTCTTCGAACGTTTCTTCCGTGAGCTGATGAACAGGCACGGTGAGGTGCTGTTCGCGGCCGCGGGTGTCCGTCAAACGATAATCAACGAACTTCACGTCGTTGTCTTTGACCATCTGCAAAACGTCAGCGGGGGACGTCATAATTTTTCTCCTCGATTGGAAAAGGAAACCTTGTCGGTTGTCGATGTTCGGAACGCGCCTCAGCCAGGCCGGACGCGGTTTGCTTCCAATTAAGCAAAAACCGTGCCAAAAATCTGAAACTGAGAAATCAAGCGCTCCCGCGAGGCACGCCAGCACCCCGCCGCACAAGCTTGGATCATAACGCACCCTTTTGGTGCTTTCATTTGCAACCAAGTGAAAAACTAGAGAAATTCGCCTGCGCTGAAGCAAAAAACACTTTATGATGCGCCCCAACGTGTGGGGGTGCTCCGGTTTCGACGGGGTGTAGGACGCTGCACGGTGCATGTCGAGGTCTAGTCACCTCGTTAAACCGCTAGAAACTAATAAACGCCAACAACGAGCGTTTCGCTCTCGCCGCCTAAGGGCCGCGGGCGATGCACCGGATGGTCTCTGGTCCGGGTCGGGTAAAACCGGCAGCATCGTCATTCACAGGGACTGGACACTTGCGGAGCCGCGACGCCGGTGTCAAGATCAAGCGGCTGGTCGGAGTCCGGCCTGTCTGACGGCAGGGGCTTCGGCGAGATCCAAATAGTCTGACTACACATGTAGAGCCGGCAGAAAAATCGCTTCGGACGCGGGTTCAATTCCCGCCACCTCCACCA
>CAVJUB010000134.1:0-6405 GCA_963652545.1 Hallella faecis | reverse complement strand
GAAATTACTTCGTCACCTTCGCCTTCTTGAAGAGCTCTTCAACGTACTTGCCGGTGCGCTGCTGCTGGATGGCGTTCTTCAACTGCGGCGCATAGGTGCTGTAGTCCTGCCAGTTCTGCGCGGCGCGCTTGCCTTCCAGCTTCACGACGTGCCAGCCCAGACGCGTCTCGACCACCTTCGGGTTCACTTCACCCACATTGAGGTTGGCGAAGCTGTCGGCGAAAGCCTTGTCAAACATGTTGGGGGACGTCCACTCGATGAGGCCGCCCTGGCCGCGGTTCTGCTGGGTGTCGATGGAGTTGGCTTCGGCAAGCTTGGCGAAGTCAGCGCCGCCCTTCACCTGCCCCAGCAGACGCTCGGCCGTCACCTTGTCCTTCACGAGGATGTGACGCACGGACACTTCGGTGCTGCCCCAGCGCTTCTTGTTGTCTTCAAAGACCTTGCGCGCATCGGCGTCCGACACGGGGTGCTTCTGAGCGTAGTCGGCGACGAAGGCGTTCACGAGGATGCCGTCCGTAGCGGACTTGATGGCCTTCTTGACGTCGGTGCGGCGGTCAACCTTCGCCTTCTTGGCTTCCTGCAGAAGCACCGTCTGGCGGATGAGCTGGTTCTTCACCGCCTCCTCAAGTTCAGGCGTCTGCTTCTGGCCGCGGGCGACGAGCACCTTGATGATCTCGTCCTGCTCGGCCTTCGTGACGGTCTGGCCGTTCACCTTGAAGTTCGCCGTGGCGGCGCAGGCGCCCTGAACGCAGAGCGCGGCGGCGATGAGGGAGAGCGAAAGAATCTTGCAGTTCATAGTGATGTCCTACAGTTGGTAAATCAGCGGGGGTCGTCCAGGCGTTCGGCGTTGGCGGCGGGCTTTTTGAGTTCGCCCGTGAGTCGGGCGATCCAGAATCCCAGCCCCACCGTGAAGGCGAGCGTGAGGCCCAGGATGCCGAAGAGCTTGAAGTTCACCCAGGTGTCGGTTTCGCACGTGAAGGCGACCAGAAGGTTCAGGACGCCGGTGACAAAGAAGAAGGCGATCCACGCCATCTGCATCGTGCGCCAGGCGGCGGGCGGCAGCTGGATCTGGGCGCCGAGGAGCTTTGTGATGAAGTTTCGCCCGGTGACGTGCGCAAAAAGAAGGATCGCGGCAAAGACCCAGTAGAGGATCGTGGGCTTCACCTTGATGAAGGTGGCGTCGTGAAGAATGAGCGTGAGGGAGCCGAACACCACGATGATCGCAAGCGATATCCACAGCATGGGTTCGGGGCGCTTTCCTTTCAAAAATACAAGCGCTACTTGAACGAAGGAGGCGACGATCGCGACCGCGGTGGCCGCAAGCACCGGCGCCTGCTCGGGGTCCAGGGCGCCGCCCAGCACGGGCTGCAGCCACGCGGCGAGCGCGTCAGCGTTGGCCTGCCCCAGCTTGAAGGCGGCGAAAAAGAGGATGACGGGGAAGAGGTCGAAAAGAAATTTCACGGGTTTCGTCAGCCGAAAGCGGCGTTAAAGTTCGAATGTTGCAGGCATTCTACGGCGATCTGCGTGACAAGAGTCTTAAAAGCGCCGCGGGCGTCGTGTAACCGATGGTGACGCGGCGGGAGTGATGTAACATCCGCTCACCGATTTTTCCCCGCTTCTTAAGGAGCGGCGGCGAAGGGACGGCTATTCTCAATGGTCATCATCCGCCGCCGGGACTTGCTTTGTGCGCAAGCTGCGCCGGCTTCCGACAGGAAAAATCTCAGGACACACCATGTTCAAAGAAGGATTGAAGAAACTCATCATGACGACAGCCGCCTGCGCGGCCGTGGCCGCCGAAGCGGCTGCGCTGCCTCAGATTCAGCACACGGTGGAAGGCATCAAGAGCTATGAACTCGACAACGGCCTCAAGGTCGTTCTTTTCGCCGACCAGAGCAAGCCCACCGCCACCGTGAACACCACCTATCTCGTGGGCTCCCGCATGGAGAACTACGGCGAGACGGGCATGGCGCATCTGCTTGAGCACCTGATGTTCAAGGGAAGCAAGAACTACCCCGATCCCACGCGCGAATTCACGCGCCGGGGCTTCCGGATGAACGGCACGACGTGGATGGACCGCACGAACTACTTCGTGAGCTTCACCGCAAACGACGACAACATGCGCTGGGCGCTCGGCTGGAGCGCTGACGCGATGGTGAATTCCAACATCGCCAAGAAGGATCTCGACACCGAAATGACGGTGGTGAGAAACGAATACGAGATGGGCGAAAACAAGCCCGTGAGCGTGATGCTAAAGCGCATGCAGGGCGTTCTTTTTGACTGGCACGCCTACGGCCGCAACACGATCGGCGCCCGAAGCGACATCGAGAATGTTCCCATCGAAAACATCCAGGCCTTCTATCGGAAGTGGTACCAGCCCGACAATGCCGTGCTGACCGTCTCCGGCAAGTTCGACGAAAAGAAGGTGCTCACTTGGATCACCCAGACGTTCGGCAAAATTCCGCGCCCGAAGCGCGTCCTTCCCGCCGAATGGACGGTGGAGCCCGTGGCGGACGGTCCGCGCTACTTTGAAATCCGCCGCCCGGGCGAAAGCCAGCTCGTGGCCGTGGGCTATCGCATCCCGTCGGCGCTTGCGGCGGACAACAACGCCGTGGAGACGGCGGTGGACGTCCTTTCAAGCGCGCCGCGCGGCCGCCTTTACAAGGCGCTCGTGGAAACGGGGCTTGCCGGCCAGGTCTTCGGCTGGGCGATGTCCGCGAAGGATCCGAGCTTCGTGATGTTCGGCGCCACGGTGAAGAAGGGCGACGACGTGAAGAAGGTGCAGGAAGTGCTGGTGGACACCGTGGAGAACGCCTTCCGAAAGACCCCGGCGGACGCGACCGAAGTGGAGCTGTCGCTTGCGGAGGCGGCGACCGACTTTGAGCGCACTCTGAGCGACCCCGAGGAATTCGCGGTGGAGCTCTCCGACTACATTTCCCTGGGCGACTGGCGCCTTTACTTCTGGGATCGCGACGCCACGGCGAAGGTGACGCCTGCGGACGTGAACAAGGCGGCGGAGACCTACTTCGTGCGCGACAACCGCGCGGTGGGCGTCTTCATTCCGGACGACCAGCCGCAGCGCGCGCCCTACATGACGGCGCCGAAGCTTTCTGACGTCCTGAAGACCGCAACTTTCAAGAAGGAAGGCGCGGTGGCCGAAGCTTTTGACGTGTCGCAGGCCAACATCGACGCTCGCACGGAGGTGACGGAAATCAACGGCGTGAAGGCGGCGCTCCTTCCCAAGAAGACCCGCGGCGAGACGGTGACGGTGCTCACGCACTTCAACTACGGCACGCTGGAGACGGTGAAGGGGAAGCGCCATCTTGACTCCCTCATTGAGCCGATGCTGACGCGCGGCGCCGAAGGGCTCGACCGCACGGCGATTTCTGACAAGCTGACGCAGCTCAAGGTGCAGGGCGACATCCTCACCTTCACGACGACGCGCGACAACGTCGTGGCCGTGATTGACTTGATGGGGAAGCTCACCAGCTCGAGCACCTTCCCCGAAAAGGAAGTGACGCAGCTCGTGCGCCAGATGTCCACGATGATTGAAGGAAAGAGCGACGATCCCGTCACGCTCGGGCGCGACGCGCTGATCCGCCACTTCACGACCTATCCTGAGGGCGATCCCCGCAACCGGCCGACTTCCAAAGAGACGTTGGCGGGCCTGAAGACCGTGACGCGCGACGACCTCTACGCCTGGTACCGCAATGCGGTCGCAACGACGCACGGCGAAGTGGCGGTCGTGGGCGACTTTGACAAGACGGCGGTGAAGGCGGCGTTGCAGAAGGCGCTGGGCGCCAAGAAGCCCGCGGACAAGGCGACGGACTTCGTGCGCTACTGGTCGGAATACAAGCCGGTGAAGGCCGAGCGCATCGTGATCAACACGCCCTCGAAGGAAAACGCCGTGCTTCTCGCGCGCATCGACTTCAAGGGCTCGACCTTTGACGCGGCGGCGCCCGCCTTCGTCACTGCCGACTGGATTCTGGGCGGCGGCACGGGGCTTTCGAACCGTCTCGTCGATCGTCTGCGCCAGAAGGAAGGCCTTTCCTACGGCGTCGGCAGCCACGTGTCGCTGCCGAAGTTCGGCGACCGCGCCAACTGGTCTCTCTACGCCATCACCGCGCCGCAGAATCTCGCGCGCGCCGAGCTCTGCGCTCGTGAAGAGATCGCTCGCATCGTGAAGGACGGCGTCACGGCGAAGGAATTGGAGGAGGCCAAGAAGGGCATCCTCGAAAGCCGCGCCGTGAACCGCGCGCAGGACGACTACCTCGCGCAGGGGTGGCTTGAGTTCCTCGCCACGAACCGCACCTATGCTTTCAGCGCCGAGTTTGAAAAGGGCGTGGAGAAGCTCACGGTGGCGGACGTGAACGAGGCTTTGCGCCGCATGATCGATCCGGAGAACGTGACCTTCGTTCTCGCGGGCGACAAGGAAAAGGCGGAGAAGGCGGGAAAGCCCTTCTGATTCAGCCTTGACGCTGTGGCAAAGATTTGACGGGCGGTTGAGAGACCGCCCGTCAGTCGTTAATGCTGATTGAAATGGAAGGAAAGTTAGTTGCAGGGCTTGCCGTTGGCATCAATGGTTTCGCGGGTGCAGGTGCAATGTTTTCCGCAAAATGCCATGCCGTAGATCTGCACTTTGGCGACGCCGGCGTTGATGTATTCGGCGTAATAGCGACGATCGTGAATCTGATGAAGCGCTTGAGCAGCCGTTGCTTCCAGTGAAGCAACGCTTTCGGTTTTCTTCAGTTCCAAAATGACCGCGGTGTTGCTCGCATAGTCCATGAACTGAATGTCCGAATAGCCGTCGCCCGCCTCGGCATTGGACTTCAGATTGCGTCGCAAGGCGCTCCCGAGAAGTCCCAGCACCGTGCCGTGATAGAAGCTTTCGGCGCCGGTGTCGCGCACGCTGATGCTTCGGATGAGAAAGTCTTGCAGCAAGTCATTCGCCAGGGCGCCATTGCCGTCCGACAAAGCTTTTGCCAACAAGCGGCCGACGTTGACGTAGTCGTCGCTTTGATCACTGAAGTAAATGGCTATCTGCCGCTTGAAGCAATCTCGGACTTCATTGTTGGGGATGCGAAGTTTGAATTTTCCGTTGCTGTCGGTGCCGGAGCTGGTCAAGTAGCCGGTGCAGTAGAGCAGACTCAGCATTTGGACAGCGGAATGCGAGGCATCAATTTCCTTGAACGAAAGATCCTCCGTGATTGGAGAGGCGACCGTTTTTCCCTTGAGCAAGTCACGGAGCGCCTCTAGATGAGTTTCGTCCGCGTAGCGCAGAAATTCGATGATGAGATCGTTGCTGCTGGTGTGAATCCAGTAGTTCTGGAAAGCAACGTTCTCCTGGCCTGCAGCATCTCGGCAGAAACACATCAAGTCCCAGGGACAGTAGATCTCTTGCGTGCCGAAGCGATAGCCGTCGTAGTGGCGACGAACATCGTCTCCGTATTGAGAGAGGCTGAAGTCGGCGAGAACCTGTTCGGCTTCCGCTGGGGTGAAGCCGACGGCCGCCGACAGCGAACTTCCTGAGAGCGGATGGCAGCCGAAGTGGTTCAGTCCCGTGAAAACGCTTTCCTTGGCAATGCGAAGGCACCCTGTGACGACCGTCTTGAAGACATAGTCATTGTCGTCCTTGAGGGCGTTGCTGAGCATGACTCGAATCAACGGCAGCAGGTCGGCGTAATAACCATTGGTTCGGGCGTAATTGAGCGGAACGTCATATTCATCGATCAGCACGATGACGCTGCGGCCGTAGGCCTCAGACAACGCCTGCACCAGGATTTTCAGACTGTCGGTCAGAAAGGTTTTCTGCTTCTGCGTGGAAAATTCTTTCAGCTCGGTGCACTTCTTGAGGTCGGATCGCAGTTTTTCCGACAATTTCGGGTGGGTCAGCAGCTGGTTGAAGGTGTCAACGGTGTCGGCCATGAGGGACGAAAGAGCCGACACGGCATCTTCAAACGTATTGCTGCAAATCTCTTTGAAGGAAAGAAAGACGACGGGATATCGTCCCATGTGAGCATCGCAGAAGGTCCGGTTGTCGGCGATGGCGAGGCCTTTGAACAGCGACTCTGCTTCCGAGCGATCGTCGGGATTGGCGTAGTTGAGCTCAAAGAAGCTCTGCAACGTGCGCTGCATCAGCGTTTTTCCAAAGCGGCGAGGACGCGTGATGAGCGACACGTCGTTGCCGTCGCACAGAATCTCTGGAATGAACGAAGTCTTGTCAACGTAGTAGGCGCCGCGCTTGCGCAATTTGGCAAAGGAGCTGGCGCCGACGAGAAGCAGCTTGCTTTCAGTCATGGTATGCGGAAGCCTGTAGAAAAATGGGGAAGTGCGCTCGAACGAATATTAGCATTGACGCAGATTGAAATTTCCAATGAAATTAAGCGATTGAAAAGGCGCGTCAAGGGT
>CAVJUB010000133.1:0-6427 GCA_963652545.1 Hallella faecis | reverse complement strand
TCCTTCTCCTGCACCGTCGAAAGCTTCAAGTCCTGCAGCCGCTGCATCACCGGATCAAAGGCGCCCGTCGTCGGCGTGATCTGCACGGGGTTTTCGTCGTCTGCGGTGCTTTCGGGCTCGGCGCCGACGAGCGGCACCGCCCCTTCTTCGTTCAAGAAGGCGTAGACGCGCTCAATCACCGCGCGCGTGCTTGCGGCGTTGCGGCGCAAGTAGGCCAAAACGGGCTCCGCCGCCTCCGTCTTCCACGCGGAAGCGCCGCGGGGGAGCGACTCGTACCAGTATTCCGACGAAGGATTCAAGAGGTAGAGATACACGTCCGCTTCGTCCGCAAACTCCCCTTCGGCCAGCTTCTTTAACATCGGAAGAATCAGGGGCGGCAGCATGAAGGGCATGAAGATGTGCACCGTTTCACCCCGGTTCTCCGCCCCCGCCTTCGTCATCTTGTCTTCGATGCGCGCGAGGTTCTTCAAGTCCTCGGCCGCCTCGTCTTCGGAAAGCGAGCGCTTCAACTCCTGCCACAGCCCCTTTTGCCAGCCGTAGTCGGGATGCTCGTGCAGCGCCGCCTTCTCGCGCCGGGCTTTTTCATCGTCCGCGAAGTCCGTCTCCGCCTTGACGCCCATCCACTGCAGCACCCAGTCCAATCGGTAGGTTGAGTAGCGCGAAAACACCGCGGCGACGTGCATCGCAAAGCCGTAGCGCTCCGCAGGCGTCTTCTTTTCCAAAAAGGCCTGAAGCCGGGGGTAGGACTCCACGAACCCCGGCGACTCCATCGTCTTCCAAAGGAGAAACTCGAGCTCGCTCCCCGCTTCACCCATGCCGATCAGGGGGCGCCCGAACTTGATGAACCACTGGCCGATCGACTTCATCGCGACGCCCGCGCAGATGCCGTCGCGGTCCGCGAAGAACCGGCGCAGGGCGTCCCCCACGGCTTGCGAGGGCACCACCACCTCCGTGTCCTTGAAAAGGGCTTCAGGACTCGTGCGATGGCGGTTGTCCGCACTCACGTTGATGTAGAGCGCCTCGCGGAGGACTTCGTAAGAATTGCTGAAAACGGTGTGAAGCATGGCGCGTGCCGAAAGACAAATCAAAGTCCTCGGATTGTACGGCGCCGCTGCGTCAGCTTATGACGCAAAGAAACACGAAAATCGGCAGTCGATCCGAGAAGACCGCTGCCGATTTCTTTCCTGCGTCGCCCTTTCAGTCCGTCAGCGGCGGAAGGTCCGCGAGGTCGTAGGGCGTGCTCTGATACACGTAGTAGTTGAGCCAGTTCTGATAAAGCAGATGCGCGTGGCTGCGCCACCGAAAGACGGGGCCCTTCGCGGGATCGTCGTCTTCGTAGTAGTTCACCGGCACCGGCACGTCCATGCCCTTGGCGATGTCGCGGCGATATTCGGCGTCAAGCGTCCCTCGGTCATACTCGGGATGGCCCGTCACGAAGATGCGGCGGCCGTCCTCCACGGACAAGATGGCGGGGCCCGCCTCTTTGCCTTCGACCAAGACGCGCAGCGCAGGGCATCGGGCGAGGTCCTCGACGCAGAGGCCCGCGTGGCGGCTCTGCGGCATGAAGAACTCGTCGTCAAAGCCGCGCAGCAGGGGATTCCCTCGCCGCACCACCCGGTGCTTGTAGACGCCCGAAAGCTTCTGCGGCAGGGCGGTCTTGCCGATCCCGTAGTGGTGATGCAGGCCGGCGAGCGCCCCCCAGCAGACGTAGAGGACGGAGTAGACGTGCGTCGCGGACCAGTCGAGGATCTCGGAAAGCTCCTGCCAGTAGTCCACGTCTTCAAACGCGAGCGTCTCCACCGGCGCCCCGGTGACGATCATTCCGTCGTAGCGGTTCTCCTTCACCTCGGGGAACGTCTTGTAGAAGGCCGCGAGGTGCGCGGGCTCCACATGCCGAGACTCGTGCGTCGCCGTCTTCAAAAGATCCAGACGCACCTGCAGGGGGGAATTGGCGAGAAGCCGCGCGATCTGCGTCTCCGTCGTTTCCTTGGCGGGCATCAGATTCACCATGAGAATCCGAAGCGGCCGGATGTCCTGCGTGCGGGCGCGCGCTTCGCTCATGACGAAGATGTTCTCTTCGGCGAGCGCCGCGGCCGCGGGCAGGCTGTCAGGCAGAACGACGGGCATGGCCTTACTCCTGAGACGCCTTCAGGGCCGCGTCGAAGTCGGCAAGGAGGTCCTCGATCGCCTCGATGCCCACGCTCACGCGGATCAATTCGGGCGGCACGCCGCAGGCCACGAGCTCTTCGTCCGTCAGCTGCCGGTGCGTCGTCAGCGCGGGCGACAGGCAGCACGTGCGGGCGTCCGCCACGTGCGTTTCAATCGCCGCCACCTTGAGGTTCTTCATGAACTTCAGCGCCGCTTCGCGGCCGCCCTTGATGCCGAAGCTCACCACGCCGCAGCTGCCGTTGGGCAGGTACTTCACGGCGCGCTCGTGCTCGGGGCTTGACGCAAGGCCGCAGTAGTTCACATAGGCGACCGCCGGATGCTTTTCAAGGAACTCCGCCGCGGCCTGGCCGTTGCGGCAGTGGCGCTCCATGCGCACGGCGAGGCTTTCAAGACCCAGGTTCAGCTGGTAAGCGGAATAGGGCGACGCCGTCGCGCCCAGGTCGCGCATCAGCTGCACCGTCGCCTTCGTGATGTAGGCCGCGCCCTG
The DNA here is from genome assembly GCA_963652545.1 of Hallella faecis. Taxonomy (GTDB): domain Bacteria; phylum Pseudomonadota; class Gammaproteobacteria; order Burkholderiales; family Burkholderiaceae_F; genus Duodenibacillus. Next base: position 3,771 of record CAVJUB010000133.1, on the reverse strand, counting down.
GCCGAAGGTCTTCGCGTAGACCAAGCCGTGATAGCTCGGATCGGGTTGAGTGAGGCCGGGGAACTTGTCGGCGTGCGCCTCCCAGTCAAACTTGCCGGAATCGACGATGGCGCCGCCCACGGTGCCCGCGTGGCCGTCCATGTACTTGGTCGTGGAGTGAACGACGATGTCGGCGCCCCACTCGAACGGCCGGCAGTTCACCGGCGTCGCGAACGTGTTGTCCACGATGAGCGGCACGCCGTGCTTGTGCGCGAAGTTCGCAAAGCGCTCGATGTCAAGCACCGTGAGCGCGGGGTTGGCGATCGTTTCGCCGTAGACCACCTTGGTGTTCGGGCGGAAGGCCGCTTCAAACTCTTCGTCCGTGCAGTCCGGGCGCACGAAGGTGGACTCCACGCCCATCTTCTTCAGCGTGGTCTGAATGAGGTTGTAGCTGCCGCCGTAGATGTTGGTGCTCGCCACGATGTGGTCGCCCGCTTCAGCGATGTTGAAAAGGGCAAAGAAGATCGCCGCCTGGCCGCTCGAAGTGAGAAGCGCCGCAGTGCCGCCTTCCAAAGCGCAGATCTTTTTGGCGACGGCGTCCGTCGTGGGATTCGTGAGGCGCGAGTAGAAGAACCCGGCCGCCTCGAGGTTGAAGAGCTTCGCGAGGCTTTCGCACTCGTCGTAGACGAAGGTCGTGGATTCGACGATGGGAAGCTGGCGGGCTTCGCCGTTCTTGGGCTGCCAGCCGGCGGTGAGACAGAGCGTGTCGCGCTGCATGAGAGTTTCTCCAGATGTTTTGAAAGTATCGCCATTGTGAAGCACTTCGCATCGCCCCGCCCCTGTAATACCTCAAAGGCGGATGACGCCTTGGAGGCGCCGCAAGGTAATACCTCAAGGGCCGTCCGAATCGGCTTCAAGCCCTGCGGCAACAGGCGTCAATGGCCTTTTTCCAATGCAAAACGGCCGGCGGACGCGCCCGTTTTCACGGGGTTGTCCGCCGGCCGCTTTCTCAGCCGAAGACCGGAGTCTTCAGCCGAGCGGCGCGATTACTTCGCGCAGATCTGGCAGCGGGGCTTGATCTGCTTGAAGAAGTCGTTGCCCTTGTCATCGACGAGGATGAAGGCCGGGAAGTCTTCAACTTCGATCTTGTACACGGCTTCCATGCCGAGTTCGGGCCAGGCGATGCATTCGATGCTCTTGATGGAGCTCTGGGAGAGCACCGCGGCGACGCCGCCGATCGTGCCCAGATAGAAGCCGCCGTGCTTCTTGCAGGCGTCCGTCACCACCTGGGTGCGGTTGCCCTTGGCGATCATGACCATGGAGCCGCCGTGATCCTGGAAGAGGTCCACGTAGGGATCCATGCGGTTCGCGGTCGTCGGGCCCATGGAGCCGCAGGGCATGCCCTTCGGCGTCTTGGCGGGGCCGGCGTAGAGGATCGGATGATCCTTCACGTACTGCGGCAGATCCTCGCCCTTGTCAAGGAGCTCCTTCATGCGGGCGTGCGCAATGTCGCGGGCCACGATGATGGTGCCCGAGAGCGACACGCGGGTGGCGACCGGGTACTTCGTGAGCTCGGCGCACACGGCCTTCATGGGCTGGTTCAGGTTGATCTTGATCGTTTCGCCTTCGCCCGCCTTGCGGTACTCTTCAGGAATGAGTTCGCCCGGGTTCGTGTCGAGCTTTTCAATCCAGATGCCGTCCTTGTTGATCTTCGCGAGGATGTTGCGGTCCGCCGAGCAGCTCACGCCCATGCCGATCGGGCAGCTCGCGCCGTGGCGGGGCAGACGAATGACGCGAATGTCGTGCGCCATGTACTTGCCGCCGAACTGAGCGCCGAGGCCGATGTTGCAGGCTTCTTCAAAGAGCTTCTTCTCGAGTTCGAGATCGCGGAACGCGCGGCCGGTTTCGTCGCCGGTCGTGGGCAGGCTGTCGTAGAACTTCGTGGAGGCGAGCTTCACGGTGAGCATCGTCTTTTCAGCGGACGTGCCGCCCACCACGAAGGCGATGTGGTACGGGGGGCAGGCCGCCGTGCCGAGGGTCTTCATCTTGTCGATGAGGTAGGGAACGAGCTTCGCGGGATTCAGCACCGCCTTCGTTTCCTGATAGAGGTAGCTCTTGTTGGCCGAGCCGCCGCCCTTCACCACGCAGAGGAAGTTGTATTCCGCGCCTTCGGTGGCTTCGATGTCGATCTGAGCAGGAAGGTTGCACTTCGTGTTCACTTCATCGTACATCGTGAGCGGGGCGTTCTGAGAATAGCGGAGGTTCTCTTCGGTGTAGGTCTTGTAGACGCCGAGAGACAGCGCTTCTTCGTCGCAGAAGCCGGTCCAGACCTGCTGGCCCTTTTCGCCGTGAATGATGGCCGTGCCCGTGTCCTGGCAGTAGGGAAGCTGTCCCTTGGCGGCCGTTTCCGCGTTGCGCAGGAAGGTGAGCGCGACGAACTTGTCGTTTTCGCTTGCTTCCGGATCCTTGAGGATCTTCGCGAGCATCTCGTTGTGCTTGCGGCGCAGGTGGAAGTTCACATCGCGGAAGGCGGTGTTGGCGAGAAGCGTCAGCGCTTCGGGGGCCACCTTCACAATGGTCTTTCCTTCAAACTCTCCCGTGGAGACGCCTTCCTTCGAGAGAAGGTAGTACTCCGTGTCATCCTTGCCGCGCTGGAACATCGGCGCGTACTTGAAAGCAGGTGCTTGTGCCATTTCTTATTGCCCTTTATTAAAGGTTGGGATCTAGACAGCCCGAACACTACTCCCTAAATGGTAGGTTGAGCGTCTAAGAAACCGTTAAGTTTTGCGAAAAGCTTTGCCTAACGCAAAAGATTGCTACTCAGTTAGGGTTAATACTTCCTACCGACCCGGCGCATTGCCTCGGCAGGGCTTCCGGCGGAATTTCAGGCAAATTCCCTCCGAAGCCCGGCTCGGCAAATGTTTTCCGCTTTTGTCTTCAGAGCAGACAAATACCCCTGCAGTGGTAGAACCGTTGAAAAAGGCCGGACAGCACCCGCCGCCCGGCCCGAGGAAATCAGGAAGTCCGCCTTCAGAGCGCTTCCGTGATCTCGACTTTCAGCTTGCCCACGCCGTTCACGCCGCCTTCAAAGACGTCGCCCACGTGCGCGTCAGGCACATTGACGGGGGCGCCCGTAAAGATGATGTCGCCCGCCTTCAGCTCCCAGTACTGGGAAATCTGAACGATGAGCTCCGCGGGCGACGCGATCATGAGGTCCGTGCTCGAGTCCTGCTTCTTCTGATTGTTCTGATAGAGCCAGATGGCCGTGGGCGCCGGCAGTGGCGTTCTCGCCATCGGACGGATGGCGGACACCGGAGCGCCGCCGTCCAGCGTCTTCATCTGATCCCAGGGCGCGCCGTCCGCGCGATCTTCGGGCGCGAGGCGCCGCGTGAAGTCGTAGCCCACGCACCAGCCCCAGATGCACTGCTCAGCCTCTTCGAGCGTAAGGTTGCGGCCGCCCTTTCCGAGGCAGGCCACGAGCTCAAATTCCGGCACCATCTTCACCGTGCGCGAAGGCATCGCCCAGCGATACGTCGCGCCGTCCTCCACGGGCACCACCACGTCCGGGGACTTCATGAAAATCGGCGGACGAAAGCCCTTCTTCGCGTCGCGCGCCTCAGCGTTCGCCGCGTAGTTCTTCGCCGCGCCGTAGACGCGGTGAATGGGAAAGAAGTCATAGCGCTCGTCCTGCACGGGAATCACCGGCTGAGCGGGAGGGGCAAAAAGAAACGGCATCGTCTGTGTCCTTGTTCATGCGGCGGGGCCTCGCAAAAGACGCCCGCCGGTTGGTGT
>CAVJUB010000132.1:0-6456 GCA_963652545.1 Hallella faecis | reverse complement strand
TGCCAGGGCCTCCCAGCACGATCATGAGGGTGCCGGAAGGCAGCGTCTGCTTCGCGGTCTGGTCGTCGCGGATGTTGCCGATGCCGCCCGCCAACATGATGGGCTTGTGATAGCCGTAGCGCTCGGCGCCGATGTGCGCCTCAAAGGCGCGGAAGTAGCCGAGGATGTTCGGACGACCGAATTCGTTATTAAACGCCGCGGCGCCAATCGGGCCTTCCGTCATGATGGTCAAGGGCGTCGCGATGCGAGAAGGCGCGCCGTAGGCTTCCGCCGTCTTTTCGCCCGTCACGGTGTTCGTGTCGTTCTCCCACGCCTGCGGGGCGTCGGGAAGGTGCAGCGCCGACACCGTAAAGCCGCAGAGACCGGCCTTGGGCTTCGCGCCGCGGCCCGTGGCGCCCTCATCGCGGATTTCGCCGCCTGAGCCCGTGGACGCGCCTGGGAAGGGGCAGATCGCCGTCGGGTGATTGTGGGTTTCCACTTTGAAAACCGTGTGCACGGGCTCGAGCCGCTCGATGAAGACGGAGCCCGCGGGGTCCTTCTCATCGGGACGCGTGTAAAGGCGCGGCACCGTCGGGCCTTCAAAGACCGCCGCGTTGTCGCTGTAGGCGATGATCGTGCCGCGGGGGCTCTTCTTGTGCGTCTCGCGGATCATGCCGAAGAGGGTCTTCTCCTGCTTCACGCCGTCGATCGTGAACTCCGCATTGAAGATCTTGTGGCGGCAGTGCTCGGAATTCGCCTGCGCGAACATCATCAACTCCACGTCCGTGGGATTGCGGCCCTGGCGCGTGAAGGCTTCCACCAAGTAGGCGATTTCGTCTTCGGACAGCGCGAGGCCCATTTCGCTGTTGGCCTTTTCAAGCGCCGCGCGGCCGCCCGCCTTGATGTCCACGACGGCCATGGGCTTTCCCGGCACGTCCGTAAAGAGCACGGCGGGATCGGCGTCCGCAGGGAGCACCGTCTCCGTCATGCGGTCAAAGAGGCACTTCGCGACCGCGGCCTTTTCGTCCGCCGTCATGTCGCCCGACACCACATAGCGCACGCCGCGCTCGATGCGGTCCACGGCGTCGATGCCGCAGTTGTGCACAATGTCGGTCGCCTTGCTCGCCCAGGGGCTGATCGTCCCCAGACGCGGCACCGTCAAGAATTCAGCGCCCGCAGCGGCCTTCGCGGCGTCGCCGTAGTCAAGGAGGGCCTCAAGGCGCTTCACTTCGGCCTCGGTCAAGGCGCGCTGCGCCGCCACGAAATGCACGTAGGAGGCGGACACCGCGGTCACGCCGGGGGCGGCGGCTTTCAACACCGGCAGCAGGCGCTGGGCGCGGAAAGCAGAAAGGGCATCGCACCCCGAGAGCTTCAGAATCACGGAAGAATGGGACATGTCGTCACTTGCCGTTAAAGAATGGAAAATCCGGTCGTTCGGCCGCAAGGCGGACGTCTGAAAACACAGGGCGGCATCCGCGCCGAACGCAATCTTTTAATTATAGAGAGGGCCTTTCTCGGTCGGTTCGGGAAAACGACCGAGAAAGCGGAGCCAGTGAAGACCCCGGGCGGCTGTCCGCGCCCAGCATCCCGCAAAAGCTTTCGTCCCACGAAGGCGAGCCCGCCGACGCCTGCCACAAGTCTGTTTCAAAACAAACTGCTTCCATCGTCACATGACTTTTTCCAATGAGCGTTTTATCATCGGCGTGTTGCAATACTTGACGGGGTGCCTCCATGACGCTCATGCTGCCGCTTTTTGGCATCATCACCCTCCTTCTCACCGGCTGGGCCATCGTGCAAAAGTACCAGGTCAACATGGTGCTTCTCCTCGCCGGTCTCGTTTTGAACGGCTGCGCGGTTCTCGCCGGCGTCTCGGACTTTCTGCCCAAAAACGCCTCCCCCACGGGGTTTGCGGGCTTTGACCTGATCGAGCTTCTGCGGGCCATCTCCACCTCCCAAGTGGCGGGCGTGGGCTTCATCATCCTCGTGTCCGGCGGCTTTGCCGCCTACATGCAGGCCGTGGGCGCCTCCGACCGCTTCGTTTCGGTGTGGACGAAGCCGCTCGCCTTGCTCAAGAACCCCTACCTCATCCTCGCGGGCGTCTTCATCTTCGGACACTGCCTGGGGCTTGTCATCACGTCCGCGGCGGGCCTTGCGATGCTGATGGTGGTCACGGTCTATCCCCTCATCATTCGCGTGGGTTGCTCGCCGCGCGCCGCGGCCGCCGTCGTGGCGTCGGTTTTGGCAATCGGCTACGCACCGGCTTCAGGCGTCGCCGTGATGGCGGCAGGGCTCGTCAATCTCGACCCCGTCGAATACCTCGTGCACTACCAGCTGCCGATGGCCGTGCCCACGATTCTCGCGATGGCCGTGGCGCACGTCATCGTGCAGCGCTGGTTTGACCGGCATGAAACCGTGAAGGAAAAAACGCAGGACGCGGGCATGACGATGGAAGAGATTGACGCCAAGCGCCAGGCGCTCGAAGCGACGCCCCTCATCTACGCCGCCATGCCGCTCTTTCCGATTGCGCTCCTTCTCATCTTCAACAAGATGGTCTACTCGGCCGTGACGATCAACGTCGCCACCGCCATGTTCCTCTCCTGGATCGCGGCGTTTCTCATTGACCTCGTGGTGCGGCGCGACGTGCGGAAATCCTTTGACCTCTCCTACGCGATGTTCAAGGGCATGGGAAGCATCCTCACGAGCACGGTGGGCCTCATCTTCGTGGCGGCGTTCTTCGCAAAGGGCCTGCAGAACGTCGGCATCGTCTCGATTCTCATTGACGCCGCCAAGGAAGTGGGCCTCGGCGTCACGGGCTCGGGCGTGGTTCTCTCGGCTGTGATCGGCGTCGTGACGGCGCTCACGGGCTCCGGCGTCGCCGCCTTCACGAGCCTCGCGCACATCGTCCCCGACGTAGCGAAGCAGCTCAATACCGACGGCATCACCATCATGCTCATGATGCACACCGCCTCCGAAATGCTCCGCGCCATGAGCCCCGTCGCAGGCGTCGTCATCATCGTCTCAAGCTTTGCGAAGGTGAGTCCCCTCGCGATGGTGAAGCGCACGGCGATCCCCTGCCTCGTGGGCTACGTCGTGATGCTCGTCACCGTGTCGATGCTGTTCGGCTGATCGACGCCAAGCGTCACGAAGCCGCGGGTTCCGTCTTTGGGATGCCGCGGCTTTTCTTTGGCGGCTTTCTCAGAAGCCCAGACGCTTCAGGAAGGCCGCCACGGCGCCCCGCGTCTGCGGGAGGTTCAAGAGCGTGTGCGGCGCCTCGGGAATGAGCACCAGACTGCTTGCGGCGTTGTGCCGAAGCACCGCCGCGGCGCAGCCCGCCGCTGTCGGATTATCGAGGTACGGGTTGGCGCAGCTGAAGAACTTGTCCGTGAGGCTCATGACGTTGAGCACCGGCCGGTCGTTCGGAATCCGCGTCCCGTGCTGCGCCACGTGGTAGTTGTCTTCGCAAGACCACGAGAAGATCATCCGGCCCGCCTCCGTCACGGGCGCCGCGTCGCTGTCAAAGCGCGCCGCCGCCACGCCCCCTTCGCTCGTGCCGGCGACGACGTACCGCCCGTCAAACCACGGGGCCGTCACAAGCCACTGAGCGGCATGCCGCAGCTCCGCGCTTCGCATCGCATGCACGACCTCGTACACGTCCCTCGCCACGGGCGACGTGTAGGTCAATCGATCCGCAAGCTGAAAAGAATCCGGCACGACGACCGCCGCGCCGCACGCGGTCGCCGCCCAGCGCGCGAACGTGCGGATCGCCTCCGTGATGCCGGAGCTGCCGTGCGCAAAGAGAATCGTCGGGACTTTCGCCGCCGCTGCAACGTCCGCGGGCTTCGTTTCCACACAGCCGCCGCGGCCGTCCGGCATCACCAGCAGCGCTTGCCGCCACGTCGCGTCCAGGCTTTCCGCCGTGTGCTCGCGCGCCGTCCCTGACACCGTTCCCGTGAGTTCGATCATGACCTTCACTCCTTCATTCTTCGAAGCTGGAAAGCCTACGCCCGTCGAGCGGGGCGCGCCACAGGAAACCTCGTCTCACGCCCTCTTTCCCCTACTTTTCGTGCGGGAATTTCGAGCGCTTTTCGCCCTGCCGCGCCAAACTCAAGCCGCTAAAATGCGGCCCATCATTGTCACGGGCCCGCCAGAGGCCCTTTTGTTTGCAGAGAAGGCAACCCCATGAGCCAGCAGATTCTCAATCTTGACGACCTCTCCTCCCTTGAAAAGCGCTACGCCGGCATTCTCGGCACGGGCGAACTGATGCGCCGCGCGGGCGACGCCGTGGCGCGCGTCATCGCCGACCGCGTGAAGACCCCGGCGCACGTCGTCGTGATCTGCGGCCCGGGCAACAACGGCGGCGACGGCTATGCGGCGGCGCTCTCCCTGCAGGCGAAGGGCTACCGCGTCACCTGCGCCACGATTTCAGGGGGCGCCCCCGTCACCGAAGACGCCAGGGCGCTCTACGAAGCGTGGCTTGCCTCGGGCGGCGAAACCGTCACCGATCCTTACAGCGCCGACAAGGCGCAGGTCGTGGTGGACGCCCTTTTTGGCACGGGGCTGAAGCGCGCCATCCTCAACGAATGGCAGGACGCCGTCCTCTGGTACAACGAGCGCCAGGCGCTTCATGTGAGCATTGATCTTCCGAGCGGCATCGACGCCATGACGGGCTGCTGGGTGGGGAAGATCCCGGGGTGCCGGTCGGACGTCACCGTCAACCTTCTCGCCCCCAAGGCGGGCTGCTTCATGATGGACGGCGCGGACGCCGCAGGCGACGTGGTTCTCGACAACCTCGACGTCTCCGTGCCGCTTTCGAACCTCTCCCTGATTGACGCCGACGACTTCCGCCACATCGCCGAGCCGCGCGCCAGGAATTCCCACAAGGGCACCTACGGGCGCGTCGTCGTGATCGGCGGCGAAACGGGCACGGTCGGCGCGGCGTTTCTCGCCGGGCGCGCCGCTTTGAAGCTGGGCGCGGGCTCCGTCGTCGTGGAAGCGATGAGCGACAAGGCCCCCGCCTTTGATCCCCTGCAGCCCGAACTCATGGTGACCGACAAGGCGGACCTCTCGCAGGCGGACGCCATCGTCGTGGGCTGCGGCATGGGCTTTTCCGAAAAGGCGAAGGCGCGCTTTGAAGACGCCATCGCCTGCAACGTGCCGCTCATCATTGACGCGGACGCCCTGCGGATGCTTGCGCAGGACCAGAAGCTGCAGGACGCCGTGCTCGCCCGCAAGGCGCACACCGTCATCACCCCGCACCCGGGCGAAGCTGCCGCCATCATCCACTCCACCATTGAGAAGGTGAACGCCGACCGCGTCAACGCGAGCCGCGAGCTCGCGGTGCAGACGGGCTGCGTCTCGATTCTGAAGGGCGCGGGCTCCGTGGTGTCGCTTAGGAGCTCCCGCACGTGGATCAATCCCACCGGGAACGCCATGCTCGCCACGGCGGGCTCTGGCGACGTGCTCGCAGGCATGCTCGCCGCCATGTTTTCGCAGAAGTTTGACCTCGTGTCCGCCACGCTTTCCGCCGTCTGGCTCCATGGCGAAGCCGTGAAGGGCCGCGCTGCGGGCGTCACTGCCGGGAAGATTGCGCGCTATGCGGCCGACATCGTGGAAGGCTTGCGGCTCAAGACGTACACGCCGGCGGACATCTACGCGCCGGGGTGCAAGCGCCGCGGGTGATCGGCGTCAGCGCTGAAGGATTCTGAGGGAGCCGTCGGTGGAAAAGCCGGCGGCTCTTTTGTTGCAGCCACCGAAACGCTATCAGTGCACGACTTTATCGCCGCATACTTTTCCATCACAAGCCACGCGATGTAGTCCGATCGCGAGTCGCCCGCCGCTTTCGCCAGCGCATCGAGTCGGTGCAGAACGCACTGTGGCAGCGTGATGCTGATGCACTCCGTCTTGGCGCTCAGCGGTTCTGAGGGCACGTCGATGCAGCCAAAGATCCAACCCTTGTAATCTGGATTGGCGACAACGACCTCCATGGGGGACGGCTGCGGAATGTCGTGGCCTTCATCCAACTCCGTCTCGATCCACCCGATGGCGGCCTCTTGCGCCTCAGCAAAGGCTTCATCCAGCGTGTCGCCCGCCGAAAAGCAACCCGGAAGATCCGGAACAACAACACCGTAGGCCTGATCGCCCTCGCGCGGTTCAATGACTATGGGATAACGCATGATTTGTTCTTCCGTTGTTCACCAGATATCGAGATCATACCCGCAAATCACTGTCTCCTCGAGAACTCAAGATTTCTTTTCAAAACAGTTGTCAACGAAAAAGCCCCCGAACTGTGAGGAACGAGGGCTTTTCAAGCTCTTGGAAAAACTGCGCTAGGCAGTCAGCCGATTAGAACTTGTGGGTGAGACCAACCACAGCCTGCGTGGTCTTGGTCTTCGTCGTATCTTCGTACTTGACCTTCACTTCCTGGTAGCCAGCCGCTGCATAGAGGCTCGTGCGCTTGCTGAACGGATAGACATAACC
>CAVJUB010000131.1:0-6538 GCA_963652545.1 Hallella faecis | reverse complement strand
GCGCGGACGAACAATGAATGGATACCGAGCCAGCGTGCTTTCCAGCAGTTCAATAAAGACTTCACTATTTTCAGTACTATATCTTCAGGCCCCCTTCTGATGCAGGAAGGTATATGAATTTAATAGATATATTCATTGTTTAGTGTTGCCTTTCACATCCTTGGGATGTTTTGGTCTACGTCCTCGAGGTAGTCTTGGTCCCACGAAATTGGGGTCGGTCGGCCCTATATACCTCTTTTTTGGTTTAGACCGTATTGTGGTTGATTTAGCATCATTGGTATCACGTTTATTTTCTTTTGTGTAATGCGAATTAACATTTTTGTTATTTTGCTTATTTTCTCTTCCCTTATTGTCATTAAGCGGTTGGTCTAATTCCTCTTCGTTAACATCGGATTGATCATCTTCCGATAAAATAGGCTTGGCTAATTTTAGTGCAACTAAAGATTTCATAGCCTTTGGCAAGGTATGGACCCAATAATCATCATTTTCTATAACATCGGTTTCATGGCCAACCTTACGGAATGCTGTAAAAAGATCATCCATGACTGTTTTATATGATAAATTATCAAGAACGCCACATTGACTCATTTTATCAATAATTCTGCACGTCAATATTGTAGCAATAAAATTAATAAATTCAGAACCTATAACCTCAAAATCAGCCTGTGCTCCTGTTTTATCTAACTCGACGTCGCTTTTATAATATCTAAAAACGAGCTCTATCTCCCATCTGGATTCGTAACAACGATACACATCAACAGGATCCAAATCTTGATCAGATTCAAAAACGATTATCCCAAATCGATCTTTTGATTTCAGATACTTCTTCGCATCATAAGATTCATCTTTAATGGCCTTGTCGATATAATGAGCATCTTGTGCCCCGGCCAAGCCGATGTCTCTAAATGCATATAAAAATCGGCCACAGGGTAACTTTTGTTTTTTGCATGTAACCGGCTTGCCAAGTCCATTGACAACATCAACCGGCTCAAGCATATTGTACTTGGCTATTCGCTTATCATTTAATTTGATAGGCGTCAGATAGTGCAGATCATTGTTATTGCACAGTTCTTTTTCTATTTTGCTTGGCGGGAATCCCTTGTCAGCAAGGATTAACCCCTTCGTAATGTTATTAGTTTTTATAAATTCTCTGTAAGAAACAGCATCGATGCTATTACCAGGGAAAATTTGAGAGCAAATAGGCTCATGCGAATCTATATCATACGCGTATAAAACCGATACATCACGGCATCCTTTTATTCTGGCTTTGTGTGAGTAAGCAGATAAGCTATTTACAGTGCTCGTATCTTGCTTTAGTGTGCCGTCTATTGCTATTTTATGTCCTGATGCAACACGATCCAGACGACGTTGAAATATCCGTCTACGTAGTTCGGCATCCTCACCCAATCTCTTTTCTATATCCTCTATCGCATTTGCAGACAGGCTTAATCCAGGGAAAAATTGACTTACATATGTCAAGTTGTAGTAAGTTGAATATCTACTTAGTACAATTCTCGGCTTAATGACTCGAAGCATCGCCGCTACTAATGTTAATTGTGCATCTTTGATGTCCATTTCTGCATAGAGATCGGTTTCGACATCACCAATAACACTGTAGACCAAGGCGGAAGATCCAAAAGATAAAGAGTCAGCACCGTTGACGGCTGGCCTTGGTTGTATGGGAATAAATTGTCCACCAAAAATATGGCCTATTACTTTTCCATTGCGAGGCTGTGGATTCCCATGGTAAATATAAGTAACCCCAAGTCGTTCGCGAACAGGATATTGTTTTGGACCAATTCGACCAGTGTTTAAAACGACGGTATTTTTGGGTCGTTCGACAGCCCGAATTTCCGCAGGTACCCCCATGGCAACCTCCTCCTTGAAGGAAAGAATCCTGACTCATCTATAGTACTAATATTATATGGAAAGTACTATAGTTTGTCAAGGGGTTTCCTTGTTTGGTGTGTTGCTTTTTGTTAGTAAAAAAATGCCGCCACAGATAAATCAAATCTGAGCGGCATTGCTATGTCAAAATGGCTAGAGGCTATAGTTCACAAAACAAACAGTGAAGTCTTTACTGAACTAAGATTGCAACCGTTCAACGATTCTCATGATTCTTTCCTTTTCTGTGTTTCAGTAGCTGGGTTCCCTGAACTAAGATTGCAACGGCGAAGTAATTGACTGCGCGGGATGCGTCAATGGTTTCAGTAGCTGGGTTCCCTGAACTAAGATTGCAACCCGGTGCTCCATCTTCTCCGTGAAGACTCGCCCAGGTTTCAGTAGCTGGGTTCCCTGAACTAAGATTGCAACCGCCGCGTGCGCACGCTTTTCAGAGGATGTAAGGATTTTTGTGTCTAGGCGATAATTGCGCGCCGAGTCCGGCGCGAAAGGAATCACCATGGCACACCGAGCACCGAAAGTCGACAACGACAAAGAAGAACTGCCCGCAGAACTGAAGGAGGCGTTGAAGAACGCGGTCTTCTCCCTTCAGAAGAAGGGCGGCATCCATGCGATTACGCAGGGGATGTTGATGAACTTCTCCCGTCAAGTGACCAGTGAGGTCATCAACGCCGCGCTTCAGGGCGAGATGGATTACCACTTGGCCAATGAAAATCAGGACAGCGCCGAAGAAGAATCAGAAGAAAACGCAGAGAAGCGCGCTGAAAACAAGCGAAACGGATACAGCAAAAAGACGGTCCGCTGCAAGCAGGGGGAGATGGATATCCAGGTTCCGCGCGATCGAAATGGCACCTATGCCCCGATCATCGTTCCGAAGTACAGCCGCCGTTTGGAAGGGTTCGATGATGTCATCGTCGACTTGTATGCTCGCGGCTTGAGTACTCGAGAAATCAGCGATCACCTGTTCGGGCTCTACGGCACACAAGTCAGCCCTGAGTTCATCAGCGCTGTAACAGACAGGGTCTACAGCACCCTGCGAGAGTGGCGATCTCGACCGCTGGAAGAGGTCTACCCTGTAGTCTTCTTTGACGCGCTCCGCGTCAATATCCGCAAGGATGGCCGGATTCAAAAGGAATCCGTGTACTTGGCGCTTGGCGTACGCCGTGACGGCACTCGTGACGTACTCGGCATGTGGGTAAGCGAGAACGAAGGGGCAGCCTTCTGGACGACAGTATTTGCCGAGCTTCAAAGCCGTGGGGTCAAAGATATTCTGATAGCGGTGACAGACGGGCTCAATGGAATGACGAAGGCCATTGAAGCTGTCTTTCCGAAGACGCAGCACCAGACTTGCATCATCCATCTCATCCGTGCGTCCACTGCGTTTGTCAGCTACAAAGACATGCCGAAGGTACTGTCTCACCTGAAAGCGATCTATCGAGCCAACTCGGAGGCCGAGGCCTTGACGGCATTGGACGCCTTCGAGGCGAGCGACACAGGGAAGCGCTACCCGCGGGTGGTGAAGAGCTGGCGCACCGCCTGGGCGCAGGTCGTTCCATTCTTCGCATTTCCGCCGGCCATCAGGAAGCTGATCTACACGACCAATAGCATTGAAGCGCTCAATCGCGGAGTGCGCAAAGTCATCAAGATCCACACCATGTTCCCCAGCGAAGATGCCGCCATGAAGCTGATTTATCTTGCACTTGACGGTATTACAAAAAAGTGGACTCGGCCTGTTCGTGCCTGGAGCGAAGCCATGCCAGTCTTTGCCACGATGTTTGAAGATCGATTCACCGCAGAGTAGTCGCCGTGCGGATTTCCGGCAGGCGCAGGCCGTCTGCCGGAAAAGATGAGATAACACGTGTACAATGTACTGTTGTAATTTTTGAGGTGCAGCATGGACATCAAACAAGCCGTAATGGCAGAGCTCGACAAGATTGCCGCCTCTGGCGAAAAGCGCCCGTCGCTTCGTGCGTTGCGCGCTTTGGTGGGCGGCGGCTCGTTGACTACGATTTCCGAGGGCGTCAGAGACTGGGAAAATGCACAAATAGCGGCCCCGGTGCCTTTGCCCAACGATTTGAGCAAGGATGAGCAAAAGGTTATCTGCGGCGCCATCTGGCGCGCTCTGATGCCGATGATCGAAGATCGTCTTGCCGCGGCGCGCGCCGCGGCCGAGTCCAAGATCGACGCCGAACGAAGGAGCGCCGCACAGTTGCGTGATGAGGCCGAAACAGCAATTGCCGAGTCCGCCGCACAGGCCGATGAGCTGAAAAAGGCAAAGGCACTCGTTGAGCAACAACGCAAGGAAATCGAGCAGTGCAAGGAGCAAATAGCCTGGCTCGAAAAAAGAAACAAGGCGTCGGACTCAACGATAGTGAACGCCCTCAAGGAACGAGACGTTGCTCGGCGCGAGGCCGCCGCACTAAAGGCCGAGGTCGACACATTGAACCGGTTATTGCCGCTGATTGAGGCGCAGCAAGGAAAGACAAAGAAGGCGTCGCAAAAGTAGTAACGAAAATAACACGTACTATTGTTACAAATGCCTCGCCGCCATCTCGCTTGCCGGCGAATCGCCGAGTGACGCAGAGGCAAGACGGCCGCCCTTCTGGGCGGCCGTCTTGTCGTTGGCGTGTGGCGAACGGCGCTTGCGCGCCATTCCTCACGACGCCGCCCCCGCGGCCAGGACTGGTGCCTGTAGTTGCCCGGGGATGAGCTACGGTGAGCTGCGGCGGCCACGCAATGCGCGCCGCTACGCTGTATTTCCGCCCTATAGGGCGGAAATACAGCCTCACCCCCAACCGCCATGCCAAATGCCGTGTAGCGAACAGGGGCCAAATGTCCGCCCAGAGCTACGGCCATGGGGGAGGCAAAAAAAGCTTGAGGTGCGAAACAAGTGTTGTAACAGTGGTAACGTGTACATATGTTATTAAGTGTGCTCCGCGATTCTGCCTTGCCCCCTACGAGTGGCCCCGTGCTTTGCGGCTCCGTGAGGCATCGGCGCCATACGCGGCCGTAGGCCGCGTCAAGCCCGCGCGGCCCCGCCGCGCGGCGCGCGCCGCTGCATGCCCTCCCCATGGGGAGGGCATGCAGCACCACCAACTACCGCCCTGCCCAATAACACCCTCTTCCCCTGAATACGAAACGGGGGCTTGACAGCCCCCGAAATCTTGCGTGTAATACCCCTCGTCCAAGAGCAGCAATTGCTCCTTTTACCAACCCGCCGGACACAAAATTCTTTACATACCCCCTGCACGTAGAGCTTCTTGTCGCCGCGTCGGGCGACGAAGTCTACTTCTTTAGTCCCTACTCGTCCCACTGTGAGTGAGAAGCCTCGACGAAGCAGTTCGAGGCAAACCATGTTCTCTAGAACCTGGCCAATGTCGGCGGCGCTTTCGCCATTGAAGGCCGCTTCGCGTAGTCCGTGATCAGCTAGATAGAACTTCTCGTTGACTGTCAGCACACGTTTTCCGGAAAGATCTTCTCGTGGAACGACGTGAAAGAGAAAAGCGTTTTGGCAAGCCTTGACGTAGTTCAAGATGGTTTCCCTGCCGACGTTTCGATCCTCTTCGGTTTTGAGAAAGCGATTGATGTTTGTTGCGCTAAATATTTGTCCGATGTTGTCTGACAGATAGCGAATAATTCGCTGGAGAAGATCCGAATTTCGAATATTGTTTCGATCAATGATGTCTTTGAGAACGACGGAGGCGTAGAGATCGCGAAGGTACTGACATGCGGTGGAGCGATCTCGCAATAGGCTTGCTACTGGCATGCCGCCGATGGCGAGATAGGCGTCAAAAGCTTCCCGAAGATCGGAAGAAAGGCCGGAGGCTTGACGAAATTCGCAAAATTCGGAAAACGAAAACGGAAATACTTCGAAGGCAACGTAGCGACCGGACAAGTAGGTAGCGAGCTCACTGGAAAGTAGGCGTGCGTTGGAACCCGTGATGTAGATGTCGCAGTTGAAGTCGACTCGGCAGGAGTTTATACAGCGTTGCCAGTCAGATACCTCTTGAATTTCATCGAAGAAAAGATAGATTTTGTCCTTGCGATTTCCAATTCGGCGCTTGAGTTCATCGTAGAGCGTTTGCGCTGTGCAAAGCGGTCGGTGGGATAGGGATTCGAAGTTGAAAGTCAGAATGGCGTCGTTTTGTATGCCTTGGGTAATTAATTCGTTTTTGATAAGTTCCAAAAGAACTGATTTTCCACAACGTCGAAGTCCGGTAATCACTTTGATAAGTTCATGACCGATGAAGGGACGGATTTGGCGGAGGTAATTTTCGCGAGGGATCATGTGGCAAAAGAAAAAGTGTCATCCATGGATGACACTTTACCCCTCTGGATCAAAAAGTGTCATCCATGGATGACAAAATTTTCTGTATAAGCGAAAGCGTCATCTGTAGGAGACACTTTTTATTTTTTTGTACGAGCTGTCATCTATAACTGACACTCTTGGTGGGACATCTCCCAAATGAAAAAGCCGTCCCGACGGCTGGTCGAAACGGCTCGCTGTGGCGGACGCCGCGGGTTCAGAACGTGCTGTGGTCGTAGACGGTCTTGAGCTGGGTGAATTCCTTGATGCCTTCAATGCCGCCTTCGCGGCCGATGCCGCTTTGCTTGTAGCCGCCGAAGGGCGCCGTGA
>CAVJUB010000130.1:0-6552 GCA_963652545.1 Hallella faecis | reverse complement strand
GTGAGGGACTAATTATCAGGGTAATCCCTTATTTATTTGGAAGTATTTCATTTTCATTTCGTTACACTGCGCCACAACTCGGCCAAGTCTGTACTACGGGCGCCATAAAAGCAACAAACGGCCGGTTTCCCAACCCTCCATCAACAGGAAGATTCATCATGCAGTGGCTTGAAGGCATCAACGCCGTCACGGTGATATTCGCGGCGCTGTGCGTGTTCGCCATCGGATATCGCTTCTACGGCTTGTTCATTGCGCAGAAAGTGCTCAATGTCGACGCCAAGCGGCAGACGCCTGCCGTCAAATACGCGGACAACCGCGACTTTGTGAAGACCGACAAGTTCGTCTTGTTCGGCCACCATTTCGCCGCCATCGCGGCGGCCGGCCCCTTGCTCGGACCGGTTCTCGCCGCTCAGTTCGGCTATCTCCCCGGCTTGCTGTGGATTCTGATCGGCTGCGTTCTCGCGGGCGGCGTCCATGACATGGTCGTTCTCTTCTGCTCGGTGCGTCACGGCGGCAAGTCGCTCGCGAACATCGCCATGAAGGAGATTGACCGTCCGACCGGCATCGTCGCGAGCTGGGCCGTGCTCGCCATTTTGATTCTGACGCTCGCGGGCCTCTCGATTGCGTGCGTGAACGCCATGCACGACTCGCTCTGGTCCACCTACACGGTGGCGGCGACGATTCCGATCGCCATCATCATGGGCCTCTACATGCAGGTGTGGCGCAAGGGCGACGTCTTCGGCGCTTCGGCGCTGGGCGTGATCCTGCTCTTCCTCTGCATCCTTTCGGGCCCCTGGGTTGCGGCGCATCCCGAATACTTCGGCTGGCTTGATCTCGACAAGAAGACGATGTCGATTGCGATTCCGGTCTACGGGTTCCTCGCGTCCGTTCTGCCGGTGTGGCTCCTGCTGCTGCCGCGCGACTATCTCTCCACCTTCCTCAAGGTGGGCACGATCGTGGCGCTTGCGCTCGGCATCGTCTTTGTGATGCCCAACTTCAAGATGCCCCCGATCACGGAATTCGTGCACGGCGGCGGCCCGATCATCGCGGGTCCGGTGATTCCGTTCCTTTTCATCACGATCGCCTGCGGCGCCTTGTCGGGCTTTCATGCGACGATCGGCACGGGCACGACCCCGAAGATGATCGGCAATGAAAAGGACGTCCTTTTCGTGGGCTACGGCGCGATGCTCACCGAAGGCTTTGTGGCAGTGATGGCCTTGATCGCCGCCTGCGTTCTCGTGCCGGCTGACTACTTCGCCATCAACTCCGCTGCGGACAAGTTCGCCGCGCTCGGCATGCAGGTCGATGCGCTGCCCGCTCTCGAAGCGGAAGTGCAGGAGCACCTCTCGGCGCGTCCGGGCGGCTCCGTGAGCCTTGCGGTCGGCATGGCTTACATCTTCAGCCGCATCCCCTGGATGGATCATCTGATGGCCTACTGGTATCACTTCGCCATCATGTTTGAAGCGGTGTTCATCCTCTCCGCCGTGGACGCGGGCACCCGCGTGGGCCGCTTCTTCCTGCAGGAAATGCTGGGCAAGGTCTGGCCGAAGTTCTCCGATCGCGACTGGATCCCCGGCATGCTGCTCACCTCGGTGATCTTCACGGGCGCCTGGGGCTATCTCGTGTATTCGGGCGACATCTCGAGCATCTGGCCGCTTTTCGGCATCTGCAACCAGCTGCTGGCTTCCGTGACGCTGCTGATCGGCACCACCGTGCTGCTGCGCCTTAACAAGACGAAGTACGCCTGGATGACGGGCGTCCCCGGCATCCTCATGACCATCATCACGATGTGGGCCGGCATCTGGCTCGTCATGTACCAGTACCTGCCCGCCGGGAAGATGCTTCTCGCCTTCCTCTCCGTGCTCGTCATGGTGCTGATGGCGGTGGTGATCTTCGGCGTGCTGCGCCGCTGGGCGGTCCTTCTCAAGATGGACACCCACGTGCGCGACCCCTACGGCGTCGATGTGAAGGAAGTCGTTGAAGAGTAGTTCAGCGCGCTTTTAGCCCCAAAAAGCTTCCCCTGCGGTTCTCGACGGATCGCGGGGGATTTTTTTTCGCGGACCAGCCGACCGAGTGGCGTCGCGCCGGCGTCAGGAGGCGAGAAGGTCCGGTTCGAGCGGCTCGCCCGCCTGAAGCGAGTCGGCGAGGTCCGAGACGCTCTGCGCGTAGAAAAACGAGCGGTTGTAGTCAAGGAGCGTCGCGAAGTTGGGCGTTCCCACGCGATAGAGCGTCTTGTCGCCTGCGGGCAGGCTCACGAGGAGCACCTTGAGCGAGGGCGGGTAGGGAAGGGGCGAGGGCATCTCCACGCCGGCGTCGAGGAGGTTCTGCAGCGTCGTCGTGAGCCGGGGTTCGCCCGTGTCAAAAATCCGGGCGGCGGAGGCGGGGACGTCGCAGGGCCAGCTCACGGGAAGCGTCGTGTCCCAGCCCACTTTGTTGAGGTAGTTTGCGGCGGAGCCGATGGCGTCCGCCGGCGACTGCGACAGGTTGACGACGCCGTCGCCGTCGAGATCGACGCCGAGCTTTTCGATGTTGCTCGGCATGAACTGGCAGATGCCCAGCGCGCCCGCGAAGCTTCCCTTGACGGAGCGGGGCTCGACGCCCGCTCGCCACGTGAGCGTGAGAAAGCTTTCGAGCTCCTTCTGAAAGAAGGCGGCGCGCCGCGTGTAGTCAAAGCTCAGGGTGCAGAGGGCGTCGAGCGTCGGAATGCTGCCCATGCGCCGGCCGTAGTTCGTCTCGATGCCGATCACGGCGGCGACGATCTGGGGCGGCACGCGAAAGCGCTGCCACGCCTCGGTGAAGGCGGCGCCGTTGGCGTCGATGAAGGCGAGCCCGTCGGCGACGCGCGAGGCGTTGACGTAGTTGCGGCGGTGCCGGAACCAGTCCTTGGGCGTTGAGGAGGCGGTGATGGCCGGACGGCTCATGATCCGCCGCGTGGTGTCGCTGGGACGGCCTTGGGAGAGCGCGCCGATGAGCCAGGAAAACGGAATGGCGCGGCTTTCAGAGACCTGCGCCGCCCAGAGCCGCACGTCGTCGCGCTTGGCGTAGTTCACAAAGGGCGAAATGTCGTCGGCGGCCCGGACGACCGGCACGCCCGCGGCAGCGAGCGCCGTCGCGGCGAGAAGCCGGCGGCGCGAGCAGGTCGTTGGGGCGGTGGCGGTCATGAAGCGGTGCTCCGAAGGAAAAGCGTCCCGTCATCATACCGCCTTCGGCTGCGGCGCTTGGACGGACGAGAAAGCGTGATTCGAACGCGGCCTCATCCGTTCGTCGGAAGCCGGCGGGAAAGATGACACAAAAGGAAAACAATCTGTTAGCATCTAAGTTTCCGTTCGATCTTTGTGATATCCATGCACAAGTTTCTTTATGGGGCAGCGGCGGCCCTGATGCTCGCCGGCTGCCAGAGCACGACGACCAATCCTTACAGCTGGCACTACGCCGCCGGCGAGGAGACGGTGTGTCTCGAGACGGAAGACGCGACGGACGTGTCGCTCACGCTGCCGCTGCGGCAGGCGCTGCAGGACAAGGGCGTGACGGTGGTGGAGCCGGGAGCGGGCGTCAACTGCACGAAGAAGCTCCTCTTTTCGGCGCGCATGGGCGGCTGGAGCGGCTCGGAAATCAAGAAGGCGCAGCTCGTGCTCACGGACATGCGCGTTGACGGCGGCATGGCGCCGGTGACGGGCTATCGCGTGACGATGGAGAACACGGTCACAAGCGGCGACTTGGGCAGTCCCGCCGCCGATTCAACGACCGTCATCCGCACGCTCGTGGACCGGATGTTCCCCGATCCCGTGCCTTGGAATCCCGATTGATCAGGACGCGTACTTCTCGCGCCAGAGCGCCGTCGCCTCCCGCCAGAAAGCGGACAGGGTGTCGGCGCCGATTTTTTTGAAGCCGAAGGCGGGAAAGAGGCTTTCAAGCGTCGAAAGCGGCGCTTCGGTCGTGACGGCCGGCGCCTTGCGCTGCTTCGAAAGCTTTTCGCCGTCATTGCCGAGAATGAGTCCGATGTGAAGGTACTGCACGGCGGAAAGCCCCAGCGCCTGCTGCAGCTCAATTTGCCGGGCAGTGCTCGAGAGCAGGTCTTCGCCCCGGACGACGTCGGTGACGCCTTGGTCGGCGTCGTCCACGACGACGGCGAGCTGATACGCCCAGCAGCCGTCGGCGCGGCGGATTACAAAGTCCCCCACCTCGCGCGCGACGTTCTGCGTCTGAAGCCCCAGCCGCCGGTCCATGAACGAAACGACGCGGTCCTCGGTGAGAAAGCGCAGGCTGCGCACGGGGCGGCCGCCGGTGCCGCGGCGGCAGGTGCCGGGGTAGACCCCGGAAGGAAGGCCGAGCCGCTCGTCCGCGAGCTTGATGTCATGCGCCGTGCAGGCGCAGCCGAAGGCGCGCCCTTCGGCGTAGAGCTGCTCCACCGCCGCTTCGTAGAGCGCCGAGCGCTCCGACTGCCGCACGACCGGTTCATCGGACGTCAGGCCGAAGGCGGCGAGCGTGCAAAGGATGTCGTCGCCCGCGCCCGGGACGTCGCGGTAGGGGTCGATGTCCTCGATGCGCACGAGCCACGCGCCGTCATGAGCGCGGGCGTCAAGCCACGTCGCCATGGCGCAGAAGAGGCTGCCGCGGTGCAGCGGCCCGGTGGGAGAGGGCGCAAAGCGCCCGCGGTAGGGTTTCGTCATGGCGCGCATTATGGCGCAGAGTCAGGCGCTCGCCGAAGCGCGGCGCATGCTGAAACATTTTCGAAAATTCGCCTTAGAATGCGCCCCAGTCTCCGCTCGTGATGCGGTCACCCGGGCGCCGGCCGTTGGTCGGTTTCTGCCCCACGAAGAGTCAGTGATGTCTCAGACCCAGTCTTCTTCTCCCGTTTCCCACAACGTTTTTGTTCTCACGTGGCTTCTCGCCGCCTGCTCCATGATCGGCCCCTTTGCGACTGACATGTACCTGCCGAGCTTTCATGAAATGACGGAAGTCTTCGGCGTGCCGCTTTCAGGCGTGCAGCAGACGCTCTCTGCGTATCTGATCGGCTTTGCGGTGATGACGCTTTTTTACGGCACGATCAGCGACGTGATCGGCCGCAAGCCCACGATGGTGGGCGGTTTTCTCGGCTTTGCCGCCGCGAGTCTCGGCGCCGCCTTTTCGACGACATTGGAGTCGGTCATCGTCTTTCGCGCCATTCAGGGCGTCTTCGCGGGCTGCGGCATGGTGATCGGCATGGCCGTGATCCGCGACCTCTACGGCGGTCCTGAAGCGCAGAAGCTCATGGCCTACGTGTCGATGGTCTTTGGGTTCGGGCCGGCGCTGGCGCCGGTGGCGGGCGGCTGGATGGCGATGCATCTGGGATGGCAGAGCCACTTTTACGCCCTGGCCGTCATCAGCTTCCTTCTGGCCGTCGCCTGCCTCATCTGGCTGCCGGAGAGCCTTCCGAAAGACAAGCGCACGCCGGTGAACCTCAAGGTGCTCGTTGCGGGCTATGCGCACACGCTGACGAACGCGGGCTTTCTTCTGGGCTGCATCGCGCTCGGGGTCGCGTTTCTTGGCCAGGGGCTCTTCATTGCGGGCGCCGCGGACTGGTGCGTGAACGTCATGGGCTTTGCGCCCAATGAGTTCTGGATGCTCTTTCTGCCGATGATCGGCGGCGTGGTGGTGGGAAGCTGGATCGCCGCCCGCGCGGCGCACCGCTGGGGCATGGTGACGACCATTCGCTTTTCCTTTGTGGTGATGATGGCGGGGGCGCTTCTGGCGCTTCTTGAAGTCCTCTTCATTGAAAAGCCCGTGATGCCGATGGCGGTGCTGCCCTTGGTTGTCTACACGACGGGCCTCGGCATGGTGCGCCCGGGGATGTCGCTTCTCTTGATGGACACCTTCCCGCAGTCCCGCGGCATGGCAAGCTCGATGCTGAACTTCATTCAGACGATGGCCTTTGCGCTGTGCTCGAGCCTTGTGGTGCCGATGCTCTACGGAAGCTTCGAAGCCTACGACATCGGCCTCATCGTCTTCGGCGTCGCCACGATCGTTCTCTGGCAGGCGAGCGCCTGGTTCCATCTTCACAGCGACCGAAGCGCGGGGCTTGCGGCGCGCAGCCGTTCGGTTTAGCGCGGCGGCGATGTACCTGCACATCGACGGCAACACGTTCTACGCGAGCTGCGAGCGGGTCTTCCGCCCGTCGCTCGCGAAGCGCCCCGTCGTAGTCTGCAGCAACAATGACGGCTGCGTCGTGACGCTCACGAAGGAGGCGAAGGCGCTCGGCCTGAAGCGCGGCATGCCGCTCTTCAAGGTGCAGGGCGTTCTGGCCGCCAATCGCGCGGCCGTCTTCTCCTCCAACTACGAGCTCTACGGCGACATGAGCCGCCGCCTGATGCAGACGATCGCAACGCTCGTGCCGGCGATCGAGCCCTACAGCATCGACGAGTGCTTTGCCGAAGTGTCGGGCGTTGAGCGCCTCACGGAGCTCGCAAACGCCGTGCGCCGGCGCGTCGAGCGCTGGCTGGGGCTCCCCACCTGCGCCGGGATCGGGCCCACGAAGACTTTGGCAAAGCTCGCCAACCACTACGCCAAGACCTA
>CAVJUB010000129.1:0-6604 GCA_963652545.1 Hallella faecis | reverse complement strand
GAAATGATGATTGTTAATGCGATTTTCATTAAAAATCAGTCACCCCCCCGTGAAAATAAAAGGTTGCTGATGTCTGAAATTTCAAATAGAATTCCCATTGACTGTCAGTGAATTAGTCATAATTCGTAGAACACTGTGCCGCTAAGGAATGGTGAAATCGCGTAACGGCTGATTCCTGGGAGGTTTTTTAGTTACAACAGAACTAACCAATGGAGGCTGCGAGTCCGGTGCCGTCAAGGAGAAGGAAAGCTCGCGGTGCATTGCATTTATGAAGCTTTTTACTAAATCTATCATGGCTGTTGCGCTCTCTGCCGTGATGGGAGCGGCGATGGCAGCCGATGTGCAGAAGCTGTCGGTGAAGACTGGCTCAGGTCAGGACGTCACGATCACCACGCAGGACGACGGCACGCTCGTTGTGTTCGACGGTCAGAACACGCTGACGGGCGCGGCGGCTGCGTCCTTCCTGCAGTCCGAAGGCGTGACGATCACGGTGTCGCCCACGGGCGTCGTCATGGGGTTGTCGTTTGCCGACGGTGCCGGTACGGTGACGGAGAAGCCGACCTTCGTGAGCGCGGAAGCGCAGGCGACGGCGGAAGCGGCCGAAGCAACGGCTGCGACCGAGTCGAAGGAAGGCGAGGCGGCGGCTGAAGCGACGGAAAGCACGGAAGCCGCGGCTGCAACGGAGGCGACGGCGGAAGCCACTTCGGAAGCCGCAGCGAGCACTGAAGCGGCTTCTTCTGAAGCGTCGGCCAGCGCTTCGGATTCGAGCGCCTCGGCTGCGACGACGAGCTCGGAGTCCGCTTCGGATTCGTCTTCTTCCTCGGCAACGGCCTCTGCTGCTACGGCCACTTCTACGACGACCAGCTCTTCGACGGCTAGTTCGATGTCGGCGTTGCCGTCCAACACGACGGCGGGTAGCGCGGCCTCGAGTCAGTCCTACAACACGGATACGGGTACGACCGTCAACAACAAGGTTGACGTTCCGACGGTCAGCAAATAACAGGCAGGGAGCGAAATAGAATGCAGATGAACATGAAGCGCGCTCTCTGCGCGCAGGCGGTGGTTTTTGCGCTCGCCGCGACGACGGCAAGCGCCGCCGAGCAGGTGAAGGAATCGTACCATCCGACGGTGAACGGCTCGCCCGTGACGCTGATGAAGGACAACCTCATCACGCAGAAGTTGGGCGGCCGCGCGGTGAACCTTGACGTGTACGCGGGCGAATTCGTTCGCTACGACAGCAACATTTACGGCAGCCAGAACAAGGTGAGCTCCACCGTCTTCACGACGGCCGTGGGCGCTTTGATGCAGGTGGACGAGAAGGATCGCTGGAACTTGCGCGTGGAAGGCCAGGCGTTGCAGAACGTCTACAGCAACCACTCCGAGTACAACGGTCAGGAAGGCTTCCTCAATGCGAGCGGCGGTGTGGTGATTTCGCCCGCTTTGACGGTTCGCGCCAACGGCAATGTGAGCCGCACGAACGACAACAGCCGCGATGCGAAGGACGTCAACTGGACGACGAATTACTCCGCTGGGGCCGGGGCTACGGTTGCGCCGTCTCCCTACTTCAGCGTGGATGCGGACTACCTGCATTCGGGCGTTCGTCGTGAAGTGAACAAGTGGGCTGAGTATGACAGCGACTCCCTCACGGTGCGTCCGAGCTATGCGTTGACCGACAACACCCGCATCTACACGCAGGTGGGCTATGAAATGGCCAATGTTCGCGGCAGCAAGTTCCATGATACTGACACCTTGACGGCAGCTGTGGGTGCGGCGTGGACGTATCGCGATACGGCTCGCCTCTACGGCGAAGTGGGTTTGGCCTACATGGACTTTGATTCGAATGGCAGCGCTGACGTTGACTACGCAGGCGACCACAAGACGCGTCCGACCGCTCGCGTGGGCGGCGAACTCGCGCTTAATGCGGACATGAAGGTGACGGGCCAGGTTTCCTATGCGCCGTCTATCTCTGCGACGTCGACGAGTTCTGCCAACAGCTCCTACATCGACAGCGTGCGCGTGCAGGCGGGCTTCGAGTATTCGCCGGGAGCCGGCCGCTTCACCGCGACGGCTACGCCCTATTTCTCTTACAACAAGCCTTCGAACGATACGAATGACGAGTATCGTGACATGGGCGTGACGCTTGGCACGACCTACTGCGTGAAGGACTGGCTCAACGTGAGCGCGGGCTACCGCTTCACCAACACGAAGTACCAGGGGTCTGATTCCTACGACCGCCACATGGTCATGCTGGGTTTGGCTCTGACGCTCTAATCCGCGTCTAGCCAGAGTGAACAGCTGCTCGCAGAAGCCAATCTCCGGGCAGCTGTTCTCGTTTTTTGGGAAACACAAGTCTTTATGAAGCTCAAAGAAACCGTTGTGACGGCCGGTGCCGTCATCGCGGCCGCCGCGTCGCTTTTGACGCCGGCCGCCGTGGAAGCCGCAGCCTACAGCATCGCCTCGGGCGACTTGCTCAACGTCGGGGTCTATCGTCAGGAAGACATGACCTATCGCCTTCGCGTGGATCCGGAAGGCTACATTCGCTTCCCGATCGCGGGCCGCGTCTTTGTGGCGGGGAATTCCGCGGACGCCATCGAGCGCACGATCGCCGCGGCGTTGCGAAAGCACGGCTACAGCCAGCCGGAAGTCGTGGTGTCGGTGGAAGCCTATGCGCCGCGCAACGTCTTTGTGCTGGGCGCGGTGGAGAAGGCCGCGAACGTCGTGATTCCGGAAGGCTCGGAAATCACGGCCATGCAGGCGGTTTCTGCGACGGGCGGCCTGTCGGAAGACGCGGACGTGGACGGCATCGTGGTGCGCCGCACGAAGGGCGGCAAGACCGTCACGGTGAAGGTGCACGCTCGCGACATTTTGAACGGCAAGGTGACCGAAGACACGCTGCTGCAGCCCGGAGACACCGTTGTGGTGCCTCGCGTGCGCGCGATCTCGGTGCTGGGCACGGTGAAAAAGCCCGGTCAGTTCTTTGCCACGCCCGAAGCTCCTTTGACGGTGAGCCGCGTGGTGGCTCTCGCCGGCGGTGCGGAGCGTCCGAACTCCCTGAGCGAAATCCGCGTGACGCGCGGCAAGGAATTCTTTGAAGTGGACGTGCGCTCCATGCTTGAAAACGGCAAGGGCGGCAACGACATGGAGTTGGAGCCTGGCGACATCGTCTACGTGCCGGAAACGCGCTGGTAACGAAAAGGAAGCACGATGCTCACGATCGATCCCCACGCGCATTTTCTCTATGCGACGGACGACGGGCCGAAGACGCTCGAGGAGTCGCTTGCGATGGCGCGGCTTGCGGCCGCGGACGGCGTGCGCACGGTCTTCTGCACGTCGCATCTGAGCGCGGAGGACGACGTGGCGGCTGTTCTGGCCGATCGCCGCGTGAAGCGCGAGACGCTGCAGCAGGCGGCGGATGCCGAGGGGCTCGGGGTGCAGTTCAAGAACGGAGCGGAGTGGCTTCTCACCGAAGACTTCCGCGACGTGCTGGCGCAGAATCCCGAAGGGTACCTTGGCACGACGGACGCCTTCTTGTTTGAGTTGACGCCGTACCAGCCGATGCGCTTCGTGCCGATGTTCGTGCGCGAAGCGGTGAGTTCGGGAAAGCGCGTGCTTTTTGCGCATCCCGAGCGCTATCGTCAGCTGACGATGGAAAGCTGCCGCTTTGAATTGTCCGCCGTCATTGCGGCGGGGGCGCTGCTGCAGCTGACGGCAGCGAGCTTCACGGGGCTTTTTGGGAAGAACGTGGAGAAGCTCGCGTGGACCATACTGGAAGCGTTTCCGAACGACGTGGTGCTCGCGAGCGACGCGCACGAGCCGCGCGTGCGCGTGCCGGGGTTGTCCGCTGCGGCCGCGGTGATTGAAAAGCGGCTGCCCGGTGAGACTGAGCGGATGCAGCGGCGGCTGGAAGAATTTTTGGGCGCTTGAGCGTCGAGCGCCGCGGGAGACGTCGAGGCTCTCCCGAAAACCCAAGGATGGCGGCGGGGGAAGGCCCCGACGCTTATGTAGCAAGGAAAAAGTTGAATGAACCGAGTCAACGCGCAGCCGGGCGAAGCCCGCGAAGCGAATGAGGAGAAGAGCGATCTTCTCGAAATCGATCTCGTGGGGCTCATGAAGTCCGTTCTCAAGCGCTGGAAGCTGTGCGCCGCGATCTGCGGCACGGTGACGGTGCTGGGGCTCTTGTACTGCTTCATGGCAACGCCGGTGTATCTGGCGAGCTGCCGCATGCTGGTGGAAGCGGGCAGCCTCAAGGTGACGAAGATCGACGAGGTGTACGACAGCGAGTTCGGGCGGGATTCGGGGTCGCGCCGTGACTTCATCAACACGCAGATGAAGCTGATGACCTCCGACCACATCCTCGCGCGCCTCTACGAGAAGTTTGACTTCGCGAAGAAGCCGGAGTTTTTGAACGCTCGGGAGCCGCTCGCGAAGCTTGCGGACCTCATCGAAGTGAAGCAGGTGCCCAACACGAGCCTCGTGGACATCGGCTTCAAGGATCCGGACGCGCGTTTTTCGGCCGAAGTCTCGAACTACCTCGCCAACGAATACATCGATGACGCGCGGCAGCGCTCGACGGGCTTTTCGGAGCGCGGCTTGGAAAAGCTGCGGGACGAACTCGTCAACATGGAGCGAGAGCGCTTTGAAGCGATTGCGAAGTTGAACAACTTCAAGAAGCTGCACGACATGCTCTCCGTGCAGACGGAAAACGATCTGCTCGTTGCGCGCTTGACGGCCTTGGACAAGTCCCTGGTGGACGCGAAGGGCGCTTTGGCGAACGCCCAGGGCGCGGTGGCGGCGATTGACGAGTGGAAGCGCCGCGGACTGCGTTTGGACTCCATTCCGGAAGCGATCAGCAACCCGACCTTGACGAGCTTCAAGACCGCGCGTCTGCAGGCGCAGGCGACGTTGGTGAAGTCCCTGCAGGACTACGGTCCCTCGCATCGCACGGTGCAGACGCAGCGTCAGGTGATCGCCAAGATGGATCAGGCGATCGTGGACGAAACGGAGAACAGCCTCATTTCCATTCAGGCGAAGGCGCAGGAAGCCGCGGTTCGCCTGAAGCTCGTGGAAAAGGAAATCGACGTCGCGACGAAGCAGCTGAAGGATTTGGACCAGATTGCGGACGCCTACCGGGTGCTGGAAGACAACCTGAAGGCGAAGGAAAAGTCCTACCAGTACGTCCTGGGACGCGTGGGTGAGTTGCAGATCGCCAAGAGCGCCGACGCGGGCTCGGGCGGCACCTTCCAGGTGATCGTGCCCGCCACGCCGCCGCATCGCGCGGCTTATCCGCAGAAGGCGAAGACGATGGCGATCCTGATTCTCGCCTCGGCCGTCTTGAGCGTGCTGATCTGCTTGGTGCTTGAGCTCCTTGACAAGACCGTGAAGACCCGCGAAGAGTTTGAATCCTGCGCGAAGCTCCCGATCTTTGGCGAAATTCCGTTTGCAGGCAAGTCCGATCGCGTGGACTTCGTGGGCTACGACGAACCCAAGGGCCCGGTGGCGGAAGCCTTCCGCGCGCTGAGAACGTCGTTGTCGCTCTCGCCCGCCTCTTCGAAGGCGAAGCTTTTGGCGGTCACCTCTTCCGTGCCGGGCGAAGGGAAGTCGTTCGTGGCTTTGAACCTCGCGCTCACCTACGCTCGCGGCGGGAAGCGCGTCTTGTTGGTGGACTGCGACATGCGCCGTCGTCGCTTGACGCAGCTCTTGATGGGCGACAAGACGGAGGCGTCGGGGTTGTCGAGCTTGCTCGCGGCCGCCTCGGCGGCTTCCGCTGAATCGGTGGCGTCGCTTACCGTGAAGCCCTTTGACGATCTCAACTTGAGCTTCCTTCCCGCGGGTCCCATTCCGCCCAATCCGGTGGAATTGCTGAGCGCGGAAACGACGCCGGCGTTCTTTGAAGGCCTCGGGGCGTTCTACGACATGGTGATCGTGGACACCGCGCCGGTGCTCCTCGTCTCGGATACGGTCAACCTCTCCAAGGTCGACGGCCTGCGCTACCTCGTGGTGGGCCAGCGCTTCAAGACCGAGAAGGCGCAGATTGAAGAGACCTGCGACGCGATGCGCCGCGTGAATGCTCACCTGGTGGGCACCGTGCTGCAGCAAAGCGAAAAGGCCGGGGACGAAGCGGGCTACGGCAGCGACTATGGCTACGGCTACAAGTACGGGTACGGCTATGGCTACGGTCAGGGCGCGGACCATGCCGCGAAGAAGCCCTGGTACAAGAAGCTCTTGAAGAAGGCTTGATTCGCTTCGGAGCTGCCATGGGAGCCGTCGTTCATCGTTCGCATCGATCGCGCCGCGCGAAGGCGGCGGGGCGGGGGTGCCTCGCCGCGAGCCGCTTTCTCGTGATGGCGACGCTTGTGGTAACGCCGCTTTTTTGGGGCGGACGGCATGCGCTCGCCGCGGGCGGCATGGCCGTGGCGGTGGCGGTGGCCTTGGGGCTTTGGGCCTTGGGGCGGTTCCTGCGCGGACGGTGGGCGCCGGTGGCGGCTCGCGGCTTGTGGCTTTATGGGCTCGTGGCGGCGGTGCTGGCGCTGCAGCTCGTGCCCGCGGTGTTTGACGCGCTGGGCGCGGCGGTCTCGCCCGCCTTGGTGAACCTCTGGGAGAGCGC
>CAVJUB010000128.1:0-6676 GCA_963652545.1 Hallella faecis | reverse complement strand
AACTTCCAGCTCAACTGCAGCTGCAGGAAGCCTTCGGCGCCGGTGCCGGAGAAGATCTCGCCGCCCAGCAGCGCGCCGAAGGCAAAGCGGTCTTTCTCGAGCTTCATCGACGCCATGGCTTCCACGCTTTCTCGGGTGAGCGGCGCCACGTTCGTGGTGAAGCCGGCGTTTTCAGCGCCGCGGAAGCTGGCGTGATAGCGCCCGTAGCGCGAAAGAAACTCATGGTTCCAGGCGAGGGAGGCCGCGAAAGACGCCGCCGTGCCGTCGTCTGCCGTGGTCGTTGCTGAGCCGCGCAGGCCCAGGCTGCTGGCGAGCGACTGCAGCGTGGCTGCGTCAAGGCGAAGCGCTGAACTGTCGCCCGATTCCTTCACGGCGCCCTGTCGCAGGACGTGATAGCTCAGGCGCGCGTAGGGCGTAAGCGTGACGCTTGCAACCGGGATGTCGAGTCCCGTGCCCGCAAAGGCGCCGGCGCTCCAGACGGAGTAGCGGTCTTCCGTGCGGTAGTTTTGGTTGGCGAAAGCGGCGCGGCGCTTCGCGTGGATGGCGTCATACGCCGCGGATGCGCCGGCCGTGACGCTCCACGCATCGCCCTGCGGCTTCCAGAGGCCGTCGGCGCTTAAAGCAACGCTCACAGCGTCCGCTTGCCCTCGATCTTCGCGCGACTTGACGGTTTTCTTGGCGAGCGTTCCGTGCCAGCTGATGACGCTGCCGCCTGAGGCGGACTCCATGCCGGCAAAGACGCCTGCCTCATCGGCGCGCCAGCCGTCGTTACCCGAGTGGCGAGACTCATGCTGGCCGAAGGGGACGGCGTAAAGCCGGCGTCCGTCGCCCGCTTGCGAGGCGCGCTGCAGCGCCTCCTGCCGCCAGCTGACGAAGTTCTGCCGCGAGGCGAGAAGACTGCGCGCCGCGTCGGCTTCCACGGTTGGCTGCAGGACGTAAAGCGCCTGGCGCACGTCCGATCCGTCGGGGGAAGAGAAGTCGATGGCGCTGAACAAGGACTGCATTGGCTCGCTGACGGCATCAGCGGTTTCCAGCGCTCGGGCGACGGCGGCCTCGTTGCGGTTCGCCGCCCAGCTGGCGTAGTCCCGCGCATAGGAGAGCGTGCAGGAAGCTTCAGCGCCTTCGCCTCGGGTGACGGCGGTCATCGTGAGTGTGGGCGAGGCGGAGTCATCGGTGACGACTGTCGGCGTGACGGCCGAATAATCCGAGGTCACGAGAACATCGGCGAGACGCACCGTCTGGTCTGCCTTGTAGTAGTCGCCCGAGAGAGGCTTCAGGACGAGCGAGCCGGCGACGGATGCGGTGCCGTTCTGGACCGTGAGGGTGTCGGTGGCGCCGTCAGCGCTGACTTCGATTTCGAGCGCGCCGTCAGCGGTCTGCACGTAGTCGCCGTCAATCGTGATCGCGCCGATGGAGTTGCCGGGCGCGAGCGTGCCGGCGTTCGTGAAGCGGCCGACGTTCTCTTCCACCGAGCAGTCGTCTGCCGCCTTGAGTGATGTCTTTTGGGTGAGCTGATACTGCGCATTGCCCTTGACGACGGCGCCCTTGGCCACGCTGACGGACGTGGTGGCGACGCTGCCGTTCACCGACGCCGTGCCTGAGGCGAAGACGATTCGGGAGTTGTCGGCGGCGTTGATATTGCCGTCCAGGCGCACGTCGTCGCCCGCGAAGTTGAGCGTCGTGACGAGGTCGGGCACGTAGAGCGTCGGATCGATGAGCTTCCCGTTGTAGTTGAGCCGCAAGTTCGGATAGACGGTTTCGTTAAAGTGCTTCCATTCTGAGGTGATGTCGCCCGTCACGCGGGCGTGGTCGAGAAAGTTGATTTCGCGCACGAAGGCGTTCTTGCCGATGAAGACGGCGGACTCCCGACCGGCGAGCGTGCCGGACACGTTGACGCTGGTGAGCAGCGGACTGTTGAATTGGTCGTGCAGAGTGTCCAGGACGTTGTAGTGTGTGCCGTCTTCGGTCACCCAGTCGCCGTCCTTCAGGTTCTGGGGTGACGAGAGAGCCCCGTCCGAAGAATCGACCTCTCGCTTGTAGTAGATGTAGGAGCCGACGTAGTGGTCGCTCGCGCCGTTGGTGCTGGAGCCGAAATCGAGCTGCAGCGCGCGGCCGCCCTCGCCTGTTGCGGTCACGCGGCCCGCCACGTCAAGGCGATGATTCATGCCGTCGGACACCAGAACGCCGATGCCGCGGCGTCCGTCGGCGTGCACCGAGGCGTCGCTCGCGACAGTGATGAAGTTTTCCGAGCCGTTCACGCGAATGCCAGCCGATCCGGTGCCGATGGAGAGAATGTCGGCGCGCTGGCGAATGGTGTTGCTGCGGCCCTGGACGTCGAGCCCGACGGCGAGCGGCGTTTCGTTGGCTTCGCCGGTGATCCAGCCGGTGCCGGCGGCGTTTCGCTTGGCGTAGCCCTGCCAGTTGTCGTAGTTCTGTCCGTCGCGATACTCCGACCAGCCGTAGTAGTTCTTGCGGTCAAATCGGTAGCCCAGATCCTGCATGACGGCGAGCTCGACCTCCATGAAGGTCGTCATGTTGGAATAGGTCGAGTGGCTCATCATGCCGTTCGTTTGCAAATGCGCGAATTCCGGCTGATAGATGTCCGTCACGTTGTCGTCTGCGGTGGAATTGGATTCCTCCCAGCCGTTCACTGGCAGTCCGTCGATGCCGTTGAAGGTGGCGCCGTTCAAGACTTCACTCACATGCTCGCCTTTGAAGTAGGCGTAGCGGGCGGCGACGTTGTCGCTCGTTTCGGACTCCAGCAGAAACACTTCGGTTTTGGGCATTGTGAGCGTCCCGTCGCTCACGAAATGGTCGTACATGGCGCTTGTGACGATCGGCATGCCGTCGCGGGCTTTGGTGCCCCTGTAGTCGTAGAGATGATCCGCAAAGTTGTTCGTTCCGCTGAACTTGTCGAAGGTCGTGAGTTCGTAAACGGAGTACTTTTCGCGTGGAAATGACGTGGTGGCGTCTTCGGTCCAGGAGGATACGAAGGTGCCGATGCCGAGCGCATGGCCCATTTCATGACGAATGGTGCCGACGAGGTCGGCCGCTGCTTCGCCCGTGGCGATCAGCGTCTCGGCGTCGGCGTGCCAGCCGCGGTCGACATTGGGCGAAACGCTGGAGCCCAGGTAGGCTCCGAGGCCGATGAACGTGAAAGTTTGATCGCCGATTGAACCGCCGGACGAGGCGATGGTC
Organism: Hallella faecis; assembly: GCA_963652545.1. Lineage (GTDB taxonomy): Bacteria > Pseudomonadota > Gammaproteobacteria > Burkholderiales > Burkholderiaceae_F > Duodenibacillus. Next base: position 3,478 of record CAVJUB010000128.1, on the reverse strand, counting down.
GCGGCGTCCTTCCAGGTCGCCAGCGTGCCTAGCACATAGCCCGTCCCCTTTTGCAGCCAGCTCGCGACGGGAAGCGAAGGCGTCGGATCGGTGGTGATGTTGGTGGCATAGGCGTTGGCGGCGTCCATCGTTGAGACGATGACCGCAAGGCCCTGTGGATTGGCGGACTGAGGCGCGAGGAGGCCGGCCCAGTAGGTTAGGCCCGCGCTCAGACCGGACTTCATGCCTTCGTTAAGGTCGTAGACAGGCGAATGCAGCCCGGCGTTGGTGGTAAGCCAGCTATCAGAAGCGATCGAAAAGTCCGTTCCCAAAACCGTCACATCGAACATCGACTTGTCGCTTGCGGTGATGGAAAAACTATCCTCCGCCGCGAGGGCGCTGCCGGCGGCCAGCCCTGACAGGACGGCGAGAGCAACTGCGACAAGGCGGGAGACGGCTGATTTTTTCACGACAAAGCTCCAAGTGGATCCGGCGCAAGATTGTGCCACGGGCAAGTCCTGCCGCTTGACGGCGGAGATGATTGTGCGGAGGCTGGATTGCGCAGACATCCGATGGGACATGGAGGTTTACGTTGCGGCAGCGGGGCAGCCATTGGCGAAGACCTTCTGGTTGAGGCGGTGGTCGTGAAGGACAGCGTCGAGTTTCACGGCACCGTCCATCCCTGAAAGCGAGGCCACAGGCGAAGGACTTCAGCGAAGGCCAGGATCTTCCGAAACGAATTCGGCGAGCGACGCTCCGACGTAAACGGCTGCCACGCACTTCACGTGCGGAATGTCGCGGATGTTGCTGCACTGGGCATAGCGCCGCGCCTGTTGGAGCGCCTGGTCCCGAGCTGCTGCAACGTTTCGCTTGTCCTTGCCTTTGGCTTTGGTGAGGTACTTGAATTCCACGAGGTAGGTGTTTTTCACCGGTGACATTTCCGCCGGCTGAATCAGCAGGTCGATTCGGCCGCCTTCGCTGCCCAAAGCCTGCGCTTCCCGCACCACTCGTACATCCGCGTCGAAGTAGAGCAGCGCCGCAATCAGCGTCTGAAAATCGCTTTCGGAAAGGTGCACGGCGGCCATGGCGTCGCTTTGCTCCGCCAGTCGTGCCGCCGCCGATCGAAACAGCGGCTCCGGATCGCCCGCTTCCAAGGCGCGGTACGCTGCCGTCAGATCTCGCGCCGAATAGCGCCCGGCTTCGCCGGACAACGATAAAATGTACTGCAGATAGTATTCAAAGAACTGGATGGCCACCGCTCGATTGGGCACCACCAGCTGATAACGGTTGTTCGGTGCAAACGTGAGGTAGCCCATGTAAAACATGGCCGAAAGAACGCTGTCCGAATCGAAGCGGTCATTTTTGTTGACGTTGAGGACCTGCAGGTCGCCTGCGGGAAAGTCAATCGGCTCGCGCTGCAACGCCTGGGTCACGATGGTTTTGACGAAATCAGGATCTCCCAGACTGAGAATGCCGCTGATCTTCTTCAGATCTTGAGCAAATGAGGGATCGAGCATCGTGTCCGGCTCGTCATTTTCGTCGCGGATGGCATCGAGGTAATAAAGACACATCGACGCATTGAACACCGCTTCGTCCGACCGTGCGCTGAAGCGGTAGCCGTTGTACCACTCCTTCATTCGTGCCACGACCTCATCGAGCGAGTGCTGATACCGCTGAAGGTCAATCACCTGTGGAATCAGCTGTCGCAATTCGGCTTCCGTGAAACCAAACAAGGTCGAAAACTCCGACCGCGTCGTCAAGTTCTTGGCAATCGAAAAGCCGGACGTCATGGAGTCCAGAGAAATGGACGTCACGCCAGTCACGAAAATCCTTGCCACCGGTCCGCGGGCTTCTGTGGCGCTCTTGAGCTTTGTGTAGAAGTCCTTGAAGAAGCCGTCCATCGACGTCATGGCTTGGAATTCCTCCAGCTGACGGGAAAGGACGGTGTTCGTCAGGTGATCGTACTCGTCGATGATGACAAAGACCTTCTGGCGAAATTCCGGGCCCAGCATCGCAAAAAACGTCTCAATGAGCGCGCCGGCATTGGGGAAGGATTCTTTGAGAATCTCCTCCTGGCGCGGGTGCGGGTAGATGCTGAAGAAGCTCACCACGGCATTGCGAACTGTCCGAAGAAAATTCTCCTCGGGACTGCCGGTGGAGAGCCCGGCGAAGGTGAATTTCAGCACATAAAACTGGCTCGCAAGCGGCGTCCGATGGCTGCCGATGTAAGTGCCTTTGAAGTTTGACTCAAAGTGAGGTGCCTCGGCCTTGTCGTAGTAAGCCAGCAGCGTCTCGGTGAACAAGGTTTTGCCGAAGCGCCGCGGACGAACGATGAACGGAAAGCGCGTGCCGCATTGTTCCAAGACTTCAATGAAGCGCGTTTTGTCAACGTAGGCATAGTCGTCGGAACGAAGGGACGGATAACTTGCATTCCCGTAAGGGATTTTCTTCAAAGGCTTTTTCGCTGTCATACACAAGTTGTCGGCAGAAAATGAGGCCGGGAAGCGGCGAGCGTGCCGTTGAAAAGTCAAAATGCCGCAACGGCTTCTGTGGGTGAAATATAACAAGGCCGCTTTCTTTTTCTGTTGCGGCGGGATGCGTGCGCCGCGGGCATCAGATGAGAGAGAAAGGTCGCCGGTGCAGTCAGAATAGAACGCATGGGGTTCGATGTCGCTGAGTTTTCATCCTTTCCCAAAGGCCTTCTGCCACATCCTGCGGGCGTGCGATAATGATCCGGCGGGCATGGAAAACAGTGGCTGAGATCAATCATTTTCCCGCGCAAGATTTGGCTCCCTCGGGAATTGAGAGCGAAGCAAGCTTGCCGTGGTTCTGACAAGTTTGTCAGGTTTGAAAAACGGTGGAATAATGGCAGAAATCAATAAATTACCCGCCCTGCCATTGGGCACGTCTGACTTCAAAACGCTTCGACTTCAGAAGAAAATCTACGTGGACAAGACCGCGTTGGTCTATCAGCTTGCCAGCCGAGTTGCAAAGTTCTTTCTTACCCGTCCCCGACGCTTCGGCAAGTCACTGCTGGTGAGTACCTTCGCCGCACTTTTTCGTGACGGTCTGAAGAATTTTTCGGGTCTCGCAATCGAGAAGCTGTGGACTGACAAGACTTACAAAGTCGTTACGATTGATTTTTCTGAAATCAAAAATGCCGCCCGGACTGAAAATTTCAAGGATCGGCTAGGCGAACTTCTGAGCTCTTCGTTCGAACCATTCGGGTTTCAGTATGACGAATCGTGGGGCGTCAACATCATTTCCCAACTCGGATGCTGGCTCGAAACTCAAAGGAAAGGCTCTTTCGTTCTTCTGATCGACGAATACGACGCTCCTCTGACCGCGTGTCTAGACGACAAAGAGCGCTTTGAAGAGGTTCAGCGGCAACTTGCCAAGTTTTATGCCATCGTCAAATCCTGTGACGGTTGCTGGCGCTTCGTGTTCGTCACCGGCATCACCAAGCTCTACCAGACGAGCATCTTCTCTTCAGAGTTCA
>CAVJUB010000127.1:0-6709 GCA_963652545.1 Hallella faecis | reverse complement strand
GTCTCATAATGTTTAGATCGCAATGGTTGGAAGGGATAATCATTCATATTATGATCGTTGCGTCGTCGAAATGCAACCCGGCCCAACGAGGGCTTTCTGGGGAAAAATTGCCCAGTTGCGGCTGAGGCCGGATAAAATCTAACCATTACGATAGCAATTGTATTCAGCGAATCACGTTCAGATATGAACGGTAATGCTCGGAATGTGGTATTCCGGCGGGTAAATTTTCCGATGTCAACGCGTCCTCACTTCCATTTTTGCCCCGCTCTCCTCGAGAGGCGCCTCCAGGCAGCTCACTGCGGTCGGCAAACCGTCGCTATATAGTCTGTGGCTATGGCTGAGCCTTGTCCTTTGGCGTGCTGCCGCTGTCGGATCGATGGCTTCGGACCTTGGAAAGTTCGCTCAATCGGCCGGTTGCCCCGCAGCCAGCGGTCAATGGATTTTTTGAGTCCCTCAGACCGTCCTTTTTCATGGGGCGACTCATGATCCACTGAAAGTAGGTTCAGAAATCCTCGATCCGAATGTACTTTTCCTTGACGTCAAATCTTCCTGAGGCACAGATCCGGCTGGCTGCGACCAAAAGTATTTGCGCTCTTGCTATTTTCGTTTCTACTTTCTGTTGAGCGCCTCGTTGCCGACCGCTTTGGCCGGTCGCTGGCAAAGAAATGGCGCCCGAAGGCGCCAGGGCGAAGAACGCGTTTAAATGGCCTCGTTTGACTCAGCACTCACGCAGGAGAAAAACGAGGCGAAACAAACGCGCCTACTTTTTCTGTCGGAGGCCGCTGTCGCTCAGCGCCACGCCGATGAGAATCAGGGCGCAGCCCGCAAGCGCCACGAACGTGACGCGCTCGCCCAGCACGAGCACGGCCGTGAGCATCGTGACGAGAGGCGAGATGTAGAGCAGGTTCACTGTGCGCGCCGGTCCGATTTTCTCCACCGTGACGTTCCAGAGGATGAAGCCCAGCGTCTGCGCCACGAGACCCAGAAAGAGGAAGTGCGGGAGGATGTGCCAGGAGAAGATGAGCGAAAAGTCCGTGTTGAGCGCCTGCACCGAGAAGTACGGCGTCAGCGTGACAATGGCGTAAAAGAGCACCTTGCGGGTGAGAAACTTCGCGTCATAGTGCTTCAGCATTGCTTTCAAGACCGTGCTGTAGAGCGCCCAGCAAAGCGCCGCGCCGATGGTGAGCAGGTCGCCCACCGGGCTGATCTTCAGCGCAAAGACGCCGTTCATCACCACGGCCATAACGCCCGCGAAAGCGATGAGGCTTCCCAGCCAGAAGCGCGCCGGCACGCGGAAGTCGCGCCGAATCACCATGCCAACGAGCACGGTGAGCAGCGGCGCCGTCGTGATGAGCACCGCCACGTTGCTCGCCTGCGTGTAGGAAAGCGCCGTATTTTCAATGAGAAAGTACGCTGATCCGCCCAGAATGCCTAAGAGGACCATGATGCCTTCGTCCTTCCAGCTCTTCGCGAAGAAAGGACGCGGCAGAATGAGAAACATCGCGAGCCACGCGATGATCGTTCGATAAAACAAAATGTCGGAGGGCGCCAGGCCCGCCAACAAAAGAACTTTTGTATTGACGAACGTGACGCCCCAGACGACGACTACGAAGAGACCGACGACGTACGCGGCCTTCGAAGTGAGCTGAGGTAAAGCCATGAGGATGCTCCAAAAAGGTGCAAAATGGGAAAGGCATCCATTCTAGGCTTTCCTCATCGGTTTTCAAGTCAATGCTGACGGCGCTTCGCGGCCCATTCACGAACTTCTTCGGTGATGCGCATGGCGCAGAAGTTGGGGCCGCACATCGAGCAGAAGTGCGCCTTCTTCATGCTGTCCTTGGGCAGCGTCTCGTCATGGAACGCGCGCGCCTTTTCCGGATCAAAGCCGATGTTGAACTGGTCGATCCAGCGGAATTCAAAGCGCGCCTTGCTCATGGCGTTGTCGCGAATCTGGGCGCCTGAGACGCCCTTGGCGAGGTCGGCGGCATGGGCGGCGATCTTGTAGGTGATGATGCCGTCCTTCACGTCCGTCTTGTCCGGGAGCCCCAGGTGCTCCTTGGGCGTCACGTAGCAGAGCATCGCCGTGCCGGCGCCGCCGATCGTCGCCGCGCCGATCGCGCTCGTGATGTGGTCGTAGCCAGGCGCGATGTCCGTGACGAGCGGTCCGAGCGTGTAAAAGGGCGCCGCGCTGCAAAGCGACTCTTCCGCTTCGGCGTTTTCCACCACGCGCTGCAGCGGCACGTGGCCCGGCCCCTCGATCATCACCTGCACGTCCTTTTCGTGGGCGCGGCGCGAGAGTTCGCCCAACGCCGCAAGCTCCGCCATCTGCGCGCTGTCGCAGGCGTCGTGCTGGCAGCCCGGACGCAGGCCGTCCCCAAGGCTCACCGTCACGTCGTAGGCGGCGAGGATGTCGCAGATGTCGTCAAAGTGCGTCCAGAGGAAGTTTTCCTTTTCGTGCGCCATGCACCAGACCGCCATGATGGAGCCGCCGCGGGAGACGATGCCCGTCAGGCGGTTGGCGGTGAGCTCGATGAAGGGGAGGCGCAGGCCCGCATGGATCGTGAAGTAGTCCACGCCCTGTTCGGCCTGTTCGATCAGCGTGTCGCGGTAGAGCTCCCACGTGAGCGCCTCCGCCTTGCCGTTCACCTTTTCAAGCGCCTGATAGAGAGGCACCGTGCCGATCGGCACCGGGCTGTTGCGGACGATCCATTCGCGCGTCTCGTGAATGTTCTTTCCGGTGGAAAGGTCCATCACGGTGTCCGCGCCCCAGCGCGTCGCCCAGAGCATCTTTTCCACTTCTTCGGCGATGCCGGAACTCACGGCAGAGTTGCCGATGTTGGCGTTGATTTTCGTAAGAAAAGCCCGGCCGATCACCATGGGTTCGGCTTCCGGGTGGTTGACGCAGCAGGGAATGACCGCGCGGCCTGCGGCAATCTCGCGGCGCACGAATTCGGGCGTCACGTCCTCGGGGCACTGAAAGCACTCGCAGGCGCCCGGGTGCTGCTGCAGAAGGAACCGACGGCTGCGCGGGCTCAAGCCCGCCAGGCTTTCCACATAGGCGCGGCGGTTGTTGTTTTCGCGAATCGCCGCGAACTCCATTTCAGGCGTGATGATCCCTGCCTTCGCATAGTGCATCTGCGTCACGGCGGCGCCGCGGGCGCGCAGGATCGGACGCTTGCGCGCAAAGCGGATGGGATCGAGCGTTCGATCAGCGGCGCGCTCGCGCCCGTAGGCGCTTGTCATGTCAGAGAGCGTCTCCGTGTCGCCGCGCTCGGCGATCCAGTCTGCGCGCAGCGCCGGAAGACCGCCTTCAATTGTCGGATGCTTGGCGGGATCGCCCCAGTCGCCAGCGGTGTCATAGACGAAGATCGGGGGATTGGACTCAGACTTGCCGTTGGGCAGCTGGGAGTCGTCCTGATCGATGGCGCGCATCGGCACGCGGATGCCGCGCGTTCCTTCTATATAAATGCGGCGGGAGCCGGGGAGGATGCCGGTGGAGGAGAGCTGCGCCTCACTGTCGGGGCGCGAGGGAAGCTTGCCGCCTTCGGGGCGGATGGCGATGGTTTCAGTCGTCACGTTTTTCTCGAGGGGAAAAAGTGGCGCGGGAAGGGCGGAGCGCACCCTGAAAACAGGGCGGTCTTGGCACGTTTTCCTACGCCGATGTGAATCGGATCAGGTTCAGAGGCACTGTCTCAACTGCGGTCGGAAGGCCGCAGTACACCTAACGTTGCAAGAGGGGATTGTAGCCCGCAAAGGCGGTTCAGAATTCTTCCTGCCAGCGGGCAAAAATCTGATCCCGAAGGAATCGATTCGGACACCTCAAATAGCGCGTGGTTTTCGGAGCGAATGTCAGTGCGCCAAAATAACGAAGAACTTCTTGCATTTCATTCGGCTTTGACAAATTCTTTTGGTCAATCGTCAATCCGTCGCCAAAACTCCCCGTTTTCACCGGTTCATCATGAAGAACTTTGTTTGCTATGTCCTTGAGATACTCTTTATTGCTGAATTTCATCAATGACTTCAATTGTTCGAAATCAATGTTCTGAATTCTCGATGGACTTGACAAATATTGCAGGCAGGCATCGGGATGGCAAACCATGATTTCTGACTTCGGACTGAATTGATAGCCGCCGCAGAAATTTTTTAAATCATCAATCGTCTGTTGATATGATTTTTCATGAGTCAGCCAATTCAGTTCATCGACAGAAAAACCAAAGAGATCGGCAAATTCTGGATACATTGAGATGTTTTGACTGATATTGAATGTCCCGATCTCAATTTCTGACACTCCCGTCATGTAAATCCGTTTTACGGCACCTCCCGATGTAGCGCTTTTCAACCGCTCGTAAAATGCATTGATAAATGACGGGCTTTCTGAATAAGAATAATAGCGATCCGTTGCCAGCAGTTTGCGAGCCCAGGCGTCATAATCGTCAATGATGACAAAAAGTGATTGCAGTTCATCAGGAAGCATTGTCAAGAAATCCATCCAGACGGAGGAGGGATTCTGTTTTTGCACTCTCTCGATGAATTTATTTCCTGCCGCAGAAGGATAACGATCCAAAAAATCGCAAAACCCGCGATGCAAGCATTGATTGAATGAATTTTCCAGGTCATCCACTGCAATGTCTGAAAAATCAAAATGCAAAACGCAGTAGGCGCTTCGATTTTCCGTCAAATGGTCGGAAATGTAGGTTACGCTGAAATTCTTGTCAAATGCGTTTTGCAAGGCCTTGTCGTAATAGGCCTTGAGCGTTGTTGCAAAGAGTGTTTTCCCAAAGCGAGGCGGGCGAACGATCAGCGGGTAATACAGCCGCAGCTGCTCCAGTTTTTCGATAAATCGGGTTTTGTCAACGTAGACGCAACCATTCTCGCGAAGCGTGGGGAAATCCGAAGGTGGCAGTGATGGCAGATTCATTTCTTCCTTCTTGAGTCTGATGATGACGCGTTTGGCGCTCATGAGTTGCAGGTTGCAGCTGAGGGCGCCGGTTCGCGGCGCTTTGGGCGCAACGACAGCTGACTCAGTGTGTGTTGTCGACGTTGCATCCCAAAGCGGTTGAGGAAAAATCGCGGCAGAACAACGATCGGCCGAAGATTCGCAAATTTTACTGAAAATCTTGCCCCTTCAGCCAAAATTCAACATAACTACTATTATGTTGAATTATTTTTAGGGCATTTTTGAGCCCAAAACCGTTGGTTTTTCTTCGGTCTACATCTCATCCATTGTCAAGCATCCCGCTTCAATCGCAAGGCCGCGCAAAATAGTCGTCTTCAGGTGTTCCACCTTTTCCAGAAAAGCTTTTTCATGGAAAGACTTCCGCTGGCGCTTGACTTCGCCGACAAAGGCGTCTTTCCCAGAAATTCCCAAAGCTACAACAGCCACTTCATTCTGGGCGCCGCCGGCACCGGAAGCAGAATCCCACCAGGCGCCAACAATTCGGTATTTCCCCGTTTCCATCAAGGCCTCTCTGAACCACCGTTCAAGCATTGGTCCCGAAAACGTTGGATAATCCGCCAAAATTTTCTCGGTCGTCGGCGCGGTAAATCCTGCTTCAAGCAAGCCCTCGTCCGCCGCAATGAAGCGATACCAAAAGCGCAGGAAAGGATCTTTGATGACCCAGCGCGAACTCCTTGTGGCTGGCTTTGAAAGAATGGGCCGCCGCCTTTCAATGAAACCGCAGAATTCAAGCCTTTCCAGATAAGGAGAAATGTTCTTCAATTCTGACAAGGTCTCAATATCAGCGTACTTTGTGGCTCCGTGAGAGATAGCCGTCATGATGGCCTGATAACGCTTGCTCCCCTCACCTATTTCCAATCGAACCAGATCGCGTCCTTCGACCTTGTAGATCGTTCCAGGGGCCAGAAGCCACTCAATCATTTTTGGGAGCGTCACCGCGCCGTTGTCGAGCAGATCCGCCACATAGAACGGGACGCCGCCAGTGAAGGCATAGAGCGCCAGAAGATCATCCTTGGCGTAATCCGGCGCAACGGCTGCCAAAGCTGCTTTCAAGTCGGACGGTGCAAAAGGACGAACCTGCAATTTCGTCGTGGCTCGGCCAAAGAGTGGCTGATGCGAATCTTCAAAAATTTGATGCATCATCGAATAGGAGGAGCCGCTCAATACCAGATGAACTTGCGATTCATCCTTCAGGCGATCCCAGATGTCCTGCATGTAGCCGAAAACAGAAGGATTGATCGTCGCGAAGTTCTGAAATTCGTCAATAATCAACGTGAAATGATGATCCTTCCCATACAGCATCAATGCCTCAAACAGGTCTGAAAACTGCTTTATTCCCATCGGAAGGAAAATATTCAGGACTTTGCGAGCTACCTGCGCAAACCGCTCGCACAGCTGGACCTCCGTCGTTTGCGACACGAAGAGGTACAAGGAAATCTGATCCTTGACGCTTTGTTGGATGAGCGTCGTTTTTCCGACACGTCGTCGCCCTGTGACGACCGTCATCCGCGAAGGCCCTTGCTCGGCCGCTTGACGCGTTCTTTCGAGTACGCTGAGTTCTATTTTTCGCCCTTGGAACTGCATGGCTGGTTACATAAGATAAATTATCATAATGAAAATTATGCAACGTATGCTTCGCGCTTGCAACTCCTGCGCTTCTAAATAGCGCCTCTTTCACTGCAGCAACTGAAAAGAACTTCCCAGCAGGCGAGTCACAACAACTACGAAGCTCAAAAGCCAATAGTTCTAAAG
>CAVJUB010000126.1:0-6745 GCA_963652545.1 Hallella faecis | reverse complement strand
CGATTTTGCCCGAAAGGTGCTCAAAGGTAACATCCAGGAACGCGTTTTAAGGGGGACAAAAAGGGGGGCTCTTATCGTCAGGAAAACTAGCGTTTTGAACTACAGATATGCCCCGATCTTGGGGCCAAAAAAGTCGATTTTTGGGTCAGGTGCCGAGGGCAAAAAGGGGCAAAACGGAGGGAAGCGAATACTCCGAACCTCTACTAAAGAACTAGTTCTTTCGAAGGACTTCTGAGGTAAACTGCGAGCCCATTTTCACGTGTTCCCGCCGGTCAAAAAGTCGAAGAAAAAAGGCCTCCGGTTGAGCACCAATGCACCGGTTTTTTAACTCGGCGCACGTACTAAAAACCGTGCGTCAAACTGTGTAGTGTCAACTATGTACGACCCTAAATCGAAGGCCGCAGAAGACTTTATTAACCACGACGAAATTGAGTCCACTCTCGCCTATGCCGAAGAGCATAAATCCGACCGTGCGCTCATCGAGTCGCTGATTCACAAAGCCTCTCAAAGCAAGGGCCTCACCCACCGCGAAGCAGCCGTCCTTCTGGCCTGTGATCTCGAAGACTGCAACAAGGCGATCTTCGACACCGCGATCAAGGTAAAAGAGCACATCTACGGCAAGCGCATCGTGCTCTTTGCACCCCTCTATCTTTCGAACTATTGCATCAACGGATGTGTCTACTGCCCGTACCACGCGAAAAACAAGGACATCGTCCGCAAGAAGCTGACGCAGGAAGACATTCGCCGTGAAGTCATTGCGCTTCAGGACCTCGGCCACAAGCGCCTTCTCCTCGAAGCCGGCGAACACCCGAAGCAAAATCCGATCGAATACATCCTTGAGTCCATCAACACGATCTATTCGATCAAGCACAAGAACGGCGCCATCCGCCGCGTGAACGTGAACATCGCGGCGACGACCGTCGAAAACTACCGCAAGCTCCACGAGGCGCAGATCGGCACCTATCAGCTCTTTCAGGAAACGTACCACAAGAAGACGTACGAGGAGCTGCATCCGAAGGGACCGAAGTCCGACTACTGCCGCCAGACGGAAGCGCACGACCGCGCCATGGAAGGCGGCATCGACGACGTGGGCCTCGGCGTTCTCTACGGCCTCAACCTCTACCGCTACGACTTCGTGGGCGTGCTGATGCACGCCGAGCATCTTGAGGCCGCCTTCGGCGTGGGGCCGCACACGATCAGCGTGCCGCGCATCTGCCCCGCCGACGACATCGACCCCAAGGCCTTTTCCAACGCGGTGCCCGACGACATCTTCCTGAAGATCGTGGCCCTCATCCGTCTCGCCGTCCCCTACACCGGCATGATCATGAGCACTCGCGAAAGCGCCCGCATCCGCAATCAAGCCTTGAAGCTCGGCATCTCCCAGATTTCGGGCGGCTCCCGCGTGTCCGTGGGCGGCTACACGATCAAGATCGAGCAGCAGGACGAAACGCACACGGCGCAGTTTGAAAACTCGGACCGCCGCAGCCTCGACGAAGTCGTGCACTCCCTCATGGAAAACGGCTACCTTCCGAGCTTCTGCACGGCCTGCTACCGCGCCGGCCGCACGGGCGACCGCTTCATGGAGTTTGCCAAGGACGGCAGCATCGCCGCCTACTGCCAGGCCAACGCCCTGATGACGATCAAGGAGTACATGTGCGACTACGCGGCGCCCGAAACCCGCAAGGTGGGCGACATTCTCATCGCATCCGAACTCCCCCGCATCCAGAACGAGAAGATCCACAACGCCTGCATCAAGCGCCTTGAGCGCATCGATGGCGGCGAGCGCGACTTCCGCTTCTAAAGCGCGCCGTTTCCAGCTGACGCAGGGCGCCTGGCGTTGATTCGCCGGAGCGCCCTTTTTTCGCTTGATCGCAGTGCGAATTTGCTTGCCAATTTGCCCTATTAAACGCGCATTCAAGCTAGAATGCAAGAGGTTTTGCTCAAGCGGCTCTTGTCCAGCCGTCCGATTCCATTGAGGCGTTTCATGGCTGCCACTTCGCTGAAAAAAAATTCCCTCGGCCGAGCTCTTTTTTCACAGCTCCGTGAACAGAACTTCGCCTACGTGGACAAAACTCGATTCATCGAAGAATTGGAGGCCGTCAATTATCCGTTCATCGTCCGTCCGCGACGCTTCGGCAAGTCCCTGTTCGCCTACACGTTGCAGGCCTACTACGACCGAGCGGCCGCTGACCAATTTGAAGAAAATTTCGCCGGCACGTACATCGCCAGCCACAAAACGCCGCTCGCCAGCCAATTCTACGTTCTGAGGCTCGAATTCTCCGGGCTCAGCTCTGCCTCCGATCTTGTCGAGGGCTTTCAGCAGAAGCTCAAAAGCCAGCTCATTACGTTTTTCGACACCTACCCGCATCCCCGACAAGACGAGGTCCTGAAGGGCGATTTCAAGTCTCCCGCGCTTCTCATGGCAAACTTCTTCGCCATTCTCAGCAAAGAATACCATCAAAAACTGTACGTCATCATTGATGAGTATGATCAATTTGCCAATGCAATTCTATCTTACGACGTCAAGGCCTTTCAGGACATCACCTCCTCCAAAGGGTTTCTGAAAGACTTTTACGCCCAGCTCAAGGAAGCGACTGGCGGTCCTGTCGCCCAAATCTTCATTACCGGCGTCACTACGATATCTCTCGACTCAATGACGTCCGGCTTCTCCATTGCCACGAACATCACGAACTACCCCGCCTTCGCCTCGCTCTTTGGGTTTACGGACAATGAGCTGCGCAGTCTCATTCCACAACTTGTTGACCTCAAGGCAAGCGGCCGAACGCTAGATGACGTCTTTTCCCGAATGAAGGCGTGGTACAACGGCTATCGTTTCAGCCTGCAGTCTCAGGAGACGGTCTTCAACGCCTCCATGTGCCTGTACTACCTAAACTACCTTCGACAGGTAAATCAAGAACCTGCCAGCATGCTGGATCCCGCTTTCGCCCAGGATCTCTCCAAAATCACCGGCATTCTCAGTCTCGGCGACGCGGCCTTCGTGAAGTCCGTCGTGGAGAAAGCCTTGCGACGCGAGCCCGTTCCTTTCGATGCAGAGGGTCTGCGTCCGCTCAATCTCAATGGCCACGCCGCCTTTGACGAGCAGGAAGTCCTCTCCGCCATGGTCTACCTTGGCTACTTCACCTTCACACAAGAAGCGAAGCCTGCGCTCATCGTGCCCAATCGAGCCGTCTTCACGCAGTTCTTCGAGTACTACTTGAAATACATTCTCAAAGCCCAGAAGAGCCTCTTCAACGGACTGGCCTTTCAGGAAGCCTTTGACGCCATGGCGGCCGGCGATCCCGCGCCGTTCTTTCACCTTGTCTGCGACCGCTTCAACGAAAAGACCGGACTGCACGCGAACCTGCATTTGCAGGAAAGCGACTTCCAGACGCTGCTCTTCGCCGGGCTGCTTTTTACGAATCGCTTCCGCGCCGAGCTGGAAGTGGAGATTCGCGGCGTCAAAAAAGGCTATGCGGATCTCGTGATATCACCGGCCGAAGGCAGCGACGCCCGCTATTCCTTCGTCGTCGAACTGAAGCACCTCACCAAAGCCGAGGCTGCCGTCTCCGGCGCCGTCGACAAAGCGCTGGCGGCCGCCAAGCGGCAGGCGACGAAGTACGCCAAGGGCGACAACCTCCAGTCGCTTCCCCACTTGAAGCGCGTCGCTGCGGTCTTTGTCGGAACAACGCTGGAGCGCCTTTCCGTCGTCTGAAGACTTCCGTCACTCAAAAATGGCGGCCGTTGCGGGCCGCCATTTTTCGACCTCAGAGATCCCGCAAGAGCGTCGCTGTGAGCCGAATGCGCTCAAAGACGGATTCGAGCACCGCGTACTCGCGCACCGTGTGGTTGTACTTTCCCTTGACGCCCAGCGCGCAGACCGTGGGCACGCCCGCCGCCGTCAAAAAGGCCGAGTCGGAGCCGCCGCCCACGGCTTTGGCAGTCATTGCAGGGAAACCGTTTTCCACCGCCACCGCGTTCACGCGATCAAAGAGCGCCAGCGACGCCTCCAGCCGCTCCATGGGCTCCACCTTCACGAGCGCCGTGACGCGCGTGGTCGTGCCGTCCAGATAGCGCTTCGCTTCGAGCGCCTTCAGCCCCGCCCAGACGCGCTCATAGGCCTTCCGCGTCTTGTAGCGCAAGTCCACGACCGCCCAGGCCTTTTCGGGACAGGCATTCGGCACCGTGCCGCCGCCGATGACGCCGACGTTAAGGGTGGATCCCTCCTCGTAGTCCGTGAGTGCATTCACGTCGAGGATCTTGTGCGCGAGCTCGGTCACGGCGCTGCGACCGCCCTTGGGATCATTTCCCACGTGCGCGCCGATGCCGTCGATGTCGATTCGAAACTGCGCCACGCCCTTGCGCTCCACGATGACGCTGTTGTCTTCGTAGCTCGTTTCAAAGTTGAGGCCGAAGAGCGCGCCCTGCGCCTCCTCCAGGAGCTTCTCGCCCGCCGCCGAATTCTTGTGGCCGTTCTCTTCGTCACCCGCGAGCAGCACCTTGATGCGACGCTTCGCCCAGCCCGCTTCAGCAAGGAGCTTCAGCGCGTAAAGCATCACCGTGACGCCGCCCTTCATGTCGAGGACGCCCGGCCCCGTGACGATTCCGTCCTTCACCGTAAAGGGGCGCTCGGCCGCCGCGCCATCCGCAAAGACCGTGTCAAGATGCCCCACGAGCGCCACCAACGGCGCCTCCGCCGGCCCCTTCTCCGCCACGAGAAGATTCCCGGCGTCGGGAAAGACGTGAAAGCGCACGGCAAATCCCAAGTCCTTCAGGAAGGCGGCGACGTCCGCGCCGCAGGCGTCCACCCCCGCCTTGTTTCCCGTGCCGCAGTCGCGGTTCACAAGACGCCGCCACGTGGCGACGATGTCGTCTTGCAAACTCTCCACGCGCTGCGCGATGGCTTCGTTCGTGAGATTCATCATGCCTCCTGCGCCTTCACGCTCTCGCGCGTGAACTCCCACTTCGCCACCGTGTGCTTTTCAATGACGTCCCACGCCGGCTCGAAGCCCGTGCCCGGACGATCCGGCGCCGTGATGTGCGCCGCGGCGTCGATGTAGGTCGATGGCGTCACGATGTCGTCGGCGTAGTAGCGGTCGCTTGAAGGGATGTCGTTGGGGTAGACGTAGTGCGGAAGCGTCGCCGCAGCGATGTTGTGCCCGCGCGCCACGCCCGCGTCCACCATGCCGCCGCACCAGCTCTCCACGCCGCGCTCGCCGCCGAAGGCCTGAATGCGCCGCGCTTCGGTAAGGCCGCCGACTCGCGCCACCTTGATGTTGATCATGCGGCAGCTGCCGAGTTCAATGGCGCGCCGCGCGTCGTCCACGGAATCGATGCTTTCATCGAGGCAGATCGGCGTCTTGATCGCCGCCTGCAGATGGCGATGGTCCACGATGTCGTCGCACGCCAAAGGCTGCTCGATCATGAGAAGATTCAGGTCGTCCATCGCCTTGAAGGTGTCGATGTCAGCGAGCGTATAGGCGGAGTTCGCGTCCGCCATCAGCAGGATGTCCCCGAACTCGCGGCGCGCCGCCCGCAGGTACGCGAGGTCAAACCCCGGCGCGATCTTGCACTTCACGCGGCGGTAGCCCTGCTTCATGTACTTTTCAATCGTGCGCAGCAGGTCGTCCGGCGTCTTCTCGATCCCGAGCGACACGCCCGATTCAATCACCGACTTCACGCCGCCCAGCGCCCGCCATTCCGGCACCCCCAGCTCGCGGCTGTAGAGATCCCACAGAGCGCAGTCCACGGCCGCGCGGGCCATGCGGTTGCGGCGAATCCATGAGGTGGCGTCAAAGAAGGCTTCAGGCGACGCTACGTCGTCCTTCAACAGCGCCGGCAGGAGAAATTCGCTGATGACGTAGCGGGCGCCCACGGTCGTCTCTTCGTTGTACCAAGGCCGCATGAAGGCGGAGCATTCGCCCAAGCCAAGGCGCCCCTCCTTGTCGTAGAGCTCGACCAGGAGGAAGTCCTTCACGACGCTCGTCCCGAAGCTCGTGCGAAAGCCCGTCTTGAACTGCAACTTCATTTGCCGAATGACGGCTTTTTCAATGCGCATGTTTTTGTCCCAACCCACATAACGAAAGCCTCCCGCGGCCTCGCGACCGAAGGAAGCTTCTGAAAGTTCAATGACGATAACGGCTTACCACGAAGGCACCAGCGCGCCCTTGAAGGTCGTTTCAATGAAGGCCTTCACCTCGGGCGAGCGATAGGCGGCGATCGCCTTCTGGTAGGCGGGGTTCGCTTCGGTGCCCTTGCGCGCCGCGATGACGTTCACATAGGGGCTCGTCTCGGTGGACTCCGAAAAGATCGAATCCTTCTGGCTGTTGAGGCCCGCGCTGATCGCGTAGCCCGCGTTGATGACAGCGACGTCGGTGTCATCCAGAGACCGCGGCAGCGCCGCCGCTTCCAGCTCCACGATCTTGATGCCCTTGGGATTGGCGACAATGTCCGAAGGCACGAGCTTCGTCGTGGAGACGCCCTCGCGCAGCTGAATCCAGCCCAGGCGAGAAAGCTCGTAGAGGGCGCGTCCTTCGTTCGTGGGATCGTTCGGCACCGTCACCGTGGCGCCGTCAGGCACTTCCGTGACGCTCTTGTACTTCTTTGAGTAGCCCGCGATCGGCGCGAGGTAGGTCTTCGCGACCGGCACCAAGTCCGTCTTGTTCTTCGCATTGAAGTTGTCAAGGTAGGGCTGGTGCTGGAAGGCGTTCAAGTCGATGTCGCCCTGCGCGAGCGCAGTGTCCACGGC
>CAVJUB010000125.1:0-6781 GCA_963652545.1 Hallella faecis | reverse complement strand
CTCCTTATTCGAGCGGCTGAATTTTCTTGAAGTTCTGCGTTTCCCAAATTTCCTGCGGTTCGTCCTTTTGCAGACCGATCCAGACGCTTGCCAACGTCAAAGCTTATGGCTTATTGATAATGGAGGAAATACAGACATTGTAACGTTCAAATAACCATCACACATTGAAGCCGGCATGATGATCGTTATCTGAGTGTTATTTGATCGTTAACTGATCGTTATTGAGGATCGGCGACCCGCAAAAAAGCCTCCGGCGACCCGCATCGCTCGGAGGCCTTCGAAGGCGCTGCGGCGCCTTATGCGTCGCGCTTCTTCTTGCTCACGAACCACGTGAAGAACACCGGCACGAAGATCGTGGCGACGAAGGTGGCGGCGATCATCCCGCCGAAGACGCCCGTGCCCATCGAGTGGCGCGCCGAGGCGCCCGCGCCCGTGGCAAAAACGAGCGGCAGGATGCCCATCACAAAGGCGAGCGACGTCATCAGAATCGGCCGCAGGCGCAGTCCCGCCGCCGCGAGCGCCGCGTCAAAGGGATTCATTCCTTCCTGCATCTTCTGCACCGCAAATTCCACGATGAGAATGGCGTTCTTGGCGGACAGTCCCACGAGAACGAGCAGGCCGATCTGAAAGTAGATGTCGTTTGTGAAGCCGCGCGCCCAGAGCGCGGCCAGGGCGCCCAGGACGGCAAACGGGACGGCGAGCACCACGGCGACGGGAAGCGACCATCGCTCGTAGAGCGCCGCGAGAATGAGAAACACGATCACGAGACCGAACGCAAAGGCCGTGACGGAGGAGGAGCCGATGCGCTTTTCCTGCCAGGCCTGCCCCGTCCATTCGACGGCGTACCCCTCGGGGAGAAACTGCGCGGCCGTGTCCTCCACGATCTGCAGGGCTTCGCCGGAGCTCACGCCCTGCACGGCGGCGCCCGAAAACTGGGCGGCGAGGTAGCCGTTCATGCGCGAAAGCGACTCGGGCCCCGAGACGCGCTCGGTGGTGAGCACGGACGCGAGCGGAATCATGTCGCCCGTGGTGGAGGAGCGCACCCAGCAGTGCCCCAGGTCTTCAGGCGTGAGGCGGAAGCGGTCTTCGGCCTGCATGATGACGCGGTAGATGCGGCCGTTGCGGGTGAAGTTGTTGATGAAGGACCCGGAGAAGAAGGCGGTCAGGGTGTCAAAGACGTCTTCGGTCTTCACGCCGAGCTGCATCGCCTTTTCTTCGTCGAGGTCCACGCGGATCGTCGGCGACTCGGCGCGCAGGTAGCTGCGCAGGCTCGCCAGCTCCGGCCGTTCGCCGAGCTTGGCGAGAAAGTCCTGCGTCACGGCCTGAAGCTGCAGGGCGTCGTCCGAACCTCTTGCCTGGATGTAGCCCGAGAAGCCGTTCGTCGATCCCAGGCCGCGGATGGCGCCTGGGGCGGAGGCGGTGGTGACGGAGCCTTCGGCGGTGGCGCCAATGCGTCGCAGAACCTTCAGAATGTCGTCCGCGGTTTCCTTTCGCTCGGCCCAGGGCTTGAGCTTCAAGATGAACGTGGCGGCGTTGGGGCGGATGTCGCCCCCCTGGCTGTCAAAGCCCGTCATGACGAGGACGCTCGAAAGCCCGGGGAGCTCCCGGCTGATCTTTTCGCGCATGGCGTCGCTTTCAGCGCGGGTGCGCGCAAAGGACGCCCCTTCGGGGAGCGTCATCGTCATGCGCAGAATGCCCTGGTCTTCGTTCGGCACGAAGCTCGTGGGCGTGTGGACGATGAGCTGCCAGGCGCCCGCGATGACCGCCATGAGAATCGCGGCGGAAATCCAGCGAAAGCGCAGCGCGGCCTTCACCACCTGCAAATAAAGCATCGTCAAGCCCGCGAGCGCTCGGTCAAAGGCGGCGAAGAAGGCGTTCTTTCGGGGGCGTTTTTCTTCTTTCAGGATCACGGCGCAGAGGGCGGGCGTGAGCGTCAGGGCGACGAAGCCCGAAATCGACACGGAGACCGCAATCGTGATCGCAAACTGCTTGTAGAGTTCGCCCGCCATGCCGCCCAGAAACGCCACCGGCACGAAGACGGCGGCAAGCACGAGAACGATGGCGACGAGGGCCGAAGCCACTTCGGTCATGGCTTTTTTGGCGGCCTCGCGCGGCGAGAGGCCCTCTTTTGTCATGAGGCGCTCGATGTTTTCCAGCACCACGATGGCGTCGTCCACCACGATGCCGATCGCAAGCGTCATGGCAAAGAGCGTGAGGGTGTTCAGGGAGAAGCCGAACGCCCACAGGCCCGCCATGGTGCCGATGAGGGACACCGGGACGGCGAGCATCGGGATGAGGGTGGAGCGCCAGTTCTGCAAAAAGAGAAAGACGACGAGCAGAACGAGCAGCCCCGCTTCGCCCAGCGTCTTGTAGACCTCGTTCAAGGACGCCTTCACGAAGACCGTCGTGTCGTCGGTGATTTCATGCTCGACTTTGCCCGCGGGGTAGAGCTTTTCCAGGCGCGAGAGCTCGGCCTTCACGGCGTCGGCGGCCGCCATCGCATTGGCGCCCGACTGCAGGTAGACGCCCACGGTGATGGAGGGCTTGCCTTGATAGACGTTGAGGAATTCGTAGCTGCGCTTTCCCACTTCCGTGCGCGCGACGTCGCGCAGCCGCACGGTGCGGCCGCTCGCGTCAGACTTCAGAACGATCCCCCCGAATTCTTCCGGGGTCAGAAGCTGACCCTTCGTGCGGGTGGTGTAGAAAAGCTGCTGCGTGTCGGGCGTGGGCGCCGTGCCGATGCGGCCCGCGCCGCGCTCCTGGTTCTTGTCCTTGACGGCGCTGCGGATGTCGGAGGGCATCAGCTTCATCTGCGCCATCCTCAGGGGATCCATCCAGATGCGCATCGCCGACTGCGTGTTGCCGAAGACCGCCACGTCGCCGATGCCGGGAAGGCGCTTCAAGTAGTCCACGACGTTCAAAAGGGCGTAGTCCGCGAGCTCCGTGGGCGTGAGGGAGCCGTCGGGCGAGGTGTAGACCACGGTGAGAAGCGAGTCGTTCGTGCGTTTTCTCACGTTGACGCCGTTCGTGCGGACGACTTCGGGGAGGCTTCGTTCGGCGGTGCGCACGCGGTTGTTGATCTCCACGACGGCGTCGTTGGCGTTCGTGCCCACGTCAAAGACGCACTGGATGCGCACGTCGCCGTTGGCGCGGATGCTCGTCGTGTAGTAGATGAGATTTTCGATGCCGGACAGCTGGTCTTCGATCGGGGCCGCCACCGTGCGCGCGAGCGTCTGGGCGTTGGCGCCTTCGTACGTGGTGGAGACCATCACCGAAGGGGGCGTGATGTTGGGGTACTGCGAGATGGGAAGCGCCCGCATCGCAAGAAAGCCGGCGAGCACGATGAGAATGGAGAGAACCGCCGCGAAAATGGGGCGGCGGATGCAGAACTGGCTCAGCATGGCGCGCTCCCTAGAGGCGGTTCGTCGCCGCGTGGTCGGCGTCGTCGTAAGGATTCGTTTCTTCGGGCGGCGTGACGGCGACGGGCGTCGCGGTCACCGCCGAGCCGTCCTTGATCCGCTGCAGGTTGGAAATGACGACGGCCTCGCCCTCGAAAAGCCCCGACAAAACGATCCAGTCGGCGTCCTTCCACTGGCCGAGCTTCACGGTGCGGGCCTTGACGCGGCCGTTCTTTTCAATGAAGAGCTGGTAGGTGCCGTCCGCCTTCTGCTGCACCGCGGACTGCGGCACGCGGTAGACGCCCGTGAGCTTTTCTCGCGCCAACTGCACGTGAACGTACTGCCCGGGGAGGACCTTCGAGTCGCCCGCAAGGCGCGCCCGCAGCGTGAGGGTGGCGGTCGCGGGATCCACTTCGCGCGCGACGTAGTCGAGTTCGCCCGCGAGCTCCCGACCGGCGTCGTCAAAGAGCCGCACGGCGTTCTGCGTCGTGAGGGCGCGGCCCGCGGCGTCCTTTTCCGAAATCGTGAACGTCACCCGCAGATCATCGGGCTGGGAGAGGGTGGTGAGCACGGTGGTTCCGGCGCTGACCCAGCCGCCGAGGTTCACAAGCGCCCGTCCTGCGGTGCCCGCCGTGGGGGCGGTGACATGGGTGTAGGCGAGGTTGAGCTTCGCGGTGTGCCGCGCCGCGAGCGCCGCTTTGAGCTGCGCCTGCGCGACCGCGAGGGCGCTCGCGGCGTCGTCGGCTGCCTTGCGGCTCGCGGTGCCGGCCTGGGCGAGCTTCGTGTACCGGGCGGCTTCACGGTCCGCCTGCTCGACTTCGGCCTGGCGCTGCTTCACGGCGGCGTCCGCGGTCGCCACGGCCGCTTGATAGGGCGCTTCGTCTATCACAAAAAGCACGGCGCCTGCCGGCACCGCGCTTCCTTCCCGGTAGCCGATGTGCGTGACATTGCCCGAGACGCGGCTCACGAGGCTGATTTCCCGACGCCCTTCGGCTCTTCCCAGCGCCTCCAGCCACAGGCTTTCGTCCTGTGGCACGGCGGCGATCGTCTTCACCGGCACGGGCGCGGTGGCCGCGGGGCGCTGGGTGTCAGAGCACCCGGCGGCGAGAAAAAGGGGAAGGAGAGCGGCGGCAGCCAGAATTCGTGAGAAAACGGGAAAGTTTGGCATGGCGGCAAGCAGAGTGATGAAAGGTTGACGGCGGGCCGGCTTTCTTGTGACTGGGGCGCCGGCCTCGCGGCTGTCAGTATGGCGCGCGTTCGGCGCTTTCGTCCAATGCTGGCGGAATCTTTACGCGTTTTGACGCGGGTTTCACGCGATGAAGCGCTGGCTTCGGTTCTCGTGGCCGTCCGATGGGAGGAACGGTTCTGCTGGTCTCGGGCGGCGGAAGGCGCGGCTGACTGGTTGAAGTCCGCGCCTTCCGCTGTCTGAAATCGCGCTACATGATGTCGGTCGCGCGGTTGAGCCAGCGCTGCGCGCGCGGCGAGAGGCGGTTCGTGAGCGCCTCCTTCACGCGCCGGTGGTAGTCGTTCACCCACCAGATTTCGTACGGCGTCATCATTGCCGTCGTGATGAGGCGCCAGTCGATGGGGCAGAGCGTGAGCGTTTCAAAGGTGAGAAACGGCATCATCTCGTCGGGCTCGGCCTCAGCCGCCACGGGGGTGACGAGGTTTTCCGTGCGGATGCCCCAGCGGCCCGTGCGATAGAGGCCGGGTTCGTTCGAAAGCACGAGGCCGGGGAGAAGACGCGAGGCGTCGTCTGCGGGGCAGCGCGGGCTGATGTGCGCCGGCCCTTCGTGCACCGAGAGATGAAAGCCCACGCCGTGGCCGGTGCCGTGGCCGTAGTCGGCGCCGATCTCCCACAGCGGGACGCGCGCGAGGGTGTCGATCTGCGAGGCGAAGGCGCCGCGGGGGAACCGCGTCGTGGCGATCGCGATGTGGCCGCGCAGCACGGCCGTGAAGTCGCGCTTCATCTCCGCGGTCGGCCGCCCGATCGCCACCGTGCGGGTGACGTCCGTCGTGCCGCCCGCGTACTGCGCGCCGCTGTCCACGAGGAGCACCGAGTCCTGCTTCAATTCCGCGGCGCTTCCTGCCTTCGGGGTGTAGTGGGGTTCGGCGGCGTTGGGGCCCCAGGCTGCGATCGTCGTGAAGCTTTCGTCAAAGAAGTCCGGGCTCTTCGCGCGGGCTTCGTGCAGGAAGTCGGCGACGTCCGTTTCCGTGATCGTCCGGGCGTTGGCGTCACACTCCGCCACCCACGCGAAGGTTTCCGCGAGCGCCACGCCGTCGATCACCATGGTGTTGCGGAGAGCGTCCAGCTCCGCGGGCGTCTTGCGGCTTTTGAGAATCGTCGTCGGCTGCACGCCGGGCAAAAGCCTCACGTCGTTGCGGGCCGCGAGAATCGATGCCGCCCGGGCCGACGTGCGCGCCTTGTCCAAAAGCACGCTGCCGGACACTTGGGAGAGCGCCTCCCAGACGCTGTCATAGGGCGCTGTTGTGACACTGGCGGCTGCAAGATGCGCCTTCACGTCGCCGGCGCCGACTTTCGCTTCGTCAATGAAGAGCACGACTCGGTCGCGGGCGATGAGAAGAAAGCTCACGAAGACTGGCGTATGCAGGACGTCGCTGCCGCGCAGATTCAAGGTCCATGCGATGTCATCGAGGCTTGAGAGAAAGAGGGCGTCGGCGTGCTTTTCTTCCATCGTCCGGCGCAGCGCGGCAAGCTTTTCCGCGGCCGGCGCCTGCGCCGTCGTGAAGACGCGCACGGGAGCTGCGGAGCGCGCGGGGCGGTCGGGCCACAGGGCGTCGGTGAGGTCCCTCGTGTCTTCGAGGACGATCGACTTCACGGCGAGCTCGGCTTCGAGCCGGGCGAAGCGTTCGGCGGCGACGGTCGCGAAGTCAACGCCCGCGGCGCTGCCTTCGGAAAGGTGTTCGAAAAGCCAGGCGCGGGGTGTCGGCACGGCTTCCTTGCCCGCGGGCATCACGGTGATGCCGGTGCCGGCTGTTTCGCGCGAAGCCTGGTCCCAGTAGCGGCTGTCCGTCCAGAGGAGCGCTTCGGCTTCCGTGATGACGAGCGTGCCGGCGCTTCCGGTGAAGCCTGAGAGATGGCGGCGCAGCGCCCAGTTTTCCGGGAGATATTCGCTCATGTGCGGGTCGCCCGTGGGGACGATGAGCGCCGCCAGGCGGCGCGCCTTCATCGCGGTGCGGGCGGCGGCAAGACGTTCGATGACAGTAGACATGTGAACCTTCGCAAAAACAGAACGCCGTCCGTGGGGGGCGGCTGGATGGTGCGGGAGTTTAGAAGAGTTTGCGGCAGGTGACGGCGGATGGCGAGGGGGTTTGGCTAGCCTAGGCGAAATCTGCCAAATTTGTCAGAATGGAGGTGCCTT
>CAVJUB010000124.1:0-6801 GCA_963652545.1 Hallella faecis | reverse complement strand
CCCCAGTCGCAGAACTTTTTCGTTGTCCCGGCCGCGACGCCTCGCTTCGCCTTACTCGTCCACCAGAGCGTGACGACGTCGACGCCCCCAGCGCTCCGCTCCTTGCCACGCCGTCAAACGCCGCACGCTCATCGCTCGCTAAAATGTCAGCCGACCACAAGGCATCATCAAGAATGCCTCTTTTTTTCACTCTGAGTCCAAGGCCCCTCCATGACTTGGCTGACCAACCTTCTTTCCGACCCCAGTTCCTTCGCGCATTCGCTTCTCGCGTATTCGCTCATCATCTCCGCCGGCCTCTTCATCGGCCGCTTCAAGATTCGCGGCGTGTCGCTCGGCGTCACGTGCGTCCTTTTTCTCGGCCTCTTCGCGCGCTACCTCGGCGTCGCGGTGGATCCGAACGTCATCAGCTTCTTTCGCAACTTCGGGCTGGTGCTCTTCGTGTTCTTCATCGGCCTGCAAGTGGGGCCGTCGTTTGTCTCCACCTTCCGCAGCCGCGGCTGGGGCCTGAACGGCCTCATGTGCCTCGCGGTCTTTCTGAGCATCGCGCTCACGATCGGGATCTACTTTCTCACAAGCGACTCGCTCACGCTGCCGCAGCTTCTGGGCGTTCACTTCGGCGCCATCACGAGCACCCCGGGCTTGGGCGCCACGCAGGAAGCGCTCTCCCTCATGGGCTACAAGGGCGACATCGCCGTGGGCTACGCCTGCGCCTACCCCGTGAGCATTCTGGGGATCATTCTCGTGGTGCTCATCCTGCGGCGCGTCTACGGCATTGACCTCAAGGCCGAAGAAGCGCTCTGGGACAAGGCGCAGGAGATGCAGACCGAGACGCCGATCTACTTTCATGTGACGGTGACGAACAAGGCGATGGAAGGACAGACGCTGCGCGAAATCCGCGATCTGATCGGCCGCCCCTTCATCTGCTCGCGAATTTTGGACAACGGCAAGATCACGAGCCCCACCGCGGACACCGCGGTGCACGTGGGCGACAAGCTTCGCATCGTCGCAAGCCCCCAGCACAAGCGCCCCATCATCGTCTTCTGCGGTGAAGAGGACAAGACGATCGACCTCGCGACCGAACACTCGCCCCTCGTCTCCCGCCGCATCCGCGTGACCCGCGACGAAATGAACGGCGTGCAAATCGAGTCGCTGCACCTCTCGCGCTTTGACGGCGTCAACATCACCCGCGTCTACCGCGCGGGCGTGACGTTCTTCCCCTACAACTCGCTTCGCCTGCAGCTGGGCGACGCCCTCTACTGCGTGGGCCCCACAAACGCCGTGGCGCGACTCGCGGCCCTCATGGGGAACGAAGAAAAGCGCCTTGAAAAGCCCAACGTCTACGCCATCTTTCTCGGAATCGCCTTCGGCCTCATCCTGGGAAGCATTCCGATCACGATTCCTCAGATGCCCGCGGCGATCAAGCTCGGCATGGCGGGCGGCCCCTTGATCGCGGCCATTCTGCTTTCTCACTTCGGCCCCCGGCTGCACCTTGTCACCTACACGACGAACTCTGCGAACTTGATGCTTCGCGAATGGGGCTTGACGTTCTTCCTGGCGAGCGTGGGCCTTGGCGCAGGCGACCTCTTCTTTGACGCCTTCATGAACGGCGTGGGCTGGATCTACATGGCGATCGGCCTTGTGATCGCGACGCTTCCGATGCTCATCACCGGCATTGTCGCCAGAAGCTGGATGAAGCTCAACTTCCACACGATCGCGGGCCTCATCGCGGGGTCGGCGACGAGCACCTCGGCCCTTTCCTTCGTGAACAGCCTCTCTGAAAAGGGCCTCGCCGTCATCAGCTACTCGACGGTGTATCCGCTCGCGATGTTCCTGCGCATCATCTCGGGCCAGATCGTCCTGATGCTCTTCTTCGTCTGACACTGCGCGGCGCGTCAAAAAGGCCGGCCGAGGCACGTTCGCCCCGCCGGCCTTTTTAGCAGCGTTTTTCGGTCAGCAGACCTGCACGCCCGCCTTTTCCAGCACCGCCTCCGGCGCCGTCCCAGCGTCCGCGCGGGCCATCTTCATCTTCACGTCAAAGGGCGCGCCGAAGTACACCGACGACGTGACGAGCACGTCCGCGCCCGCTGCGGCGAACGCCCGCGCGTTCGTGACGTTGACGCCGCCTGCGGCGAGAAGCACCACCTTCGGATTCACGGCCTTCACCGCGGCCGCCGTCGCCTGCACTTCCTCGGGCGTGAAATGATCCAGCTGCAGAATGTCGCAGCCCGCCTTCGCAAAGCAAAGCGCTTCTTCTGCATTGTCCGCCTCAATCGCGATCTTCTTCTCGGGCTCGGCGTCCGCCGCACGGGCGATCGCGGCCTCGATGTCGTCCACAAAGACGCGATGCTGGTCAAAGATCAGGACGGAGTCCGAAAGCCCCGTGCGATGAATGATCGCGCCCCCGGCGACCGCGGCCGCGAGCGAAATCCCCTTCGTGCCGGGAAAGTGCTTGCGGGTCACGGCGACCTTCGCCCGAGGGTTTCCTGCCTGCGCTTCGGCCACCATGGCCTGCGCGCGGCCTGCAATGCCGCTCGCGTACTCCATCACGGTCTGCGCCGCCTTGTAGACGGAATGAATCGCCGCCGCGGTTCCTTCGACTTCGAGCGCGACTTCGCCGGCGTCATAACGACGGGCGTCATCCCCCTTTTTCACCACGCGGGCGCCTGCGAGCTCGAACATCCGCGCGGCCCAGTCCACGCCGAAAAGAAAGCCTGCCTTTTTGGGAAAGCACGTCATGCGAGCCGCGGCGCCGCCGATGCCCAGGGCGTGCACCGTGACGTCCGTGAGCGGGCAGTCCTCCCGCCAGAGCTGCGTCAAAACTTCATCCGTGACAGCCAACATGGTGCGCCTCCGTTATTCAAAAAATGATGAACGAGTATGCCGCGGATTAGAACGCTTCGCAACGGTCAGGCGACGAAATCACGAGCTGACGCCTCAAGCGCCGTCGCAAAGCGCCGGGCGGCTTCGGAAAGGCGCTCGCGCTTCACGCACGCCAGATGCACCGGCCGCTTCACGGCAGGTTCGAGAGGCCGCACCGCCACCCGCCAGTCGGTGCGCCGCAGCATGAGTTTTGGGATGACGCCGATCCCGAAGCCCTGCTCGGCCATCGCGAGAATGGCGAAGTCCTCCCAGGAGGAAAACCGCACGTCGGGCGAGAGCCCTCGCGCCTTGATCCAATCTGCGACCACCGAGCGTCCGTCTTCATCGGCGAGCAGCAAGAAAGGCGCGCCGTTCACCGCGGCTTCCGGCAGCCGCTCCCAGGCCGCGGCCGGATGCTGCGGCGGCAGAACCGCAAGGAGCTCGTCCACAAGCAGCGTCACGACGTCAAGCCCCGCCGGCGCCACCCCGTCAAAAACGCCGAGATCCGCGCGCCCCGACTTGAGCCAGCCCGCGATGTCCGCCGGCTTTCCCAGCATCAGCTCCCACGTGACAAGCGGATGCTCCGCTTCAAAAGCGCGGATGACGGCGGGCAGCACATGCGTCGCCGCGCTCACGATGGTGCCGATGCGAATCGTCCCGCGCACTTCGCCCTTCAATTCAGCGGCCGCGCCGGACAAGGCGTCGGCCGCCGCCGCGAACTCCCGCAGGCGCGGAAGCAGCCGCCGGCAGTCTTCCGTCGGCGCCACGCCCGCCTTCGAGCGCACCAGAAGCGTCGCGTCCCAGTCCTTTTCAAGCTCCGCAATCATGTGGCTCACCGTGGACTGGGTGCAGTGCATGCGCTGCGCCGCCTTCGTGAAGCTTCCTGCATCGAGCACTGTGAGAAGCGCCTTCACCGAACGAATGTTCATGGTCTATCCATCGACAAAATCGATGCAAAGGTTGAAAAACATTCATTTTACAAATGAGGGACCCACGCTCACACTGCGAAGCCCGTCCTTTCACGGCTTCGTCTCATGAAAAAACTCCTTCCCTGCCTCTGGATTCTTCTGGGCGCTGCGCTCTACGGCACGATGTCCTCCTGCGTGAAGCTTGCGAACACCCAAGGCTTTTCGGCGCCCGAGCTCGCCTTCTGGCAGGCGGCGGGCGCGGCCCTGACGCTGGGCGTTGGCGCCTGTCTCGCGCGACAGCGCGCCTCATTCCAAGACGCGCCGGGACTGCTGGCGGCCGGCGCCGCCATCGGTCTCACCAACCTCTTTTACTACGAGTCGCTCGCCACGCTCTCGGCGTCGCTTGCGGTTGTGATTCTCATGCAGTTCACCTGGCTCACGCTGCTGCTGGACTTTCTCGTCTGGCATCGGTGCCCGACTCGTCCTGAAGTGCTGGCAGCCGCGGGCGTTCTGGCGGGAAGCGTTCTTGCCTCCGGCGTCACGGAAGAGGCGCTCTCGCCGTCGCTTGAAGGCCTGGGCTTTGCGTTCGCCTGCGCCGCCACCTACGCTCTCTACATCTGTCTCGGAAGCCGCGCCGGCACGCGCGTTCCGTGGCTTTCGCGAAGCGCACTCATCATGACGGGGTCAGCCGCCGTGATCGGCTTCGCCCATCCGGCGTCGCTTGCCACCGGCTCTCTCGCCACCCCGGCCTTTGCGGGCTGGATCGCCGTGCTCGCTCTTGCGGGCTGCGCTCTGCCCACAGCCCTCTTTGCCGTCGGTCTGCCCCAGGCGGGGCCGGCCGCGAGCGCCGTGCTCATGACGGCCGAGCTTCCCGTCGCCGTGCTGACGGCGCATCTTGTGCTCGGGGAGTCGGTGAGCGGACTGCAAATCGCGGGGGTGGCAGTGATGCTCGGCGCCATCGGACTGCTCAACCGAGCACGCGCCAGAGCGTGAGGCGACCGCTCTTCACGCACGAAAAAGCCGCCGCAGCGGCAAGGTCTTTCACACCTCGCGCTGCGGCGGCCTCCTCCCGCTCAACGGATCGACGGTCAGGCGATGCTGATCATGCGGCGGGCAGGCGCTTCAGGCGTCACGGCCTTCGGCACCGACACGTGCAGAACACCGTCTTCAAAGGACGCCTTGCAGTCGCCCTCCTTCACATCCTTCCCCACAAAGAAGCTCCGCGAGCAAGAGCCCGTCGAGCGCTCCGAGCGGATGACGCGGCCTTCAGGCGTCTTCTCATCCTTCTCCACGGCCTTGTGTGCGGCAATGGTGAGGTAGCCGTCTTTCAACTCCGCCTCAATCTCGTTCTTCTTGAAGCCCGGCAGGTCGATCGCCAGCTCATAGGTCTTCTCCGTCTCGCGAACGTCGGTCTTCATCACGCGATCGGCGTGACGACCGAAGACGGACGGCGTGCGGAAGAACCCGTCGTCTTCAAAAGGATCGGCGGCAAAGCCGGGAAAGAACGACGTTTCATTGAACAACTGCGGCAGACGATTGGTCATTTTCAAACTCCTCATTCAAAACTCTTTCTTGGGAGGCTCTTCATCACCTCCCCTCTTGCCTCGTATGTCGGGACGCGCTGCCCGAAGCAAAAGGAGGACAAATCCCACTTGAAACAAAGCCCCGCCGCCCCGACATGGGGCGCCCCCTTATAATCCTTCGCCTGCGAACAATGTCCCCCAACTCACCGCCGCCATGCCTCGCTTTCGCCCCCTCGTTCATCTCACGGCGCGCCTCTCCGACGCCGCCAAGCGCTACCTCACGAAGTCGCTCGCCGACGCCGGCCACGCCGCCCTCGAGCCCTGCCACGGCGACGTCTTCGTCGTGCTTTTCGCCGAAGACTGCCTGAGTCTCACGGAGCTTGCGCGCCGCAGCGGCCGCAGCAAGTCCACGGTGTCCGTCATGGTGCGACGCCTCACGGCGCTCGGGTACCTCGAAAAAGGCGCAGACGACGCCGACACGCGCGCTGTGAAAATCCGGCTGTCCCCCCAAGGGAAAGCCCTGCGCCCCGTCTTTGACCGTATTTCCTCCACCATGCAGGACGTGCTCACCGCGGGGTTCAGCGACGCGGAGCTTGCAGCGTTCGAAAACTTTCTCAAGCGCGCCGGCAGGAACTTTGACGCCGCGTCTTCCTGAGAATCGTTCTCATCTACATCGATCGGACTAGAATCCGTCCCTCTTTCCATTCCCTTTCCTACGTCTTTCGAACCCCACCGACTGATGCGCCGCTTTTTTGACTACGCCGCTCTGCCGCTCGCCGTGCTCGCGCTCTGGACCATTGCGTCCGGCACCGGCCGCATTTCGCCGGTGCTGCTCCCGACGCCCCTCGCGGTGGCGCAGACCCTCTGGGACCTGGCGGCCTCGGGCGCCCTGTGGCGCCACATCGCGGCGAGCGCCTCGCGCACGGGCGCAGGGTTTCTGCTTTCGCTTGTCACGGCGTCAGCGCTTGCGCTCCTCACCTACAGAAGCCGCCCCGCGCAGCGCCGCACGATGATTCTCACGGAAGCCCTGCGGGTCACGCCGCCCCTGTCCCTCATTCCGCTGCTCATTCTCTGGCTCGGGATTGACGAGGCGCCCAAAATCGCCATCGTCTTTCTCTCAAGCTTCTTTCCTGTCTACCTCAACGCGGTGACGGCGCTGCAGGGCGTGGATCCGAAGTTGATTGAAGCCGCGCGCCTCATGCACTTCACGCCGCGCGAGCTCTTTTTTTCGCTGCGGCTCCCGGCGGCGCTCCCAGGACTGCTCACGGGCGTGCGTCTGGGATTCGGCTACAGCTGGCGGGCGCTTGTGGGGGCTGAGCTCATCGCCGCTTCCTCGGGGCTCGGCTTTCTCATCAGCGAGTCCTCGGAATTTTCCAAAACCGACGCGGTCTTCGCCGGAATCTTCACGATCGCCGTGCTGGGCGTCGCGGCAGACGTTCTGCTGCGGCGCCTCGTCGCCCTTTTGCTGCCGGCGGGCTCCCGCCGGTCTTTGTGAGACACCCGATGCATTC
>CAVJUB010000123.1:0-6815 GCA_963652545.1 Hallella faecis | reverse complement strand
GAAAGCCTGGTGCGACGAACGGATGCCTTCCTGCGTGCGCCTTGCGGTGGGCTGGGAAAAAACGGTGAACCACGGCTACGGCTTGAGAAAACGCATCGCCAGCCTCCGACTGCTCGCGGACGACGCCGAAACACTCATCGGCGTGCGGGCGGTGGCGTGCGATTCCGAGGAAGACCTCGCGCTTCCTCTCATCGAAGCCTGCTCTCATCTGCATGGGCTGGACGCGACCGCCGCCTTTGCCATGGCGGAGGATTCCGCCTCGGCGGCCGAGAGCTCCAAAAAAGCCGTCGCCCGCTTCTGGCCGACGGCGCTAGTGTTCTGACCAATCAGAACCACACAACAGTCATCATGCGTGACAGCAAGCGGAAAGCCGCCTCAAGCCGATCTTCGATGTTGCGCAGTCATGGCAAACGATGGTTGACGAAATCAGCCGTCGAACAACCTCATCCACCCAAAAACAAATCCGCCTCGAAGAACACAACCAATATTGCCGAAACACTTTTGAGACTTATTCCTCATGCTACACTTGCGTCAGCACGACAGCCTCCAGCGCCAGTTTCGTCGTATCGGTCCACACTTTCTTCGCCGGGACTCCTTGAGAGTTCTTTTGCCGGGCAGTTCGCCGGCTGAAAGAAGGGCCTGCTCTGCAGAAATGCAGTTGCAGATATGACAAAGCCCAGCGCTGGAACGCCGGGCCTTGTTGCAACCTTTGAACGAGGCCAACCAATGTTTAACTACATTGCCTCGTGCAAGATCATCATTATGCCGCTTTGGACAGGTGACGTCAAAATCGATTGGTCGGTTGTCATCGCAGTCATTGCGGTCGTGTTGATCCGCGCGAATCGCCGCTAGGCGTAGGGCGGGCGCCAGAACATCGGCGCCCGTTCCGAGCGTGCTTTCTCCTCGCCATTCCCCTCGTTTCCAGTCCGCAGCAAACCTTGGCCACTCGCTCCGCCTGCCTTCCTGGAGCAAGCCGTCACCACTCAATCCTCCGTCTTGGCAACGTACGGGTACTTTCGGAAGTACCAGTTCAAAAGGATCGGAATCAGGAAGATCGTGAACACCGTCGAAGCGGCGGCGCCGAAGACGAACGTGATCGCCAAACCGCCAAACACAGGATCCGGCAGCAGAATGAGGCTACCCAGGATGATCGCGAGCGTCGTCAGCAGAATCGGCCGCAGACGGACGGCTCCCGCATCCACCACCGCCTCTTCCAGCGGCAACCCCGCCTTCAGGTAGTCAATCACGAAGTCAATGATGAGCAACGAGCTTCGCACCACGACGCCCGACAAGGCGGTGACGCCCACCAGCGACGACGCCGAGAACTGCACGCCGAAAAGCCAGTGTCCGGGGAACATCCCGATGAAGCAGAGCGGCACCGCGGCGAGCGCGATGAACGCCAGCCCGAAGCTCTGGTAATACGCAACGAGAATGAGGCAGATGGAGCCCACCGAAAGGCAGAGCGACAAGGCGAGATCTCGGTAGCTGTCCAACATCATGCGCATCTCGCCCTGCCACAGGAGCACGGCGCGCGAGAGCGTCAGGTCCGCCCGCTCGTCGTTCCACGTGAGGTTTCCGGTCGCAAGCGTTCCGCCGCCCGGAAGCGCCTCGCCGTCCAGCCGCCGGTCCAGATCAAGCACTGCGTACGTGGAGGCCGTGCTGCCCAGTTCGCCCCCGACCGCCGTCATCCGCACGCCATCCTTCTTTTCAATCTTGTGCGCCAGCGGCGCGGGCTCCGCCGTAACGAGGGCTGAGAGCGGCACGCGCTTTCCAAGCGCCCCCGGCACCGTGACGTTGTCAAGAAACGACGGATCAAACGCGCTCCCGTCCTTCACCCGCAGACGAATGACTTCGTCACGCCGCTCGCCCGGCGCATGCGCGCGCCCGGCGACCACGCCCGCGGTCCAGTTTTTCAAAGCCTGCGCAGCCACCGCAGGCACGACGCCCGACAGCGCCGCCTTGTCGCGGTCAATGCGAAGGCGCATCTCCTTCGCATCCGAATCGGCGCTCTCCGTTACTTCCGCCATGTCATACGTGTCGCGAAAAGCCTGCGCCGTTGAGCGAGAGAGCGACTGCAGCAGCTCGCCGTCCTCGGCGTAGATCTCCGCATAAACCGTGCCCTTCTGAGGCGGTCCCGGCGGATCCTCCACCACCTGCACCGTGAGCCCCGGGTAGCGGGCGGCGACGGGCTTCAACGCCTCGCGCAGGTCCTTCGCGATGACAATGGAGCTGCGGTCGCGCTCGGCCTTGTCCGTGAGGTTCACGCGCACGGCGCCGACGTGCGCCCCCGACATGGCGTTGCCGCGAATGAGCGAATTGAAGTCCGCCACGCCGCCGAGGCCCGACCACGTCTGATAGTTCGTGACTTCCGGAATGTCCGCCACAAGCTGCGCCGCGTCCCGCACCGCGCGGTCCGTCACCTCCACGGGCGTGCCGCGGGGCATTTCCAGCGTGATGTTGAAGGTGTTCTTGTTGTCCTTGGGCAGAAAGCTCATCTCCACCCCGAACATCGGCATCGCGCCCCCGGGACCGGCGGGCCGGATGAGCTGCCAGGCCGGCATCAAAAAGGAGAGCGTGAGCAGCACCAGAATGACGCCCACAAAGAGCATCTCGCGCCGCGGATGGCCGATCAAGGGGCGAGCCCGGCGGGCGTACCACGCGCCGATCCGGCCGCCCGGCACCGCGTCCTTTGCCTCGGGCTTGGGCACCGAGCACCAGCGCAGCGCCGCCCACGGCGCCACGGTGTACGCAATGAAGAAGGACGCCGCAAGCGCCACCGGCACCGAGAAGCCCACGGGGTAGAAGTACTGCTTGGACATGCCGGTGAGGGCCGGAATGAGCGACGCAAAGACGAGCATCACGGCGATCGTCGCCAAAAGCGTCGCGCTGCCGATTTCGCCCGGCGCCTCGACGCTGCGCCGCACGCGGTCCGCCCGATCCTTCAGGGGCGACAAGCCGTAGTGCCGCACGATGTTTTCGATCACGACGATGGAGTCGTCCACCAGCAGGCCGAGCGCAATGATGAGCGCGTAGAGCGTGAGGCGATTGATGGTGAAGCCCGCGACGCCCACCACCCCGAGCGTGATGGCGAGAATGAGCGGCACCGTGATCGCCACGATGACCGCGGGGCGCCAGCCCAGAAACACGAAGGACACCGAGACCACCGCAAAGAGCGCGATCCCCAGGTGCTCGATCAGGGTGTTCACCGCTTCGTCGGCCTTGACGCCGTCGTTTCGCGTCACTTCGACGCCAACGTCCGCCGGGATCACCGTCCCCTTCATGCGCTCGATCCGCTCGATGGCGGCGTTGCAGAGGACGACGGCGTTGGAGCCCTTGCGCTTTGCGACCGCAAGCGTCACCGCGGGCGACGCCTTCCCCGCCTCATAGCGACGGTCAGCCTTCCCGTACGCAAACCGCGACGACGTCGTGCGCGTCACGGCGCCCCCGTCGGTGATCACGGCGACGTCGGACAAATGCACCGCGGCGCCCGAGGGGCTCACGCCCACGACAAGATGCTTCAGGTCTTCGGCGTCCGCGATGAAGTTCGCAAGACGCACACGCGTCACGACGTTGGCGTCCGTGATGCTCCCCAGTGGCCCCGCGAGGTTGGCGGCGGCGATCGCCGCCTTCACGGAGTCCATCGTGAGGTGAAAGCTCTCCAGCTTGGCGGGATCCACGTCCGCCGTGATTTCGCGCGCCCGGCCGCCGACCACCGAGAGGCTCGAGACGTTCTCAAGCCCCATCAGGCGGTCTGCCACGCGGTCCGCCACCTGCTGCAGGGCGTCGTCGCCATACTTCTCAGAAAAGAAGGTCACGGCGAGCACCGGCACGTCGTCGGCGTCCGCGCTTGCGATGAAGGGCCCCACGACGTCCGCGGGGAGCTGGTTGCGGCCGCTCATCACGCGGTCGGCGAGCTTCACCAGGGACGCCTCCTTGTCTTCGCCCACCTTGAACTGCACGGTCACCAAAGCCTGCGAGTCTTCCGACACCGACCACACGTGGTCCACGCCCTCGATCTGATTGATGAGGGCTTCGAGCGGCCGGACCGCCTTCGCCTCCACTTCCGAAGGATCGGCGCCCGGCAGGAACACCTTCACGCCCGCCGCAGGCATCGTGATCTGCGGATTCTCCTCGCGAGGCGTCGTCATCACGGACCAGAGGCCGAAAAGGAGCGCCGCGATCATCACAAGGATCGTGAGCTTCGAATCAATGAAGGCCGCCGCAAGCCGGCCCGTCAGCGTTTTGGACGGCGTCATTTCGCTTCCTTCACCGTCACGGCCGCGCCGTCATAGAGCATCGCCGACGGCGACTCAACCAGCGTTTCGCCGCCCGAAAGCCCGGCGAGCACTTCCACCGCGTCCGCAGTCTGCTTCCCAAGCTTCACCCAATGAAACAAGGCTTTGCCCTGCTCCACCACGAAGACGCCCGTCAAGCCGCCGCGCTCCGTGAGCGCCGACTTTGGCGCCGCAGGCCGCTCGGCGCCCCCGAGGCGAACGGCGAGCTTGCCGTACATGCCGGGACGAACGCCCTCGCTGTCATCAATCGTCGCGCGGGCGAGGTAGCTTCTTGTCAGGCGGTCGGCGGACTCGTTGAGGCGCTCGATTCGCCCCGTCAAGCGAGCGGCGTTGTCCAACGCCACCGTCACGGGCTGGCCGACCGAGAGCTGGCTTCGCACGCTCTCAGGCACATGAAATTCAAATTTCGGATTCGCGTCCGTGTCGATGACGGCAATCGGAAGTCCCGGCAGCGCAAGATCCCCCTCGTGCTTCATCACGGCGGCGACGTGCCCGTCATGCTCGGCGCGGATCGTGAGGTAGTCAGCCTGCGTCCGAGCGACGGCGAGCATCGCCTCGGCCTGCGCGAGGTCGCTCTTCGCGCCCTCGTTCTTCAAGCTCACCTTGCGCCACTGGTTGTTGCTGATGAGCCCCTCCTTGTAGAGGGCGCCGTACTTGGCGGCGTCGTCCGCGGCATCCCGAGCGGCGGCGCGAGCGGCCGTTGCCTTGCCCTGCGCGGCCGAAATCGCCGCCTCCACATCGCGGCTGTCCAGTTCCGCCACCACGTCGCCCTTTTTCACCGCGTCGCCTTCCTCAAAGCGAACGGCCTTTACATAGGCAGAGAAGCGGCTCGCCACCGTCGTTCGCGTGTCAGCCACCATGCTCCCCGCGGTTGTGAAGACGCTTTGGGCGGTCGTCGTCTTGACCGTCGTCACGGGAAGGGGATCCGGCGCCTGAGCAGCGGTCGTCTTGCTGGAGTCGCCGCAGCCAGCGAGAAAAAGCGCCAGCGCGGCCGTCAGAGCGCCGCGGCAAAGTA
The DNA here is from genome assembly GCA_963652545.1 of Hallella faecis. GTDB lineage: Bacteria > Pseudomonadota > Gammaproteobacteria > Burkholderiales > Burkholderiaceae_F > Duodenibacillus. The sequence goes on along the minus strand of CAVJUB010000123.1, from coordinate 1,505 downwards.
GTGAAGTCATGTCTGTGAAACGCTTGAATTGCTTGGGCCGGAGAGCCTTTCTCCACCGGCAAAAACCGTCGGACACCATCCGTTCGGCCGATCGCCTCATTCTATTGATTTCGCAGTGACTCACCAATTTCCCGCGTCCTTGCTTTCCTCCTTGTCCCGCGCCGGCCTTCTCTTCCTTGGCAACCCTGAAAAATTGATAAACTCTTAGCGAATTATCAATGATCCACCAATCAAACAATACAAGGCTCGTTGCTCATGTCTCGCCAGCCGAACCTCGATCTCCTTCATCAGCTGATCAGCGCCGCCACCGAATCCGAGTGTCTGGAATTCAAGGCCGCCAAAACGTCCTTTGACTCCGACAGCTTCGGCCGGTACGTCACCGCGCTCGCCAACACCGCCGCCTTCAAGCGACAGTCAGCGGCCTATCTCGTCTTCGGCGTCGATGACAAAACCCACGAAGTTGTCGGGTCCTGCGCTTATGACAGCAAGGAGAAGCAAAACGCCGCGCTGAGGCTGCTCGCGCAAAGCGCCTGCCCGAACGTTCTGATCGACTTTGCAACCGTGACGGCGGCCAATGGCCGCCTGGCCACAATCGTCACAGTCCGCCCGGCGAGAACAGCCGTCAGCTGGAAGGGCCACTACTGGTGGCGCACCGGCGAGTCCGTCACCGCCATGCCGCTTGACGTCATCAACCGGCTCTGCCCGCCGGCCGACTGGTCGGGCGAGCCCTGCCCTGAGGCGTCGCTTGACAGCCTCGACGCAGAAGCGCTTCGCGTCGGCCGGGAGAAATTCAAGGCGAAGCATCCGACGCTTGCCGCGCTGGTCGATGCCGAAGACGATCTTCAATTTCTCGCGCGGCTTCGCCTGGTCACGCATGGCAAGATCACGAACGGCGCCGTCATTCTCTTTGGCAAAGACCAAAGCGACGCGCTTCTCCGGCCCGCCATCTCGCGCATCACTTGGGTGCTGAAGGACCATTTGGGCGTGCCGAAGTCCTACGAGCACTTCGACTGCCCGCTGATGCTCACCGCCGAAAAAGCCGTCAACTGCATCCGCATCCTGAAGGTGCCTTATCTCAAGGAAGGCTCCATGACGCCATCGGAACTTCCGCAATACGACCGCTGGGTGCTCCGCGAAGCCTTGGCCAACGCCATCGCACACCAGGACTACCTTCAAGGCCACCGCATTACCATCACCGAACGCGAGGACGAAGTCACCTTCACCAACTACGGCAGCTTCCTTCCCGGCTCCATTGAAGAGGTCCTCACCCACGGCGTCTCCGAGGACCTCGTCCGAAATCGAGCGCTCGCCCATGCCATGGTTCATCTGCAGCTGATGGAAAACGTCGGCAGCGGCATCCCGAAGATGTTTCTGTCCCAGCGAGAGCGCCTCTTTCCGATGCCGGAGTTCGACTTCAGCAACGGCACAGTCAATGTGACCTTCTGCGGGAAGCTCCTCAATCCCGACGTCGCGGATCAGCTGGCTCATGACGGCCGGCTGTCGCT
>CAVJUB010000122.1:0-6834 GCA_963652545.1 Hallella faecis | reverse complement strand
TCAGATGGCCTGCTGCCAGCAGACAAACGCGCGCTTGTCCTCCGAGAAGACGGCGGCGACGCCGATTCGTGGCTGAACGGACGAAAGATCGTCTCTCCGTCGATGGACGGCAATTCGGGCATTTTCGAAGCGGGAGCCTCGTTGAGGCCGTCAGCTTCGTCGCCGTGGAAGCTTGACTTCGGCGTGAAGGGTTACGCGGGTGACCGTCTCGGCGCCACGGGCTTTGCGCAGGTGCAGTACTTGTTCTGATCGCCTGACGGCACTAGATGACAACGGCCGCCGTTTCGAGAGTGAAGTGGCGGCCGTCCGATGATTGGCTGGAAGCGGGATGCTGGCCCGACAGGCCTCCCGCCTTCTAGACGGGTTTGGCGGGAGTGGATTCCGGCTCGGCCTTGGCTGCGACGGCTTCTGCCGGGGCGGCGGGCTGAGCTGAGTTCGCTGCTTCGGTCGCTGACTCCTTGACTTCGGACGCCTCCTTGTCCTTCTTGTCGGCCTCAGCGGGATCCTTGCGGAAGGAGAAGCGCAGCTTGCGGGCCATGCCGAAGCAGAAGACAAACAGGCCGTACAGAACGATGATCAGCGTTTTGGCATAGGGACCATCCGAGGTGAGGGAGTAGCTCAACTTGAGGCTGGTGACCGTTGTCTCGCCGTCGGCGGGCGCGGGCGACGAAATGATCCAGATGAAGAGGTAGAACAAGCCCAGCATGAAAGCGACGCGCACGCAGTCGACGGCGAATTCACTGAAGCACGTGTCGAACCAATGGTCGAGGGCGGTGAGCAGCTTCGAAGCGACCGACTTGAGCTTGGCGAGGTTCAATTTAGAGCGATCAAATTTGGGGAGGTTCATGAGTGGCTCCTGATGAGATGGAAAGCCTTCTGAGGCGCTCAGCTGCAGGCGCGCTCTATGTCGGAAGGTTTCTGCGGCGTCCGACGAGCTGTGCTCGCGCACATTTTCTTTTGCTGTGCGCAAGCTTGTGAAGTACGTAGATTCTATCGAAAAAATTACGAGTTTGCGTGAGCAAGGCAGGGCGTCGAATGTGCTATTTTCCCAGCAAGCTTATGGCACAAGAAATGGAAGCGATGGATCAGGCGGACGCGGCAAGAAAATGGGGGCGAAGCGTCCGTGAATAAGATGGGAAGCATTGCGTTGAAACAAATTCCCTATGGAAACTCTGGATTTCGTTCGATTTGTTTCGACGATTTCGCCTATGTGGACAAGACTCGATTCATTGAGGCTTTTGAGCGATGCGGCTCTCGTTTTCCGTTCATCGTGCGCCCGCGGCGCTTTGGAAAGACGCTCTTTGCAGAAACGCTTCTTGCGTATTACGACAAGTCGCAGGCGTCCTATTTTGAAAAGAACTTCAGCGGCACCTACATCGGCAGTCACCGAACGCCGCTGGCCAGTCAGTTCTATGTGCTGAAGTTCACCTTCGCCGGCATTTCTGGTCGGAACGCGGCGGAAGCGTTTCGGCGGTGTGTGCGCAGCGCCGTGATGAATTTCTTCAATTACTATCCGCATCCGCGTCAAGAAGAAATCCTTGGCGGGAGCTTTTCGAGCGCCGCCGAGCTGATTGAAGCCTTTTTCTCCATTTTGGGACCGTCCTATTGCCAGAAGCTGTTCGTCATCATCGACGAATACGATCACCTCACCAATTCCGTGCTGTCGCGAGAAATTGAAGAATTCAAGCAGATCACGGTCACAGACGGCTTCCTCACGGACTTCTACACGAAGCTCAAAAGTGCGTCCGCCGACACGGGACCCGTGGCGAGGATTTACGTCACCGGCGTGACGGCCATCGCGCTTGACTCCATGACGTCTGGCTTTTCGATTGCCAAAAACTTCACGACGCGGTCGGAGTTTTCGACCTTGTTTGGTTTTACGGAAGCCGAATTGCGGCGACTGATTCCGCAGGTGATTGACCTTCAGAAGTATCAGCACTCGCTCGATGAGATCGTGGCCCGCATGAAGGAGTGGTACAACGGCTACCGCTTCAGCGCGCGGTCGGACGAAGCGGTTTTCAACGCGTCGATGTGTCTCTATTACCTCGATGCCATCCGAGACGAAAATGACGAGCCAGACACGATGCTTGATCCCTCGTTTGCGCAAGATTTGCAGAAGATCAGCGGCATTCTCCGTCTGGGGGAGCCTGACTTTGTCAAAAGCGTAGTGGAGAAGGCGCTGCAGCATGAACCCATTGACTTCCCGACGGGAAGTCTGCAATTGCTCAACGTCAATCGGAGTGACCGCTTTAGCGATGAGTGCGTTCTTTCCGCCATGTTTTACATGGGCTACCTGACGTTTGCGCCCAATGACCGCCACCGGCTGGTGGTGCCGAATCGGGCGGTTGCCATTCAATTCTTTGAGTACTATCTGCAGTACATTCTTTCTTTGACGGGCGAGGCTTCCTGCTATTGCGCTCGGGATCTGACGGCGGCGTATCAGGCTCTCGAAAGAGGTGACCTGGAGCCGCTTTTTCGGTCGGCGAGCGCGCGGTTTGCGGAGCAGAGCGACGCGATGGCGGCCGTGCACCTGACGGAGAGCGACTTTCAGACGCTGATCGCGGCGTCGCTCTATTTCAACAGTCACGTTGAAGTGGTGCGCGAGGCGCAAGCCGTGGGCCCGGACGGAGGCAGAGCCGACTTGGTGATTCGACCGACCGAAGGCTCGCCCGTGCAGGCGACCTACCTGGTGGAATTCAAGCATCTCACCAAGGCCGAAGGAAAATCAGAAGCCGCGGTTCAGAAAGTATTGGACGCGGCGATCGAGCAGGCGCACCGTTACGCACGGTGTCCGAATTTCCGGAGCATCCCGAATCTCAAGTGCGTGGCGGCGGTTTACGTGGGAACGGAACTCGTCAAGCTTGTGCAGGAAGACGGCGACTGAAGCCGATGTTGCGACGCAAAAATTGCTTGGACATGACGATGGCGGAAGCTGAGGAATTTAACACATGCCGTTAAATTCCCCGGAGTTATATTGATAGACCGCTGAGTAAAATAACGGCAACCGTTATTTCCTTTGGGTGATTCCATGAATCGTCATTTCACCAGAGACATTGCCTCGACCATCGCCGAGCTTTCGAAGTCGTACTCAGTCATCATTCTGACGGGGCCTCGACAAGTAGGAAAAACGACTGTTTTCAAAGAGATGGGTGAGTCGCGAAACTACGTCACGCTGGATGACCTCATGGATCGAAACTTGGCGAAGTCCGATCCAAGGATGTTCCTGCAACTGCACCCGGCGCCCGTGTTGATCGATGAGGTGCAATACGCGCCGGAACTGTTTTCATACATCAAGATGGCGGTGGACGAGGGAGCCGCGCCCGGCTCCTTCTGGCTGACGGGGAGCCAGGCGTTCCGCATGATGGAGCTTGCGCAAGAATCGCTGGCAGGGCGCGCCGCGCTGCTGCATTTGTCCGCGCTGTCTCAGCACGAAACAGCAGGGCAGGGGGCGGCAACCGAATTTTCTCTGAATCTCGAGGCCCTCAAGGCAAGAGAAAAGGCGAACAAGCCGGCGGATGTCAAAGAAATGTTCGAACGAATTTGGCTTGGCGGCATGCCTGGCTACGCAAGCGGAAAATTTCCTAACCGCGATGTTTTCTACGGCAGCTATCTCCAAACATACCTGGAACGGGACATTCGAGATTTGGCGCCAAAAGTCGATTCCCTGGCCTTTGCAGACTTCATTCGGGCGGCGGCATGTCGTTGCGGCGACATGCTCAACATAACCGATATTGCGCGAGATGTGGGGGTGGCGGTGCCCACCGCGACGCGGTGGCTGAAGCTTCTTGAGCATTCGGACGTCATTTTTTTCTTGCATCCTTATGCCAACAATCTGCTGAAACGAACGGTCAAGGCTCCGAAAATGTACTTTTTCGATACCGGGCTGGTGGCCTACCTTACCCGATACAGTTCGCCTGAAATTTTGGCAAACGGGGCGATCAACGGAAATATCTTTGAGAACTTCGTGATAAATCAGATCAGGAACAGCTACAGGAATCTGGGGAAGGATTGCCAGCTTTGGTACTATCGTGATTTTGAGCAAGCAGAGATCGACATTATTCTTGAGGCGGACGGAGAGCTTCATCCTCTCGAAGTCAAGAAAACCACGATGCCGGCTCCTTCCATGACCAAGCACTTCGCCAAACTGAAGAAAGGCGCGGTGCCCGTCGGGGCGGGAGCGGTCATATGCAATGCGCCTGCGCTGAGTGCCTTTGATTCGAACACTTTCATTGTGCCGGCGTGGTCAATTTGAGGCGAAAATATCGTACGCAGATCAATTATCGGATGCCGCGCCCAAGGATCCCGCTATGGAACAACCTTTTGAACTTTCTCCCGAAGCTCGCAAAGTCGTTGAAGGCGTCTTTGAAGACTACGACGACGCCAAAGAGATGGCCGACGCGCTTTGTGACGTAGAGACACTGAGGAAGCACCGTTGGGAACAAGAGGACGTGGATGAGGCTTTCGATTGGCTCGAAATCGTCACTCAGATTCTCTATGAGGTATCGGCCTACAAGCTCTGGGTCAATGGCACAGAGATGAAGCTCTCCGAAGCGTACAAGCAGTGCGAACTTCCCAACTACAAGGCTCTGCTCACCGAGGCCGCCTTTTTTGGCGACGATCTCGAAGAGAGTGTCAGGCAGATCATCGAAATCATCAAGGCCGATTACGCCAGCCGCGGCATTTCAGTAAAAACTGGGAAAGCCGCCTAAATCCGATAGAATAAACATTGTGAAATGCTATAGGGGTTTGTCATGAAATCTCTTCCTGTTGGTCAGCAGTCCTTTGCGGACTTGTTGAAAAATAACTGCTACTACGTCGATAAGACGATGTACATCCAGGCAGTGATGCAACATGACGCGCAAGTGCTGCTCATCACGCGGCCGCGGCGCTTCGGGAAGACACTTTTCATGCACACCTTGCGGGAGTTTGTTCAAATTGACTGCGACAATCCGGGCAGCCGCGAGTCACAGGCCCGTCTGTTTTCTGGATTGAAAGTCCTCGAAGACAAGCCCTTCTGTGATGCCTTCATGGGACAATATCCCGTGGTCTTCATGTCGCTCAAGGATGTTGATGACACAGCATTCATCGGCGCCTATGAAGCTTTGGCTCGGCACATTGCCAATAAAGCCATGGAGTATGCGTTCCTTCAAAACAGTCCCCAACTGCTGCCTCAGGAAAGGAAACGTTTTTCGCAATACATGGATGCAGATTTTTTGAAAGATATTTCAAACAAAGACTGCATCAAAGCATTTCTAAGTGATCTTACATCCTATCTTGGCAAGCACTACGGGCGCAAAGTCGTTTTGCTGATTGACGAATATGACGTTCCGCTTGCCAAGGCGGCAGCTCATGGATACTACGATGAGATGCTTCCATTGATCCGGGGAATGTTGAGTGAAGCATTGAAGCCGGGGCCGACGCCGAACGAATACCTCCGGAAAGCGGTTCTCACGGGCTGTCTCCGAGTGAGCAAGGAAAGCATCTTCACTGGGCTTAACAATCCCGGGATCAATACCGTTTTTTCGGAAGACAATACGCTGAGTGAAGCGATCGGTTTCACGGAGACCGAAGTCAGGGCGTTGCTCGACTACTACGAGCTAGGGGCCTGTTTTGAGAAAGTCAAGCTTTGGTATGACGGGTATCGCTTCAACGAACGTGAAATCTACTGTCCGTGGGATGTCATCAATTTCTGCTCAGACGCTCGAAAATCCAAGAACCCGATTCAATCGCCGCTGCTCAACTACTGGGCCGGTTCCAGCAGCAACGCCGTCATTGATGAGTTCTTGGGCTTCCTGTCAGGGGACGAAACCGACAAGATGCAAACGCTTGTTGACGGCGGCACCATCGATATTACGGTTAATGACAAGCTCAACTATGGTGATTTGGCCAGTCACGATCCCAACGACTTCTGGACTCTGCTGTTTTTCACCGGCTACTTGACGATTGCGGAACGAAAGCCGGAGAGTCCGCTCGATTTGCGGGTTCGAATTCCCAACGAAGAAATCAGGGATACATTCAAAAAGAACGTATTGAGGCATTTCTCAAAGCAAAATCCCGTCTGCGCTCAGCACGGAGTGCAGCTCGCAAAGGCCGCCTTGGCTGGCGATGCCAGAGGCGTGAAATCGGTGCTGCTGCCGGTGTTGAGGAATTACGTCTCGGTTCGGGATGCCGCCACGCGAGCAAAGCCGGAGAATTTCTACCATGGGTTTCTGGTGGCATTGCTTTCCTGTGCGGGGGCGGCCATCGAAAATTTCTCATCGAACGGAGAGGCGGGAGACGGGTATGCTGACTTGCTGTTCACATCCCCTGACGGTTCCGTCGGCGTCGTCATTGAGCTCAAATGCTGCCGTCAGACCAACACGCTGGTTGATGCCGCTGAGGCGGCGTTAAAACAGGTGAGGGAGCGAAATTACGGACAAGGCTTGCGAGCGTACGACTGCCAGACTTGCTATTCCTATGGCATTGCCTTCTGCAACAAATATTGTGTCGTACGGGAGCAAGAGATTGAGCTGGAGGCTGAATGAAATTTGAGAGATCGCGGATGTTTGGCGCATGAGGGGCTTCCGGGGTGAATTGCACGTATCCGGTGCCCCTGTCGCAAGCTGCGAGAAAATTCAACATAATAATACTTATGTTGAATTATGGTTGGATTCGATGGGAAAATCAGATATGGACAAGATCTTTGGTTTTGGCAGCTTCTGTGGTGGCGATTTTGTCGCCCGTTCAGTGGAATTGCTCTGTTGACGTCACTTTGTCTGATGATTTAAAAGAAAATTTACCTCATTATTCGCTCTGTCACGACCAACGGCGTCTTCTTCATGGGCTATCCCAATG
>CAVJUB010000121.1:0-6835 GCA_963652545.1 Hallella faecis | reverse complement strand
AGAGGCGCTGCTGCGCTTTTTTCCGCTCCTGTCGATCGGCTTCCGTCATTTTTTCCTCCCTCAGGCCGCTTAATACATCATATTTGCATTCTACTCATCGCAAAGACATCAGATATGAGGCGTAACTCCCCATACGGCCGGTCGAGCCCCTCGCCACCGCCACAAGATCTTGTTTCCTCACATCCGTCTCAACGGACGATCTTGCGTTCGTCATCACGCCGTCACACTCGTCATCGTTCCGACATTTGTTTCTATGTGTAAATTCCCGCCAATTGCGCTTGACACCCTTCGGAAAACCTCCCATAATGCGCCCCGCTTGAGTCATCGAAAGAGAGTTCTTGCACAGACAGGACAACAACCTATGTGCAGGCGGTGATGCCCCGGAGTCGTTGCTGAGGGCCCGAGCACAGAAGACCCGCCGGTTATTCATGCCGGACGGGTTTTTTTATTTCCCACAAAAGCCCGCCGGACGCGGCCTCGCGCTGGATGAACCTCCCCCGAATCCGTCCAGTGCGTTGATTTTGTTTCAGGCCGATGTTAAAATCACGCGTTTTTCGAGGCTCTGAGCCGCGAAACCGGAGTCCAAGCCTCCGTCAGAGCCTGACGCCACGCCGTCGGACATTCCCGTTCAATTTCATAAAGAAAAGAGCACTTACCATGGTTCCTGTCGTTCCTGACAGCCTGAAGGTTTTCTCGGGCAACGCCAACCCCAAGCTTGCGCACGCGGTAACGCAGTACCTCAACATTCCGCTTGGCCGCGCGACGGTCAACCGCTTCTCCGACGGGGAAGTGATGGTGGAGATCAACGAAAACGTGCGCGGCAGCGACGTCTTCGTTCTGCAGAGCACCTGCGCTCCCACCAATGACAATCTGATGGAACTCATGATCATGACGGACGCCCTGCGCCGCGCCTCCGCGCGCCGCATCACCGCCGTGATGCCCTACTACGGCTATGCCCGCCAGGACCGCCGTCCCCGCTCCGCCCGCGTCGCCATTTCCGCGAAGGTCGTGGCGAACATGCTCCAGAGCGTGGGCGTGAACCGCGTTCTCACGATGGACCTGCACGCGGACCAGATTCAGGGCTTCTTCGACGTCCCGGTGGACAACATCTACTCCACCCCGGTGCTCCTTTCCGACATCCTCGCTCACCAGTACCCTGACCTCATGGTGGTGAGCCCCGACGTGGGCGGCGTCGTCCGCGCCCGCGCCATGGCCAAGGAGCTCGGCGTTGACCTCGCGATCATCGACAAGCGCCGCCCCCGCGCCAACGTCGCCGAAATCATGAACATCATCGGCGATGTGGCGGGCCGCACCTGCGTCATCACCGATGACATCGTGGACACCGCGGGCACGCTCTGCAACGCCGCCGGCGCCCTGAAGGAGCGCGGCGCGAAGCGCGTTCTCGCCTACGCCGCCCACCCCGTCTTCTCCGGCAACGCCATCGAGCGCATTGCCAACTCCGCGCTCGACGAAGTCGTCGTCACCGACACGATTCCGCTGCGTCCGGAAGCCGAACAGTGCCCCAAGATCCGCCAGCTCTCCTGCGCGCATCTCGTGGGCGAAACCATTTCCCGCATCGCGCGGGAAGACTCCGTGAGCGCCCTCTTCAACGAGTAAGGCGATCTTTCGGATGATCGAGCGTTCCGCAGCTGGTCGCGGCTGCGGACGATTTTTTTACTTTCAAACCCCCTTTTATCGGAGTTAAATCATGAAATTCACCGCTTCCACGCGTAAAGAGCAGGGAACGAGTGCGAGCCGCCGCCTGCGTCGCGAAAACAAGGTCCCCGGCATCGTCTACGGGAACAATGTTGACGCTACGCCCATCGCGCTCGACCACAACGAAATGTTCTACGCCCTGCAGAAGGAAAAGTTCCACGCCTCCATCCTCACGATGGAACTCGACGGCAAGGAAGAGCTCGTCGTTCTGCGCGCGTTCCAGATGCACCCCTACAAGCCCCAGGTCATGCACTGCGACTTCCAGCGCGTTGACGCCAACGCCGAAGTGACGATGCGCGTGCCGCTGCACTTCTTCGGCGGCGAGAACAGCCCCGCGGTCAAGATCGACAAGGGCTTCATCAGCCACCTCACGAGCTTCGTGGAAGTGGCCGCCATGCCGAAGGCTCTGCCGGAATTCATCGATGTGGATCTCTCCGGCATGACGAGCCAGACGACGCTGCGCGTCTCCGACGTGAAGCTGCCCGAAGGCGTGCGCGCAATCGCTCCGGAAACCCCGATCGCCACCGTGACCGTGATCGCCGAAGACACGGCTGCTGCTCCGGCGGCTGCCGCGACGGACGCCGCGGCGCCTGCCGCTGCTGCTCCGGCCGCTGCTGCGAAGTAATTCGCCGTCACCGAGCCCCGTCTTGCGCCGACGCCCGTCAAGGAGCTCGGCGCAGACCGACACCGCGGATGCTTTCGAGCGACTTTCTGCCGCCGAACGTCTCCGCGGTTTTTCTTTGAATTGAATTTTTGGACCTGACCCGACATGGACAACGCCTTTTCTTCGCTCGGACTCTCCGACACGCTGGTGAGCGCCCTCACCGAAATGGGCTTTGAGGAGCCGACGCCCATCCAGACGGCGGCGATTCCGACGCTTCTCACCGGACGGGACGTGCTGGGCCAGGCCGCGACGGGCACCGGCAAGACGGCGGCCTTTGCGCTCCCCCTCATTGAAAAGTACGTGGCGGGATGCGAAAAGGGACTCCCGGCGGCGCTCGTTCTCACGCCCACCCGCGAACTCTGCCTGCAGGTCGCCGAGGCCTTCAACAACTTCGGCAAGTACGCAGGCATCGAAGTGGCGCCCATCTACGGCGGCCAGGAGTACGGCCGCCAGATCCGGCTCTTGAAGCGCGGCGTCCACGTCGTCGTGGCGACCCCGGGCCGGGCGCTTGACCACATCAAGAAGGGAACGCTCGACCTCTCGGCCATCAAGGCGCTCGTCATGGACGAAGCCGACGAAATGCTCGACATGGGCTTTGCCGACGAACTCGAGGCGATCCTCTCGGAGCTGCCGCCCGAACGCCAGACGGCGCTCTTCTCGGCGACGCTCCCCGAACGCATCCGCCGCATTGCGGAATCGCACTTGAAGGAACCCGAGCACATCGTCATCGCCCGCGAAAAGACCGCCGAAGGCGAAGCTCCGCGCGTGCCGCAGAAGGCGTACATGGTGGGGCACGCTCATCGCCTCGCCGCCCTCGGCCGCATTCTCGACGTGGAGGCCGCGGAGCTTGCGATCGTCTTTGCGCGCACCCGCAACGAAGTGGACGAGGTCACGGAAGCCCTGCGCACCCGCGGCTTTGCCGTCGAGGCGCTTCACGGCGGGCTTGATCAAGACTCGCGCGACCGCGTGATGAAGCGCGCGAAGTCAGGCTCCTGCGAAGTGATCGTGGCGACCGACGTCGCCGCACGCGGCATTGATCTTGAAAACGTCACGCACGTCATCAACTTCGGCATTCCCGCCTCGCTCGAAACCTACGTGCACCGCATCGGCCGCACGGGACGCGCCGGCCGCACGGGCGTGGCGATCACGGTCTTGGAGCCTCGCGAGCACCGCCGCCTTCGCGCCCTGGAAGGCATCACGAAAGCCAAGATCGAGCTGCTCACCGTCCCCACGGTGACCGACGTGCGCGCCAAGCGCATGGAAGTCACGCGCGGCGCCGTGAAGGAGGAGCTTGTCTCGGGCCGCTTTGAAAAGTACCGCGTCGTCGCCGAGCAGCTGTGCGAAGACGCCGATCCCTTTGAAGTGGCGGCCGCGGCGCTTGCCTATGCCGACAAGTTGGCGGGCAACGCCGAAGACGAAGAGGAGATTCCCGCCGTCACGGCCTTTGAAAAGAAGAAGCGCGAGCCGCGCGAGCGCCGTCCCGGCACGGGGCTTTTTGACAAGGCGCCCGAAGAAGGAATGACGCGTCTTTTCATCGGCGCGGGCCGCGAAATGGGCGTCCGCCCCTCGGACATCGTGGGCGCCATCGCCAACGAAGCCGGCATCGCCAGCCGCCGCATCGGCGCGATCGACATCGCCGACCGCTTCACGCTCGTGGAAGTGGACTCCCCGGTGGCGCAGGCCGTCGTTACGGCGCTGCGCGGCACCACGATCAAAGGCCGCACGGTCACGGTGCGCCGCGACCAGCCCAAGCGCGCCGCCGGCTACCGCGAAAGCCGCGAAGAGACCGGCGACCGGACAGAGCGCCGCGGCAAGCGAGATTTCAAAGGCAAGGATCGCTTCGGCGAACCGGGCGAGCGCGCCCGCCGCGCGCCGAAATCCCGCTTTGACGACTGAACTTGAACTCACTGGAGCAGCACAATGCCTGCCAAACTGACGCCGATCCGCCTCATCGCCGGCCTCGGCAACCCCGGCGACGAATACCGCGGCACGCGGCACAACATGGGCTTCTGGTTTCTTGACCGGCTCGCCGACGAACACCACGCGCGCTTTTCGTCCGACGCCCGCTTCTTCGGGGAGACCGCCCGCCTCAGCACGGACGAAGGCGACGTGTGGCTTTTGAAGCCCACGACCTACATGAACGCCTCGGGCTCGGCCGTGCAGGCGCTCGCCGCCTACTACAAAATCAAGCCCGAAGAGATCCTCGTCGTGCACGACGAACTCGACATTCCGCCCGGCTGCCTCAAGGTGAAGCTCGGGGGCGGCAACGCCGGCCACAACGGCCTGAAGGACATCACCGCGAAGCTCTCCACGCCGAACTTCTGGCGCCTTCGCATCGGCATCGGCCATCCGCGCGTCTACTGCCCGCAGCAGCAGGTCTACGACTGGGTGCTGGGCTGCCCCTCGGCCGAGCACGAAAAGGCGATTCTCGGCATGGTGGCGGAAGCCCTGAAGACAGTGCCCTGGTGGATTTCGGGCGACACGGCGCGCATCGAGCGCACCGTAAAGAAGTTCGGAAACCTCCCGAAGCCCGCCAAGACGGAAGCGCCGGCTGCATGAGCAACGCTCCTTCGGCGCTTCTTGTCAGCGCCTGCCTCGCGGGCAAAGCGTGCCGCTACGACGGCGCCGCAAAGCCCTGCTCCGGCGCTTCAGCGCTTCTCACGGTCCTTGAAGAAAAAGGCCTGCGGATCGTGCCCTGCTGTCCGGAATGCGCCGGCGGCCTCACTACGCCCCGCGCGCCGGCGGAAATCGAGCCGGGCCACACCGCCGACGATGTCCTCGCAGGCCGCGGCCGCGTGATGACCCAGGCCGGCGACGACGTCACCGCCGCCTACATTAAGGGCGCTCAAGCCGCGCTCGCGCTCTGCCGCGAGCATCACGTGCGTCTGGCGCTTCTCAAAGCCCGCAGCCCCTCCTGCGGCTCAGCCGACGTCTACGACGGCACCTTTTCCGGCCAGCTCCTGCCCGGCCGCGGCGTCACCGCAGCGCTGCTTGAAAAGCACGGCATCCGCGTCATGGATGAAGACGACGCCGAGCGACTCGTCGAGTTCGCCGCCCGCACGACCGCCTGACCGACGTCCGCGTTAACGAGCCTATCGCTCAGGGTTTTCCCTTAAACGCTATGTCTTACTTCTACACCCTTTGTTAGTATCATCCGTCCGTTGAAGGTCCCTCAAGCGGCGCGCTTTTCCCCAAGGCGCCGCACGGCGCAGCCCTTCATCGACGGCCGGAGGCGACGCCTTCCGGCGCCGGACGACACCCGCTTTTCCCCGCGGGCTTTCACTAAAAACAACGTCGTCCGCATCGCAACGCTCCCGGGTGAAAGGCGGGAGCCTTGAGATCGCTAGCAAAATGTGGATAGGAGTTATGCAGGGCGTGCTCGCGGGCGCGCTCTGGGGGCTCATTTACATCGCCCCGCTGATGGTGCCGGAGTACAACCCGGTTCTCGTGGCCTTGAGCCGCTTCATCATGTTCGGCCTCGTGTCGCTGCCGTTCCTGTGGATCCTTCGCAAGGACCTGCGAATGTTCAGCCGCGCCGACATTCGGGAGGCGTTCCGGCTTCCCTTCTTCGGCAACGTCATCTTCTACAGCCTGCTCACGATGTGCATCCGCCTCGCGGGCGCGCCGCTCGCCGGCATGTTCATGGCCGTGATCCCGGTTCTCGTCGCCCTTGTCGGCAACTATCGCAGCCGCGGCACTGGACGAGAGGTCGCCTGGAGCGCCATCGTGCCGCCGATCCTTCTCATTCTCTTCGGCCTCGTCGTCGCCAACTGGACCGAATTCCAGTTCATGACGGCCGCCGCCGCTTCGCCTGCCGACTTCTGGATCGGCGTCGGGTTCGGCGTCGCCGCCGTCGTGGCATGGACCTGGTTCTCCATCATGAACGGCGAGTGGCTGCTCGCGCATCCCCGTCACAACTCCGCCGCCTGGACGGCGCTGCAAGGCGTAACGGTGCTCCCCGTGGTTCTAGCGCTTTTTGCCGTCTGCGCCTATGTTCTCGGCTGGCTGGACACCCGCGTCACCCTTCTCGGCCCCGCGCCATGGCGTTTTCTTGCCGTGGCGCTCATGATCGGACTGCTCTGCTCGTGGGTTGCGATGTACTTCTGGAACGCCATGAGCCAGCGACTGCCCTCGGCGCTTGGTGGCCAGCTGATCGTCTTTGAGTCCGTCTCCTCCGTCATCTACGCCCTTCTGTGGCGCGGCGAGTGGCCGACGACCACGATGGTGTTCGGATTTGCGATTCTGCTCACGGGCGTCTTCGGATCGCTGCGCGCCTTCCGGAAAGCGCAGGAAACAGTGATGGAGACGAACACAGCGGAGAAGGAGCTCGCGCTGGCGACACCGACGTCACGCTGAAAAGACGAGCCAAAAGAAATCTGCAATACGGATTGTCTGTTGAAAAATCGCTGACGGCGGCCTGCGTTTCCGCAAGCCGCCGGTTTCTTCCACTACCCG
>CAVJUB010000120.1:0-7006 GCA_963652545.1 Hallella faecis | reverse complement strand
GTCTTCCGACATGCCGCAGCCTGTGTCGCGGCACGTGAAGACGTATTCCGAGTAGTGGCGGGAGGCGGACGGGCGCTCCTCCAGGGTGACGTCGATCTTGCCCCCGGCGGGCGTGAACTTCACGGCGTTGCTCAGAAAGTTCACGAAGACCTGCCGCAGCCGCAGCGCGTCGCCCGCGACGGCTTCGTGCGTGACGCCGTTCACGGTGGCGGTGAGGTGCAGGCCCGCGGCCTTGGCCTGGGGCGCCATGAGGCTCGTGACCGCCGCAAAGGCTTCGGTGAGATTGAAGACGTCGTGGGCGAGGTCGATGCGCCCGGACTCGATGCGGGAGACGTCGAGGACTTCGTTCACGAGCTCCATCAGGTGGCGGCTCGCGCCCGTGATTTTCGCGAGGCAGTCCTCGACGCGCGCGGGGTCGTCGGCGTGCCGCCGGGCGATGTCCGCCATGCCGAGAATGCCGTTCAAGGGCGTGCGGATGTCGTGCGAGATGCTGTTCAGGAACACCGACTTCGCGCGGTCAGCGCGGGCCGCGGCGTCCGCGGCGGTCGCCAAGGCCGCCTTCTTCTGCTGCTCGCGGCGCACCAGGTCGTCCACGTTGCGAAGCGCCAGCACAAAGTCTTCGCCCGACTCGGGCTTCACGAACACCGCTTCATAGTATTCGACCCGGCCTTCCGTCACGCGGCGGTGCCGCAGGCGCAGGAAGTGATGCTCGCGAAGCGCCGCCTTCACGACGCCGCCGTCGCAGTAGGGAAGGAGAATCGGCTGGTCTTCGGGGAGCACGCTCGTGTCGATGTAGAGCCGGAAGCCCGTCGGGAAATGGTTCGTCTGCCGCACGCTCTCCACGACGCTTTGCTGCGAGGCGGGGGCGAGGTTGCGGTAGAGGCGGCCGGTGAGCTCCGGCCACTTCACGTGCCAGACGGTGTTGCAGTCGCGAGAGAGCCCGTTGATGACGAGCATCTGCTGATCGAGCTCCCGGCGCCCGCGCTCGATGGAGGCGTTGAGCTGCTCCATGGCGGCAATGGTCTCCTGCTGCCGGGCGCGAAGAAGCGACGTCTCCTCGATCGCCGCGCGCTGCCGGTCGCCCGCGGCCGCCAGTTTGCGGGTTTCGTCCGCGAGCGCCTCGTCCACGCGCTGCTCGTGGTCAATGTTCACCGTGAGGCCGTAAAAAGGCCGGCCGGGGCCGGCGTCGCTGCCGTCAAAGCCGCCGCGGGAGCGGTACCAGTGCCAGGAGCCGTCGGCGTGCTGCAGGCGAAACTCTGCATCGAGCTCGGTCTTTCCCGTGGGATCCAGCACGGCCCGGCGAATGCCTTCCTGCACGCGGTCGCGCTCGGCGGGATGCATGTGCTCCCGAATGGCTTGCGTCGTGCGCGGCGTGTTCGCCTCGTCGTACCCCGCCATGCGCCAGAATTCGTCAAACCAGCGGATTTCCACCGTGTCGCCCGCTTCGTCCGCGACGAGGCACCAGCGCGCGACCCCGAGAGGGGCATAGGCCGCAAAAAGCGCGGCGTCCGTGCGGCCGGGGTCGCCCGAGAGCAGCGTGAGGCTTTTCGTTTCGTTCACGGCATCACTCCTTTGAAGGACAGGCACTGCGAAAGAACGGCCGCGAAGGCGGCGCGGTCCGCGGGCTTTTCCAGCCACGCCGTGAGCCCCGCCTCGCGCGCGGCCTCGCGGTCTTCGGTGCGGGTGCTCGCGCTCATCGCAACCAAGGGCAGGCTTTCGGCGTCGGATCGGAGCGACCGCCGCAGGATTTTCGCCGCCTCGAGCCCCGTCATCACCGGCATTTCCAAGTCCATCAGCACGGCGTCATACCACCACGCGGGGTGCGCTTCGTAAAGCGCGAGCGCCTCGCGCCCGTTGGTCGCGGCTTCGACGGCAAATCCCAAGGACGCCAGAATCTCGGTCGCGATTTCGCGGTTCAATTCATTGTCTTCCGCGAGAAGCACGCGCTTCGGGGCGGGCGCCGCGCCTTCAGCGGCCCCGCCCGTCGCGGCGGGCTTGGCGTCCGCGGCGGAAAGCGCCGCAAGGAGCGTTCGTCTCAGGGTGCTTCGAAAGAGCGGCTTTTTCATGAAGCCCGTGACGCCCGCTTGAAGCGCCGCCTCGCGGTCGATCGCCATGTCGTAGGCGGAAAAGAGAATGAAGGGGACGGCGGGGCCCGCCAAGGGCCGCAGCCGGCGCGCGGTCTCGACGCCGTTGATGCCCGGCATGCGCCAGTCGATCAGAACGAGGTCAAAGGGACGGCTTTCCTTGACGGCGGCTTCCCAGGCTTCGGGCGCCGCTTCGCCCGAGGCGACCCAGAGGGCGTCCGCGCCCAAATCTCGCAGGGTCTGCACGGCGCAGGGGCCTTCGTCGGCGTTGTCGTCCACGAGGAGAATGCGCTTTCCCGCGAGCGCCGCCGGAGCGTCAACAGGCGCCTCGCGCACGGGGAGGCGGAACGTGGCGGAGAAGACGGAGCCTTCGCCCGGGCGCGACTCGACGCGGATGTCGCCCGCCATGAGGGACAAGAGGCGCTTGGTGACCGCCAATCCCAGCCCGGCGCCCGAGACGCCCGAGGGGTTCACGGCCTTGGCGCGCGCAAAGGGCGAGAAGAGGCGCCGCTGGAAGTCTTCCGACATGCCGATCCCGTTGTCGCCGCAGCAAAAGAGAAAGCCTGCTTCGCCGTTTTCAACGCCCGTCTCCGTGAGGGTCATGGTGACGAGGCCCCCCGCGGGCGTGAACTTCACGGCGTTCTCTGCGAGGCTCAGCATGATCTGCGAAAGCCGCACGGGGTCCGCGGTGAGGCTTTCATGAAAAATGCGGTCGGCGTTGAAGGAGAAGGTGAGCTTCTTTGCTCTCACGAGCGGAATGATCCGGTCCGAGACCGCTTCGCACAAGCCGGGGAGCGTCATCGCTTCGTGCGTGAGCGTGAGCTTTCCGGATTCGAGCCTCGAAAGGTCCAGCACGTTGTTGATGAGGGCGAGGAGCTCGCGCCCCGCGTCCGTGATCTTCTGCAAGGAGGCCTTCACGCGCTCGGGATCATTGAGGTGTTCGGACGCCAAGGCCGTCATTCCCGCGATGGCGTTCATCGGGGTGCGGATGTCGTGGCTGATGGCGTTCAGAAACTTCGTGCGGCCTTCGCTCGCCTCGCGCGCGGCGGCGAGGGCGGCCTCAAGCTGCGCCTTCTCCTCGGCGTCCTTGCGCACGAGGGCGTCCGCGCAGCGAAAGCCCGCCACAAAGTCGTCGCTCTGGCCGGGATTGGCCAGGGACAGGACGGCCTGGTACCAGCTCGTCTCGCCGTTGATCTCGCGGCGGTACACGAATTCGTAGAGCGGGCGGCTCGTGATCTGCTGCCGGACGTTTTCGTAGTCGAGCGCGGCGATGAACTTCGCGCGGTCGTCGGGGTGCACGCAGTGCTCGGCGTACAGCCTCACGGCGGAAGCGAGGTCGTTCGTGCAGGCGGCCGCGGGAATGGCGGCCACCGTGGCGCTCGCGCCGTTGTTGCGCACGAGGGTGATCGACATCGAGGGGACGTGCACCACCCACACTGCGTTGCAGTCGAGGCTCAGCGCTTCAATGACGCGCATGCGCCGCACGAGGCGGACGCGGTCTTCTTCGAGGGCGGCGTGCAGCGACTGAAGCCGCGCGAGGTCGTCCGCCTCCTTTTTTCGCAGCGCCTCCACTTCCGTCGTCTGCTTCTGCAGAAAAACATTGACGCGCTGCAGCGCTTCGCGACGCTCTTTGAGCGCCGTCTGCGCCGCCCGCTCGTTGTCGTTGCGAAAGAGGAGGCCGTAGAAAAGATGCCGGCCCGACGCCGTGCGCTCGGGCGCATGCCGCCCCACGGCGCGGTACCAGTGGTAGACGCCGCGCTGGTCCTTGATGCGGTAGACGACGTCGTAGTTCGTGCGGCCGCTCGCGTCGGACAGCGCCGCCCAGAGCGCGCGGCGGATGGCCGCAAGGTCGTCGGGGTGGACGATGGAAAAGATGAAGGCGATGTCGTCGGGGAAGGCGGACGAATCGTCGGCGTAGCCCGCGAGGCGCCGGATTTCCGGACTCCAGTGCATCGCGATCGCGCGCCCGGCGTCGTCCACCTCCATCGCCCAGCGGGCGATGCCGAGCTTTTCAAAGACGGCAAACAGCCGCCGGCTCCCCGCGTCGGGGAGCGCTTCATTGAGGGGCAGATCCAAGGTCGAAAGCGGCATGGAGCAACGGGCCGCGGTCGGGCGGCCGAAAAAAATGGTCAAAACCAAACGATTCTTATAGCAAAGGCGGCGGGTTGTTGCAAATTTTTCGTAAGCCGGAGCGGCGCGCGCGTTTTCGTCGCCTTGGCGCAATCAGGCAGTCATCTGCGCGTTTTGGCCTGACGCTGCCGCACGGCCGGGCCCCACAATGCCTCCCAGAACCCGCGGGCAGACGGCGCGCCGTCCTTCGCCCGCCTTTTCGGAGAAAAGCAAATGACGACCTCAATGACTCGAAAGGACTTCCTCAAGGCAGCGGCCGCCGGCGCCGCGAGCCTTGCAGCGGGGGGCTTCACCGGCGCCCCGGCCGCCGCCGCGGAAAAGACGGCGGACGTGTACTTCACGCCCGTGATCGACGCCGCGCACCTCGTGAAGCTCTACGAAAAGATCTGTGCGCCGCTCACGGGCAAAATCGCCGTGAAGCTGCACACGGGCGAAAAGAACGGCCCCAACATCCTGCCGCGCCTCATGGTGGCGGAGCTGATGAAGCACATCCCGGGCGGCACGATCGTCGAGACGAACACGCTCTACCAGGGCGACCGCTACACCACCGAGCAGCACCGCGAGACGCTCAAGGTGAACGGCTGGACCTTCTGCCCGGTGGACATCCTGGACGAAGAAGGCGTCGTGAACCTTCCCGTGAAGGGCGGCCGGCACTTCAAGGAGATTTCCATGGGCGGCCACCTCGTCAACTACGACGCCATGCTCGTTCTGACGCACTTCAAGGGCCACGCCATGGGCGGCTACGGCGGCTCCATGAAGAACATCGCCATCGGCTGCGCCGACGGGCGCATCGGCAAGCAGCAGGTGCACGGCGTCTCTGACGTCACGCTGCCCTGGAACGAATGGCCCGCGAAGGAGCGCCTCATGGAAAACATGGCGGAGTCCGCCAAGGCGGTCTGCGACTACTTCGGCCAGAAGATCGTCTTCATCAACGTCCTGCGCCGCATGTCCGTGGACTGCGACTGCGCGGGGCTCGGCGCGGCCGAACCCACGATCCCCGACATCGGCATTCTCGCTTCCACCGATCTGCTCGCGATTGACCAGGCTTCGATCGACCTCGTGTGGGCGAAGCCCGAAAACGAGAGGCACGACCTCGTCGAGCGCATCGAGTCCCGCCGCGGCCTGCGCCAGCTCTCCTACATGAAGGAGCTCGGCATGGGCACGGACCGGTACCGCCTCATTCGCGTTGACTGATGAGCGAACCAGCGGCGTGCGACGGCTCGTTCACCCGCTGGTTGCGAAGGAGCACTCATGATTGAGAAGATGAGCCGCCGCATGGTGCTCGCCGCCGGCGTCCTTGCGGCTGCAGGATCGGCGCCCGGCGCGGCGGCCAAATCTGCAAAACCAGTAAAACGAGAAACAACCATGGAAAACTTTGATTCCAAGTTCCCAGTGGGCGCGCCCAACGACGCCTACGCTCAGTACTTTTCCGGCAAGAGCTGGCTGGCGATGCTCACCACGGAAGGCGTCGTCACCGCCAACGTCACGTTCGAGCCCGGCTGCCGCAACAACTGGCACGTGCACCACAAGGGAGGGCAAATCCTTCTTTGCGTCGCCGGCCGCGGCTACTGCCAGTTCGAGGGCGAGGCCGCCCGCGAGCTTCACGCCGGAGACGTCGTCTACATTCCGCCGGAAGTGAAGCACTGGCACGGCGCGGCTCCGACGAGCTGGTTCTCGCACATCGCCGTGGAGGTGCCGGCCGAAGGGCATTCCAACGAGTGGCTTGAGCCCGTGAGCGACGAGGCGTATTCAAAGCTCGCGTGAGGCGCGGAGCGGCAGCAAGCCCCGACGGACCGCCTGGGCGGAGTCGGGGCTTTCTTTGGGGCGAGTGAAAGTAAAAAATGATCTAGAAGTTCTGCAAATACTTTTGTCGAAGTCAAGAATTTGAGTCATTCTAATTTTTGGCACAGAATCCTAGTTATAATAAGGCGCGTTTGGCACAAACTGTTGCGACTTTCCCCTTGAAAGGTTATGACTGAAAGCGTCGTTCTCAAGAAAAATCCGTACGGCCTGGCTCGCTTTGACACGATTCGCC
Source organism: Hallella faecis (assembly GCA_963652545.1). GTDB lineage: Bacteria > Pseudomonadota > Gammaproteobacteria > Burkholderiales > Burkholderiaceae_F > Duodenibacillus. The sequence continues at coordinate 757 of CAVJUB010000120.1, read as the reverse complement.
AAGAAGGCGGAGCTTATGTTGACAAGACCCGCTACATCGAAGTTTTGGAAAACAGCCAGACGTTTTATCCGCTCATCGTGCGACCGCGTCGCTTTGGCAAGACGCTCTTCACGCAAACGTTGCAAGCTTATTACGACATCGCCGCCGCCCAGGACTTCGAGAAAAACTTTGCCGGCACCTACATCGGCGCGCACAAGACGAAGCTCGCCAGCACGTACAACGTCATCCATTTTGACTTTTCCGGGATCCTGCCGGACAACTTTGAGGACGACTTTCTTGAAAATTTGAAGAACGGATTCCATGATTTCTGCGTGCGCCGCAACTTCAAGGAAGGCTTCGAAGTCATTGACAAAAGCGATCCTCGTCCGTTGGATCTCTTGAATGATTTTCTTTGTGTTTATGGAAGGTATTTCAGCGAACGGATCTATCTCATCATCGATGAGTATGACCACGCAGCCAATGATTTGCTGGATTCCTATGGCGGAGACGCTTGTGCGCTGAAGAAAGCGGACAGTCTTGTCAAAACCTTCTATGCCTTGTTGAAAGACTGGGCGACTGATGGGCCTATTGACTGGATCTTTATTACCGGCGTCACCTCCATCGAGCTTGATTCGATGACCTCCGGCTTTTCGATTGCCACCAATTTTTCGAATGACCCGGATTTTGCCGGCATGTTCGGTTTTTCCGAGACAGAACTTCGGGAACTGATTCCGCAACTGGTTGACCTCCGAAAATATGGCAAATCACTTGATGAAGT
>CAVJUB010000119.1:0-7100 GCA_963652545.1 Hallella faecis | reverse complement strand
GTTCTGCACCACGTGCTTGGTGCTCGGCAGAAGGAACTGCAGTGCGCCCCGTCGGTCGGCGGGGTTGTCTCTCGTCGTGTAGCCCTTCGCTTTCGCCCAGTCGAAAACCTTCTTGGCGAAAGCTAGGCAGCGGTCCACTACGTCAGGGCGGTGCCAGTTTGGCGTGACTATCTCCGCCATGTCGGAAGGCTTGATTTCGTCAATCGGAAGCGCCCCTATCTTCGGCCATACGTGACAACGCATGCGGCTTTCGAAAACGCGGTGACTCTTGCTCAGCTCTTCCCAGTTGCCAACCTCGATGTTCCACAATATGAATTCATCGCACACCTGCTTGAAGGTGCGCACGGTCGGCCGTTCTGGCGCCGCCTTCTTCTGCGGACGCACCTCAGCTATGAAGGTGGCGGGCGGCAGAGTCATGAGCCGTGCTGCTTCGGCTCGAGCTTTCATCAGCGACAAGCTGCGGGTGCCGCCTAGCCCTACGTCATATCGGTGCCCGTCGATTGTTCGGCGCAGAAGCCACGACCTATGCGCACCCTCGCCCGTCACGCGAAGGTACAGCCCGCGAGCGGCAGCGTCCGCGTACGTGCCGGGCGGCAGAGTGTCCACCGCCCGCTGTGTCAATTTTTCACCCATGAGTCCTCCGGGCTAGGGCAAATTTTTTTTGCCCTAGTTTTTGCCCTAGTTGTTGTTGTTATGAGTGAATAGATGTTAACACTTGTGGATAGGTGCTTTTGGGGCGGGGACCGCCCGCCATGCCCCGCCACTGCTGAAACAAAAACGCCCGAGGCCAATGGCGACGGGCGTTGCGAGGTGTCAGGTCTTTAGCGGGATTGGTAGGCCCAGTAGGGATGAAACACCCGCTATTGGCGCGGCTTTCAACTGGTCCGCTATTTTTTGCCCTAGTTTTTTCCCTAGTCCATGACCTATAATCCTCCCTGAGATTTCTTTTTCCATGAGTCTCCAAAGCTGCAGACCCTCGCGAGCACCGTCCGTTCGCGAGGGTTTTTCTTTGGGTGCGGCAGTCGCCCCCTCGCGACGCTCACACTTCGCTCACGATTCTAGCGAGGGATAGATGCAAGAACACAATTCCTACACGCCCTACCTTTTTTCCGCGGGGGTAGCTGCTATGGCACAGGTTCTCATGTACGCAAACCGCGTCGCCAAAGGCGAGGCTTTCAGGTGGACGGAGTTTGCCGCCGCCGTTTTCCTTTCCTCTTTCATCGGCTTTCTTATATGTATGGCCGCGCATGCGTACGGCCTGAGCTATGAGTGGGGCGGGGCGCTCGCGGGGCTAGGCGGGCTGATGGGCAAAGAGGCGGTCGGCATAGCCATGGCCGCCGCCAAGCGCTACTTGGGCATCCAGTGAGCACGGAAGACATTTTCATCTTCGGCCTGCTGATCTTTGCCTTCTCAAGCAAGGGCGGGTTCGGAGAACTTGTCGGCGGGATGCTGATGCTGATCGCCGTCTTCAGATAAGGGAAAGCCTCCGCAGTGCTGTAACACTCGGAGGCTCGATGAGGATTGACCCTACGTCATAGGAGGATAGGTGAGATTGTAGCAAGGAGTGGTTCTATGTATGAGTTTTTCAAGGCAGAAGAGTTTGCGAGCAAGGACGGCAAGCCGTCGCCCTACGGTCCGATGAACGTGCGGCAGGAGCTCGTTGACTTTCTCAATCAGCTGCGGCTGCGTTTCGACGGCCCGCTGATCGTCACGAGCGGATACCGCTCGCCCGAACACAACAAGGCCGTGGGCGGTGTACCAAACTCGCAACACGTCAAGGGGCTGGCCGCAGACATATGCCCGCTCGATACCGCGGACTTAAATCGGCTATGGCAACTAGCGGACAGCATGAACGAGACGGGCGGCGTCGGCCGCTATGACAACTTCGTCCACGTGGACCGCCGCGGCATCCGCGCCCGGTGGGATAACAGGAGCAAGAAATGAGTCAGCGCGATTTCCTCACCGTCACGCTCTGCGTCATGGGCATCGTCTGCACCGCCGCGGGCGTCGCGCTCATCATCGAAGTTCTGCTGCATGAGGCTGGATGCTGATGCTCAGCAAGCTCTTGTGGTGCGCTTGCGTCATAGCGCTTCATGTCGCCTTCGTGCTCTTCTTGTTTGCCTTCAAGCCAACATGAAAATAAACGCCTCAACTGTGGCCGACGTGCTCTTGTGCGTCACTGCCGTTCTCTTCGGCGGTTTTGTCACGTCGCTCTACTACGACGCGAAGATTTCGAAGATGGAAAAGGCGAACGCTGAAGCCGTCGCCGCTGCGGAGAAAAAAAATGCTCAAGGTCTCGCAAAAGCAACCGACACTATCAACCTCGCTCAGGCTGAGTACGATGATCTGCGCGCTCAGCTTGACCGTGCTCGCGCAAGGCTGCACCACGCGGACAGTGCCCGCGCCTCAGGCGGAAGTTCCGCAGACGCTGCTAGCAGCCGAATTGCCCAACTGGAAGACTTGGTTCGCCAACTGGTTGACGCTGGTTCAGAGTGCGGCCGACTGTATCAACGAGCCGCAGCAAACCACGACGCCCTCGCAGAAACAATAAACCCGTGACGCTCGCCACGGGTTCTCAGAATAACCTTTTTAACAGTAGCGTTAAAAAGGTCGGCGCTACTCCTTGCAAACGCACTTGATCGTCTGCACCGCGCACCACGCTTTCTCTAGCGTCCGCACGTCTTCAGACGTCAGCCCGCCGCCGTCCCGCGCTTCGTCGCATACCTTGTCGATCTTGTCCAGAAGGTGCTGCAGAGACTGCTCTGCCCGCGCCTTCATCAGTTCCTTCATTTCCATATCACTCTCCGTGTCGGTTCATGATCTCGCGCAACTTGTCGAGGTCGCCCGTGTCTACCGTGTATCCCGCGACGGTAAGCGGGTGCGCTTCAAGCGCTTTCACCGCTTCACCATAGAGTAGGTCCACGTCAACGCGGTTCTGCTCATCCACGACGCCCAGCGCCTTGAGCGCTGGCACGTACTGTGCGGCCATCTGCGGAGCCTGCTTTGCGGCAAGCCCCGCAACAATGCTGAGGGTGAAGGGCAAAGCTCCTCCGCGTACCTGAGCCGCGGGCATGAGCACTTCGTCAGTGAACTCAAGCACGACGGCAGACAGATTTCCAATCGGCATCTTCATGGCTAGCCACCCGTGGTAGTCGTGGTCGTCGGTGCGGTCCAGCTGTTGTACCGACTCATCGGCTCAGGGCAGACCGCCGTCTTCGGCACAACCGTGGCGGTAATGCCAGCCACCGTGGCCTGAAGCGCGGCGAGCGACGCGCCGAGGTTGGAGATGCCCGTGGTCGCGGCTTGCGCCACTGCGGCGATCTTGCCGTCGATGATCTGTTCCCGGAGCTGAGCATTCTCGCGAGACCACTTTGCTTCGGTGTCGATCTGGCGCTGAAGACATGCAATCTCTTGAGAGTTCTGTGCGATCGCCTTGTCGTTCTTCACGGTCTGTGCGGCCGCGTCGTCAACCAATTTCTCGAGCTTGTCGCGGAGAGACAGGACGGCGGTGTCCGTGTACTTCTCGGAGGTCAGACGAGCGATCATCGCATCGCGCTCAGCGATAGCCTGATTGCAATTGCCGTTCCCGCCGAAGAGACCGCCGAGGATGCCGTTGCCGTTCGAGGACCCCGCGAGAAGCGCCGCGGTGAGCCCCGCGATACTGAGGCCGAGACCTGTCCCAGCCACGCCTTTAGAAGCAAATTCACCCATAATATTTCTCCTTAAAGAAATTGGGTTTTAGAACACTCTGCCATTACGCAGAGACCGAATAGAGAAGCTCAGACTTCGAACCGTCAGACGGACCAAAGCTAGGCTCCTCGTACGCCAGACCGTGCTCGTCTACATACGTCTTAGCTTCTGCGTACGTGTCGAACTCAGCAGACTCTGTGCCTGCACCCGGGAAGCATTCCCCCTTCAGACCTTCTTCAGTGAGAGGGAATACCAGCTTGCCGTCCTTGTGGACGACCTTGAAAAGTTTTGTCAGTTTCATTTATTAAGACTCCGGAGTTACGGTAATAGTCCAGCCATTAGATTGAAGGGTAGCGACAGCGGCATCAGAAGCAGAGGTGCGGGTGCCTACGAGGCGAAGGACCTTGCCGTTAATCATTGGCCCGTTGCAGTTCACTATGTTGTTCAACATGGCGTCGATGTAATCCCCCATATGCGCGGCACCTTCCAACGTAATAGGCGATGCGCTTGAAGCTCTCGTTGTCTTCCACGTAAACTGGGTCATCTTCCCGCCAGTAGTTACATTCGCAACGTAAATGCGGACATTCTGTGGAGGAAGAACAGAGAGGTCAGCATTCAATTCCCCCTGAGAGGCGGTGTAATAAATGCCAGCAAGTGACGTCATGCCCTGCAAATCAGCAAAGTCACCATCTAGAGTGCACCGCCCAAGAGTCAATTGAGTCAGTTGTGTGAGAGCACCAACCTCTTTGGTCGTTCTGTGCTTTGTAAGATCGTAATCGTCATAAGCTACGTAGCGGAGACTCGGGATACTAGCTAGCTTAGAAAAGTCATCTACATAACGGAGTGTCGGAGCGCAAAATACTAAGCGCCAGAGACCTCGGCGGGCTCGCAGTTCTGCAAGATTTGCAAACTCAAAGACACCGTTCATATGGCCACCGGCGTTTCCAATGCCTTCACGCCCCTCAGTAACGAGAGAGGTTAACGTGTTGTAATTGGTATCGTGAATGACTACCTTTGTCGTTTCCTTAGAAACGCACACAAGCGTCAAGGCAGTTGGCGTTATGGTGATTTCACTGCCGAGAGGCGACAGGTCCGTAGTGGATAAGAATTCCCCATCTACTGCTTTCAGCGAAATAGCCCCATTAGCCTGAATACCGAACCCGGGGCCTCGATCACAAATAGGATCACTGGCGTATTCTTTTGTGTTGATTAGAGTAATGTCACCAAAGCGGGGCAGACTGTCATCATCCACCACGCCTTTCAGTGTTGTCTTTAAGCAACTGCTCATTGCTATTCCTCCGAATATTTATAAAGAGTATCCATGTTTGACAGGTTCTGAGTAAGCCATGCTTTTACTCGATAGATACTGTCATAGTATTTGAACTGCTTGACAGGGGTTTTGCCTGTCGCTTCTGCTACACACTCATAAATGTGGTAGCCCATGTCTGCTGTCAGGCCATAGCCACAGGTATCACCCACGGCGTAAGTTGTGGAAGAGCTGTAGGTATTGGATGTAGCTGTTTGAGGATTACCATTCTCGTCAAGCACTAGTTTCCAGTAATCAGTGCGGACTACATTCACCCCATGGCAAGGACAGTCAGGCCATTTCTCATATTCATTGTCAAAGTTATCTACGCCAATACGGGCGAGCCAGTTCGACAGGAGACCCATAATGTGGTCAACAGTAAACAGCCCGCTCTTTCTCAACTCAGCATAACGAGCTTCTAATTCACCCGTGCCAAACTCACCCGTACTGGAATAGAACTCTGTGATGAAGCCAAAGGGGAAGGCTTTCGAATTCCCTAAATGGTAGGTAATAGGAGCACCAATTCTGTCCCCCGTATACCACCCACCATAACTCATGTCAGCGTCATAGAGGTTAATAAACCAATGCTGACCGTCATAGGTAGACCACTGCCAGTTCTTTCTAAAGCCATCGAGGTTATAAACCACGTCAGACAGGCAGAGATAGTCGATGCAGTTTTCTACATCAAAGTACTTTTCAAAGACTTCTCTGACCTTGGCGGCATTCTCAGCAGAATGATTCCCTGAGTAGTTATTCGCTCTTGCCTGATTGATCTCATACATAGCAAGCGAGAGGTTCTTGATATACCCCTTTACCTGCTTGCTTCGTACATGATCCTTATTGGAAGCATCGTAGTTCTCAGACGTTTCGTCAATCAGCTCTTGCTGATTCGTATCGCCTTCATATTTCGAGCCATCCATGCAGTAGAGGCTCTTCGGGTTACGGATTTCAAATGCGCTCCAATCAATCGTGAAGGTGGAACTGCCCGTGTAATTAAGAAGCGTGGCACTATCAATCGTTCCATCGAGATGGATATGCTCAGCCGTCTTCTTATTCATGTACATATTCTGGCGGCTCTTCTTTAATTGCCACGAGAAAATGCCATAGAACGTTCCGTTGTAATGGACAATAACGGGGAAGCCATCGGGGAAACAACGAGCACCATTGTCCAGTTCAAGCGAGTTATCTCCACCAGAAGCGAAACTTTCAGGCACCACACCCCAGCCATCCGCCACTTTGAGCGCTTTCTTCCACGGGCGATCCTTGTCAATGCCTCGGGTCAACAGCACTTCATTCATCAGCTTGTAGCTAATGACTGCAACCCCTCGGAAGTAGTCGGTGTAGTAAGCCTTGCAATGGAAAGAGTCTTGAGCAACCCAATCGCCGAACTTGATCGAGAAGGTATCGTCACCGACCCATTCATCATTGCAGAGGTCTACGGCGAAGTTCTTCTTCACAAAACCCAAAGACGAGTTGCCCTGAGCATTGTTGATGATCCGCTTCTTGAAGTAGTTCCCCTGCATGTCCCAGAACTCCATCCAGTCTTGATGGTCTGAAGTCTTGGAAGTAGGCATAGCGCCATGGGTGGAGATGATGTTCACCACCGCACAACGAGGCTCAGGTATCTGGATGCTTGAAGCGTCCGACCAGTCAATGGGAGCGGGTGTCTTAAAGCCTCGCTTCGTAAGCAACGCTTCGAGGTCAGACATGTTGTTGTCCGACCAATTGACTGTCTTGGCCGTAAGACTCTCTGTTTCGACGCTCTCCGTGTCGATCTCATGGGCGTAGAGCGAGGCGTCGTTGCGGATGCCTGCAAGAATCTTCCCTTCCTTGTCTTGCCAAACTTTCATCCACTCTGGGTGGTCTTTCACTTCTGCCGTGGACAAGCGGTCATTGGTATCCGCTATCGCCGCTTTGTTATCCGCGTCTACCTCAGCGATGGCCTCAGCGACAGGCGTAGGCACCCCCTTGGCAAACTCGAAGGAGCCGTCTACTCGGATACCACCGAGGATATGGCCGTCTTCATCCTTCCATACCTTCAACCACTCAGGATTGTCAGCCTCTACCTCAGTAGCAAGTCGATCATCCGTATCGTCAATCCGCT
>CAVJUB010000118.1:0-7144 GCA_963652545.1 Hallella faecis | reverse complement strand
AGCTCCTCAATCCCGACGTCGCGGATCAGCTGGCTCATGACGGCCGGCTGTCGCTATTGGACTTGTTCCTGCTGGATCGATTGCTGCGAAAAAAGCCTCTTGCAAAAGATCAAACAACTCATCTTCGTGCCAAAGGACTTGTTGCCGATCGCCATCCGCACTACGTCCCGCCGGTGCCTGTCACCAAACCGACCTTGGTCGCCAATGATGAAATGCTTCAGCAGGAAATTTTGGCTTTTATCAAAAGCCAGCCCCGCGGAAGCACACGCAGCGAGCTCTCTCAACACCTTTCAGGAAGCCTGCCCGATCGCTTGTCCGTCAAACAAAAGCAAGACAAGCTCAAAAACCTCTTGCAACGATTGAGGGTTCAAGGCCTTCTTGCCGTGCACAATCGGCTGTGGACTGCTTCAAAATAATTGCAACACGAATGGTCGGCACGGCATCGAGTCGCAGATTGTTACAATTTAGACGATGAGGTCTGCTCTAGATCGTCTATTCAGACGAAGCCGCACAAAGACTTTAACAATAAAGCTGTGTTAATTTGTTTTAAATTATTTATTAGCTCGTTTTCAGTTGTTTAGACGATGAGGTTTTTCTCAGACGCATCCTCACCTTGAACTTGCGCAGAATCTTCCAAACTCACCGCCCGTCGATCCGCTTGATCCGCCCCGTCGTGTTGTCCATCCGATAGTTCATGATGTCGCCTTTCACGATGTGTTCGGCGACCGCAATCGCGGTGTCGCGATCCACCGCAAACCACTCCGTGGGCTTGTACGGTTTCCCCTTGGAGCTGATGAGCGTCATGTTGACCCGCTGCTTGGCGAGAAACGCGTGGATGAGGTGCTCCACCTTCTGCGGGTTGAGGTTGTAGCAGTCGAGCGAGGCCAGAATCCGCACCGGCGCCTCCAGGTACGTCGGATCCGCCGCCGCATTCTTCACACGCTCCTCCACGCTCTGCGAGGAATAGCCGATCTTCACGAGCTTGCCGCGCAGCTTCAGGTCCGCAAGCGCCGGCGCCTTCGTTTCGCTCGCGAGCACATAGATGCATCCCGTCGCCTTGTCGCGATGGCTCACGCCCGCCATGCGATTCGTCACCGTCTCGGCGCTCGGAATCACTCGGCGCCCGTTGGGATCGCCGTAGAGCTCGCGCGCAAGCGACCGCCGGCGCAAGTCCGCTTCAACGCCGTTTTCAAAGATGACGCGAACGCGCGAGTTGTCCCGACCCTGATCGTTGATGAACTCCTCGACGACGGAGTCCATCAGGCAAAGAACGCCGCGAAGGATGAAGAAGTCGCCGATCTCGAGCTGCTCGCCGTTCTTAAACCGCTGCGTCTTCACCCGACGGTTCAGAATGTCGCGCTGCATGTCCTGAAAGAGCTTTTCGAAGTTGTAGAAGTCCTCGCAGGGCTTGCGCGTGGCAATGACTTCTGGAATCTCGCGCGGCCCCTGCGGCTCGCGCACGTTCACCATCTTGAGAATCGACGGATCGCAGTCTCCCAGCAGACCGCCGTCGTCCGACAGAATGTCATCGATCGTTTGCACGGACTTCGCTTCCGGCTCCGCCGGCACTGCAGCCTCGTCAGCAAGCTTCAGCAGCCCGTACCGATCAAGCGAAGCCACCTGCGCAGCAAGCGCAGGACTGCTCTGGTAGGACTTCAGACGCGCCGCAAGGAGCTTCTCTCTCAGATCGGACGCCGCAAGGTCCGGCGCCCGGCCGGTCGCCTCACGAAAATCGACGATCTCCTGAAAGTTGGCGCAAGCGGGCGACGCCGGCTTGGGCGCCGGGGGCCGGGCGGGCTCGACGTCCGCCAGAAGCCCCAGCGGATCGTCCCCGGACAAGATGTCTTCCAGTGACTGCGGCGTGCGAAATTCCATGTCACGCCTCCTGCTGCGCCGCCAAACGCTCCGCCTTCTTTCGCATCAGGAAAGCCAGCACTTCCGCCAGCCGTCGCTCATACGGATCATTTGACGCCAGCGACGGCTTCATGCCGGTGTCCCTCACGAAGCTCTGCACATTGGGCCACAGGAGCACCGCCTCGTCTTCCGTGACGCCCGAGCGGTTGCTCACCACCAAATCCTGAATCGTTTTGAGCATCGGCGCATTCACGGTCTTGGAGAGGATCTCGTAGGCGCCCTGGAAGGGATTGATCTTCGAGATGAGGTCGATGTTGAGCTTTTCGATGTTGACGAACTTCTCGCCCACCTTCAGAAACTCAGCGCCCCGGCGGCTCGGATCCCGCTCGCCGTCATCCCCTGGCTCGTCACCTTCGTCTCCGTCATCGTCTGACACCACCACATCGGGCGGAAGCTGATCGGCCGGCACCAGGCCGCCATTGCCGTGAATCACCATCGCCGTCTGCGCGGCGGCCGCCACGTGCTTCACTTCCGCGGGCTTCAAGTCGGGATAGAGCCGCGTAACAATCTTCGGCAGATCCACGCTCGCAAAAAGGTCCGCCGTCCCACCGCCCGCCACCAGAGGCGCAATCGTCTTCGTGTCCTGCACCACCGCCGTGATGACGTCCTGCACGCCGCCCTCGGAGAGAATCTTCTGCACGCGCGCCGACACCGGATTCTGGCTGTCTTCGATGATGACCGTCCCTGGCTCCACCTTGTCTTCCGGACCAATGAGCGAACGAGGCCGGAACGTGATGTTGGGCGCCAGCACCTGCTCCATCAAGAGCGACACCGTGATCGCCTTCAGCATGTTGTTCACCGATGTCTTCACATCCTCGTCGTCTGCGTCCGGCTGGGCGATGAGGTTCGTGAACTGCGCATGCGTCTTGCCCTCGCAGTCGCGCGTGGCGCGGCCGATGATCTGAATGATCTCCGTCAAGGACGAGCGATAGCCGATCGTGAGCACATGCTCGCACCACGGCCAGTCAAATCCTTCCTTTGCCATCCCGAGCGCAATGATGATGTCCATCTGGCTGGCGCTTCGGATGTTGCGCAGGTAGTTCAGGACGTTGACGCGCATGGCGTCGTCCGTCACCAGATCCGCCACAAAGAGAAGGCGGCCGTCCCGCGTCTTCACGCGGTAGATGCCGGTGTCCGCATCGCGGCTCTCCACATCGCCGATCACGTCAAGGATCTTGTCCACTTCGTCCAGCTTCGCGCCCGTGGACTCCATCGAATTCACGTTCGGGATGTGAACGATCGTCTTCTTCGTGAGATCGAGCACATCCTTCAACGCCTCGAAGTACCGCCCCTGGTAGAAGTGGTAGCCGATGCCGAGGCTCTTCAAGTACCGGTAGCCGTTCAGCTGCTCGTAGTACGTGTACGTCACCTGCGTGAACTTCGCCTCGTCCTCGGGCCGCAGAATGGGCACCGCGTCGCCGCGGAAGTACGATCCCGTCATGGCGACGATGTGCGCCGAGGAGTTCGCCATCAGCTCGTCGATGATGCCGCCCAGGATGTTCCCCTCTTCGGCGGACGTGTGATGGAACTCGTCAATGGCGACGAGCGTCTTGTTGAACTTTCGCGCGTCCCCCACCCGCTCAAACGCAAAGCGGAAGGTGGCGTGCGTGCAGACAAGATAGTGCGCTTTGGGGTCGTTCATGAACTCCACAACGCGGTCCACCTTGCCTTCATTTCCCGCCGTGCAGAGGTTGTAGCGGGGATCGACATGCCAGTCCGCAAAGAACCCATTCTTCACGAGTTCGGTGTCTCGAAACGAACCGCCAATGGACGTCTCGGGCACGGCGACGATCACTTTGTCGAGCCCCTGCTTCAACACCTTGTCAAGCGCGAGAAACATCAGCGCGCGGGACTTGCCGGACGCGGGCGGCGCCTTCAAAAGGAGGTACTGCGCGTCGCGCTTTTCGTAGGCCCTCGCCTGCATTTCGCGCATGCCCATGGCGTTCGGGGTGGTGCTCTTTCCGGTCTGGGCGTAGCGGACGGTGAGAATGTCGGTCATGGCTTCAGTCCTTGTCGTAGAGGTCCGCACTGTCTTCGCCCTTCACGAGCTTTTCGTAGCGTTCAAAGAGATGGTGCAGTCGATCCTCGTCGCTCTCAAAGGGACGCTTGCGGTAGAGCGCCTCCACGGCGGCGTCGAGCTCCACATGCGCCTTTCGCAAGTCGTCGGGCATCTTGTCGGGATCGTAGAGATCCGCGAGCGTCATCTCAGGATGAAGCTCACGCGCCATCAGCACGTTGCTCGCGAGATTTTCGATCACTTCGCGCTGCGGTCCCGTCACTTTCGGCCACGGGAAGGTGTTGTAGCAGAGGTCGCGGGAGTAGCGATACCGCGACTCCAGCCGGCCGCAGACCGTGCGCATCCAGGTCATGTGAAGGCGGGACTCAAGGATGCCGAAGTCGTAAAGGGGGCCGTCGGGGACCATTTGATTGGCGTTCGTCACAATGGAATCCTCCCCGACAAAACCCATGGGAATGTATTCACGATTTTCTGATGAGTGGCACGGAATAACAATCGCAGTCTTCGGATTGTTCAAATCCCGAAATTCATGAGGCCTTGCCGCCAGTTTTTTGCATCCAGGGTCTCGGCTCGACAGGCGCATCTCACGGCATCGTTCTATTCGATCAGCCACCAGCGGCAATTGCAGCACCTCGTTCGGCGCCCCAGGCAACCACAGGCAATACCGGGGCAGACTGTGCAGCAACTCACGCGAACCCACCAACTTTTTGAGATAGGGCTGCAGCGCCTCCACCACCGCGAACTTCTCGTAGTCTCCTGCTTCGATGATCAGGCTGCCGCCGTCCGTCGGCTGATTTCCACGAACCATAGGCAAGTGAGCTGACAGAGACAAATCACGCGATGTTATAAATACTCTCTCATCCGCATCAATCAAGTAGGCGTTGATTTGTTTCACCTCATAAGCCTGAGGCTCCGCCTTTGGCGTCTCATAAGAAAACAGCTTCTTGTGATTTCGCTCATGCTTGCCGAAACCGACAATGACGCAGTAAACACCCGCATTGTCTTTGGCCTCATTGCGCCACTGAAACGTCTGATGCGCAAAGTTGATGTGGATCCCCTGACCGAAGAGCCATCCCCACAACGGCGCGACCTGCTCTCCCTGACAAATTGAATTTGTCGATACAAACGCACACTCAATCGACGGCTTCTGGTCCAGCACCGTCGCACTCTTGCCATACCACGCCGTCACATAGTCCAAAATTCCAGCGTTCTTCATGCTTGGGAAAACGGCTGTCACTTCAGCCTTCTGCTCCTTCGTCATCGTAGACGCTCCGCCAAACGGCGGGTTCCCGATGAGGTACGAAAGCTTCTCCACCGGGAACACCGTCGCCCAATCTGTGGTGAGCGCATTGGCGCAGACGATCTGCGCCCCCGCCTTCAGCGGAATCGACGGGATCACCGTGCCGAGCAATTCGCCGAAGCGACAGTTCATCACGTGCTCCATGAGCCACATGGAGACGCGGGCGATGTCGACGGGAAACTCCTCAATCTCGATGCCGTAGAACTGGTCGATGGAGACCTTCGAATACTTCGTCTGCCAGTCCATGAAGACGGAGCGATCGCGGCTCTCCTCCGTCTTCAAAATGGCCTCCACCGCCCGCAGCTCCAGCGTCTTCAGCTCGCGGTAGGACACCACGAGAAAGTTGCCGCAACCGCAGGCCGGATCAGCAATGCGGATGTCGGCGAGCTTTTTCTGGAACTCCTCAAGGCGGCGCTTTCGAACGCCCTTCACCTTGAGTTCCAGAATCCCCGCAAGCTCCTCCTTCAAGTCGTCGAGAAAGAGCGGACTGATGACCTTGAAGATGTTCTTTTCGCTCGTGTAGTGGGCGCCCAGCTCACGCCGTTGTTCCGGATCCATCACGGACTGGAACATGGCGCCGAAGATCACCGGCGAAATCTCCGACCACGTAAGCCGGCCGCAGTCCAGGAGCAGATTGCGCGCCTTGCCGTCCATGGTCGGGATGACGCACTTCTCGCGGAAGAGGCCGCCGTTTACGTACGGAAACGCCTGAAGCGTCGCCGGAAACGCCTTGCGCCGCTCGTCGTCTTCCGGAATGTCCAGCACCTCAAAGAGCCGCCCGAAGAACTGCGGCAGATCGCTGCCGTCCTTGGCGGTCATGGCCTCCAGCGCATCCGTCATCTGGCTCTGGTGCCGGAAGATGCCGGTGTCCTCCGCAAAGAAGCAGAAGAGCAGGCGCGTCAGAAAGATGTTGAGATCGTGCAGATTGCCTTCGTCGTACTGATTGAGGACCTTGATGATGTCATAGAGCCGCCCCATCTTCTCGCAAGCCTTGGTGTCGGCGGGATGGACGCTGTACGCGACCGGCTTTTCGTACTGACCGGTGAGCGGCAGAAAGAAGTCGTAGCTGCCGCGCAAGTCCGCGAGATCGATCTCAAGGCTGTCGTCGATGCGGGCGTCATAGGCGGCGAGCTTCTCAAAGTCGGTGACAACAAAAAATCGGATCTTGTGGGCTTTGAGCGCCTCCACATGCAACAGCGCTTCCAGCGCTTCGCCCACATCGCCCGACGTCAAGGCGCGGCAGTAGATCTTCTTCGTGAGGCCGACGTCGCCGTCAGCCATGGCGATGTTGCGAGACTTGTTGCCGGCGGCAATCGCCTTGAGCGTCGCCTTGGGCGTGCCGTAAATGCTGAGGAAGTCCAGGAAGAACGACTCCTTCCTGAGGTTCGCCGTGAGGGCCTCCAGCCCCTTGATGATCTTTGCCTGATTGAGTGCCGCCATGAATGCTTCCGGTTGCCGATTCGCCGCGCTCCCGCCGCAGGAAGCGCCATCGTGCCTTTATACAACGGCGGCGAAGGCAATTCCACCGAAAACCTGAATGCAGCGTCAGCCAGTGACGCAGCGCCCTGCTTGGCGCCGGTTGTCGCCACGCCGTCCATCGAAGCCAGCCATTCTGCGACGATGCTCGCTTCATGTCGGTTTTACTAGTAAACGACTAGTAAAACCGACAGACCTCTCCTGCCCATGCCACTCTCAGCAAATTCAACTCTTACTAGCAATTTACTAGTAAAGATTAGTTCAACGACAATTTACTAGTAACTTACTAGCAAGCTCACGACGCGCACACGGCAAAACAAGCCCCCGGAGCTCCGCTACCAGGCCGCTTCAACCGCCGCCCGCCCGCCTTGGCGGTCCTCGACGAAAAAAGCCCTCGCCAGCCGTCAAAAGCCAGCGAGAGCTCAAACTACAAGGTG
>CAVJUB010000117.1:5067-7161 GCA_963652545.1 Hallella faecis | reverse complement strand
TTCTAAAGGCGTGGCCGGAACTGGCCTTGGCCTGAGCATCGCTGGCCTCACCGCTGCGTTGGTTCAGGGTGCGTCGAATGGCAACGGCATCCTTGGTGGACTTCTGGGCGGCGGCAATAATTGCGCCAACGCCACGCAGGCCATCGCTGAGCGCGACGCGATTATCGGTCGCCTCACCTCCGAGAAGTACACCGACGCGGCGGTGTTGGGGTTGCGGGATAAGCTGGAAAAATTGGTGGACGATGCCGCGGCCCAGACCGTCAAGAACGATAAGGCCATCGCCCAGAACAGCCAAGAGATCGCCTGTCTGCAACGCCAAATCGATACCGAGGCGAAGTGGAGTCGTGAGAACGCTCAGCTCCGCGAGCAGATCATCGACGGCAAGATCGCCGCCGTCGCTCAGGCCGCAACCACGGGCATCAACAACCTCGGCGCTTCGCTCACGGCTTTGCAGACGACGGTCGCCTCCATCACGTCTGTCGTCGTGCCGAAGACGGCCATCTGCCCCGAGCCGATGTTGAGGTACAACTCGTGGAGTGCGCCGACGACCACTACGACTGCGGGTAGCTAGCCATGCGCATGCCCATTGGAAACCTGACGCAGGTTGTGATTGAGTTCACCGACGAGGTGCTCATGCCCGCGGCGAAGGCTCACGGCGGAGCCTTGCCCTTCACCCTCGGCGTCGTCGCAGGACTCGCGGCGAAGCAGGCGCCCCAGATCGCCTCACGGTATCTGCCCGCTCTCCAAGCGCTGGGCGCCGCAGACGATCAAAACCGCGTGGACGTAGACCTCCTCTACGGCGAAGCGGTCAAAGCCCTCGAAGCTCACCCGCTCACCGTCGCAGGCTACACGCCAGACAAGTCTGACCTCGACAAGCTTCGAGAGATCATGAACCGCCGAGAACAGCAATGACTGACTTGATGAAGACTCGCGCAGAGCAGTCGCTTCAGCATCTACTCGACAAGATTGACAAGATTTGTGACGAAGCTCGCGACGGCGGCGGGCTGACTTCTGAGGATGTTCGAACGCTAGAGAAAGCGTGGCAGGCCATCCACACCATTGAGTGTCTTAAGAAAGAAGCCTAAGACACATGACCGAACCCCCGGCTTGCAGACTTCGAGCCGGGGGTTTTTCATGCAAGAGCACAGCAATTTTCCTTTTTTCTTTTCCGCCGGAGTCGCCGCCATGGCGCAGGCGCTGATGTACGTCAACTCTCTGGAGAAGGACAAGCCCTTCTCTTGGCGAGAGTTTGCGGCGTCTGTTCTTCTCTCAGGTTTCATCGGGTTCCTTATCGCGCTGGCCGGTGACGCCTACGGGCTGTCTACGTCGCTCACCGGGGCGCTCGCTGGACTCGGCGGCTTCGCTGGCAAGGAGGGCGTGAGCTTTGCGTTCGCCCTCGTACGCAATAGAACAGGAGTTCAGTGATGAGAGATGGATTTTTCGACAGCAAAGAGTTCGCGAGCAAGGACGGGAAGCCCTCGCCTTATGGCGAGATGAACGTGCGCCCAGAGTTGGTGGACTTCCTCAACAACCTGCGCCTTCGCTTCGGCCACGAGCTTGTCGTCAACTCAGGCTACCGCTCGCCCGAGCACAACAAAGCGGTGGGCGGCGTACCCAACAGCTACCACACCAAAGGCTTGGCCGCAGACATCCGACCGAAGGACCCCGCCCAGCTCGAAGAGCTATGGCAACTAGCGGATCGGATGAACGAAACGGGGGGCGCCGGACGCTACGACACGTTCGTCCACGTGGACCGCCGAGGCATCTACGCCCGTTGGGATTACAGGAGAAACAAATGAACGAGCGCGCTTTCGTTACCGTGGTGCTCATGGCCTTGTCTGCGGTCTGCGTCGTCGCTGGCGTAGCCGTGCTTCTCGAAGTTGTCTTCCACGACGTGGGGTGCTAAATGGACAGCAACGCTTTTACCATTCTTCTCACCATCTGCGTCTCTTTGCTTTTGCTCTCCATCGGCTACGCCGCCGGGCAGTCCGCGGGATACGAGCAGGGGCAGGCGGCCTGCTACAAGCCAATGGTGGTCAAATGAAAGACACCCTCGTCTCTATCGCGATGGTTCTCCTCGTCTGCCTCTGCCCC
>CAVJUB010000117.1:0-5057 GCA_963652545.1 Hallella faecis | reverse complement strand
GTTGGGATTACAGGAGAAACAAATGAACGAGCGTGCTTTCGTTACTGTGGTGCTCATGGCCCTGTCCGCCGTCTGCGTCGTCGCTGGCGTGGCGGTACTTCTCGAAGTTGTCTTCCATGACTTGGGGTGCTAGATGAAAGACAGCCTCGTCACCATCGCGATGGTTCTCCTCGTCTGCCTCTGCCCCGCCATCGTCGGCTACCAGATGGCGTCGAACCACTATGAAAAAGTGATCGCGGAGATGGAGCAGGCGCAGGCGGTCGCAGTCAGTAAAGCGAGATCAGAAAATGCAGAAGCTTTGTCGAAAGCCACGGACACAATCAACGTGGCGCAGGATGAGTATCGCGAGCTTAGCCTTGAGCTGTCTCGTACTCGTGCAAGGTTGCGCCACGCGCTCAACGCCAGCGGTGGAAAAGCGGACAATTCCGCAGACGCTCTTAGAGCCAGAGTTGCCAAGCTGGAAGAGTTGGTTCAAAGATTGGTTGACTCTGGTTCAGAGTGCGGCCGACTCTATCAACGGAGCGCCCAGCAACACGACGCCCTCGCAGAAGCAGTGAAGTAAAAGCCCCGAGCGCCGGACAGCGGCCCGGGTGGAAAACAAGGTGGAAACAAATGGTGGAAATACCGCGAAGCCCTGCAATCATTGACCGCCTCGAATCCCTCCCCTTCCGCCAGTTTCCCCAATGCCCTGTCATCGCACAGGGCATTGTTTTATCTAGAGAATCTGCTCAAGCCCCGCGGCTACAGGGCTGAAGAGGTGTCACACCATTTCACGACATCTCACTCTTGACCTCATCCGACACCCCTCGAATCCCTTAGAATCACCCCAGAAGGTGGAAACTTTTCCACCTCGAATCCCACTTTCTGAGTGGAAAGGTGGAAACCATGCGCACGCCAAACGTGTTTATCAAAAGGGTAAAGGGGACGGACTACTACGTCGCGAGGTGGACTGAGGACGGGAAGCGAAAGGACAGAAGCCTCGGGCGAGTGGACAGCCTGTCCCCCTCGCAGGCGAAGCTCGCGGCGCTCCGACTCGTGGACGAACACGACGAGCCGAGGTCGGAGGCTCCGACCTTCGGCGCCATCCTTGACGAAGCGATGAAGGACATCGCCCGCGTGAAGCAGTGGAAGAACGGAAGGAGCGAACGCCAGTGGCGGCAGTCGCTCAACGACTACGCCCTGCCCGCGCTGGCCGACCGCCCCGTCGATCAGATCACGTCCGACGATGTTCGCAAGGCTCTAGTTCCTATCTGGACGCAGAAGACGGAGACAGCCTCGCGAGTCCGCATGCGGATCGAGGCGGTGCTGGATTGGTGCACGGTGAAGAAACTGCGGTCGGGGCCGAACCCCGCCACGTGGAAGGGCAACCTCGCCCTGCTCCTCCCCGCCAAGGGGAAGGTCTCGCCCGTGAAGCATCAGGAGGCGCCGACGATTGAGGAGCTTCAGAAGGTCGTGGCCTACTGCAAAGCCCATCGCTCCCCCGCCTCCGGCCTCTTCCTCTTCACTGCCGCCACGGTCGTGAGAAACACCGAGGCTCGCTTCATGATGTTGGAAGAGATCGAAGGGGATGTCTGGACCGTGCCCACGGCTCGCATGAAGACGGAGCAGGAGACGCCCTTCCGAGTGCCGCTCTCTTCGCTCGCGAAGTACGCGCTGAAGTGGGCGGAGCCTGAGGGGTATGCATTCACGGCCAACGGGTCGCCGCTCTCCATCGACACGGTTCGACTCAAGATGAACGACATCATCGGGCGGCGGGTCACGCTCCACGGCGTACGCTCGGCCTTCCGCGACTGGGCGGCTCGCGAGGGCATCGACCACGCCGTGGCAGAAAAATGCCTGAGCCATGTCTGGGGAAACCAAACGACTCAGGCATACTTTAGAGACGACTTGCTTGAACAGCGGCGCGAGGTTATGGAGCGCTGGGCTTGCGCCCTCTGCGGTTGAAGTAGGTCAGGTTCCGTTCGAGATCGTCGCGCAGGTAGGCGGCGGCCTTCTCGATGGACTCTCTGAACCAGCTGTTCCCACCCTGCCCTCGCGAGAACGGGCGGGGCAGTCGCCCCTGCTTCACCCACTTCGTCACCGTGTTGTTGCTGATCCCGAAGTAGTTCGCCACCTCGGTCGTATTCATCAATGGAACTTCACTCATCCGAATCTCCTTCCGTTCAACCCCGCGAACACCTCCACGAGGACGGGCGCCGTAGCCCGTCGGGCGTCACGCTTGGTGATGACATCCTTCGGGAAATACCCGTGGCCCTTCACCTTCGTGAACAGCTGTTCCCGCGCACGGAGCGCTCGGCTATCGCCTTGGTGCGCGAGGTATAGGACGACCTTGACCCAGCCCAGCACCTCGGAGTCGATGCGACTGAGGTGGTAGCGCCAGCGCGTGGCGGGCGGCAGGGTCATCCACAGCGCCTGCCCGTTGGTGTTGAGCGCGTCGATCACGGCATCTCCCGGAACTGAGCGCCCTTCACGTTGGCCGCGTAGTCAACGTAGAACCCCCCGTCCAACGACCACGTGGTGACGGCGTACTCATACTCGGTCGCGCTGTTCGGCCAGCGCAGGAGGTACGACCCCGTCTTCGGCGGGCGGACTTTCTCGCAGTCGTTCCACTCTCCCTTCTTGTACTCGAACGCTTCTTCGAACCACTCGGGGTTGCCGAAGTAGATCGTGTCCGCCTTGCGGCTCACCGTCACCTGCTGTTTGCTCGTCACGGTGTTGACGAGGCGTTCATACTGAGCCTTGCCGATGTGCATCAGGTCGAGGATGCGCAGGGCTTCTTTGGTCAAACGATACTGCATCACTTCTTCTCCAACAGTGCGTCAAGCACGCTCTCCTTGCGACGGAGTGCGCCTTCGACGGCGGTGTCCACGGTGTCCTTTGCCACAATGGAATAAACGAAAACCGATCTCGGATGGCCTGACTGCGCCTGACGCGTCGGACCGATGCGCTCGATGATCTGAGCGTAGTGTTCATAGTTCCACCCCGTGCTGTAGAAGCAAAGGATGTTGCCCCCGTCCTGAAGGTTCAGGCCGTGGCCGCAGGCGGCGGGGTGCGCGAGGAGGATCGGAATCTCTCCGCGGTTCCACCGCTTGATCGTGAGCGGGTCGTCATCGAGAAGCTCCGCCTTCGGGAACTTCTTCAGGATGCGATCCACCTCATGGCGGAATTGGTAGGCCACGAGGACAGGCGTTCCCGCCGCCTCCTCGACCACCGACTCAAGCGCCTTGAGCTTGGCGTCGTGGAGGTCGTAGTACTTCCGCCCGTCCACCACGCCGCCGGGGTTTTCCGAGTGGCCCCAGAAGTCATCGTCCGCGCCTTGGATGCGCTCGGCGTCGGGGCCAGCATCGTCGAGATAGATTTGGCCGCTCGCCACCTGAAGGCATTTGCCCAAGACGGACTGCGCGTTGACCGCCTCCACCTCCACGCCCTCTTCGAGCGCGGCGTAAAACTCAGTCTCCAAACGCTCGTACACCGACATAGCGTAGGGTGTCAGCCCCACCTCGATGCGCTGGAAGATGGGTTGCTCAAGGTCGAACCAATCCTCCGCGTTGACCGTGACCGTCAGGTCGGAGAGCTTCGCCTTGATGAGCGAGTCGGCTCCGACCATCGGGACATACTTCACCATGTAGGCTTCGCCGCCCGTTCGCACGGGCTGGAAGTACCGCACCTCGTAGGCCGACATGGAGGAGCCGAGGCGCTCGCCCTTGTCCATGAACCACGCCTGCCCCCAGAGATCGATCAGTCCGTTCGGTGCGGGCGTGCCCGTCAGCTCGATGAACCTGTCGATCAGAGAGTACACGCGGGCGAGGGCTTTCGCTCTGGACGATCCGCCCCGCAGGCGGAAGCCCTTGAGGCGAGTGGCTTCGTCAACCACGACGATCTTGAAAGGCCACGCCTTGCCGTACTTCTCAACAAGCCACGGGAGCTGTTCGAAGTTCGTGCACACGATGTCGGCTTTCTGATTGAGCGCCCGCTTGCGCTCGCGCTGATCGCCGCAACACACCGCCACGCGCAAGTTCTTCAGGTGGTCCCACTTCTTCACCTCATCCGGCCACGTGCTCCGAGCCACGCGGAGCGGGGCCACGATGAGCGCGGGGCCTTCGCCAGTGAAGAGCATCCCATCGAGGGCGGTAAGCGTGGAGACAGTCTTCCCCATGCCCATGCCCGCCCACACCATGCACCGCTTGTGGCTGATGATGTGGTCGATGATGATCCGTTGATACGGACGCGGGTTGAACTTCATGGCATCTTCTCCACGAGGGCGGCGAGGCGGTTGGCGATCAGCCCAAGCTGAACGCAGATGAGGGACAGCTGGATCACGATCAGCGTTCCGTTCCATTTGTCATTCATCGTCTTGCTCCTGCCAGTTGACTTGACCCATACCAAACACAACTCGGCACGACGCCGAGGGTGTCCGCCGCCCGACGCACGTAGTCCTGCATGTCACTCCACCCGAAGCATTCGCGAACGGGCCACACCTCGGGCGCAGACGCGGGCGCCGTCGTCTTCACGAGGGGGCGCTTCACTCCTGCCTTCTCCGCGAAGACGCGGACGGACTTGCCGTCTATCTCGCGGATACCGTTCGCCAGACAAAACTCTGCCAGCTCGGCATCACTCACCCACGGGGCGGTGTGCACCCATCCGATGTTGCCAAAGCGAGTGGTGTTCCACCCGCGGCTCAAGCGCATGTGGTGCAAGAAGCTGTCGGCTCGGCGGCCGGGGTCCTCGTAGCCGTGGCGCTCGAACCACTCACGAACGTCGCGGCTGAAGAAGATGCGGCGGCCTTGGATGATCCGATCCTCGAAGGTGGCGTACGACAGCTGAGGCGTACGTTCTCTCATCGCTCGCCCCCCATCTCTTCGAACGTGCGGAGGGCGAGCTTGCTCAGCGCGTCATCCCATTGGTTTTGATCGTTCTCGTAGAGTTGCCAGAGGAAGTCGAACACGTCGTCCACCACCCAGACCATGAACCCCGCCTGCCAAAGCTTCGCAATCTCGCGGGCCTGATGAGGCTTCGGCTTCTGGCCGGGCGCCTTCACCTCCACGAGCATGTGGACG
>CAVJUB010000116.1:0-7175 GCA_963652545.1 Hallella faecis | reverse complement strand
GCTTCGCTCAGCGTGCTGTCTTCCGAGCAGACGGTGTTGAAGCTGAGGTTGTTGAAGCCTGTGAAGAGGCTTTCGTTGCTCACCCGAAGACAGCCCGTGAGAACGGCCTTCAAAAGAAAGTTATCCGCAGTAGGCGACGGCTTCAGCGCTTCACACAGAAAATTGCGTATGACGGTCACCATCTCACCGTAGTAGCCATGAGCGGCCGCTTTTGCAAGCGGGACGTCGTACTCGTCGATGAGAATGATCACCTTCCGGTCATAGTGTGCAGCCACCATGGCGGCGAGCTTTTTCAAAAAGAGAATGACGGTTCCTTTGTTCGCAGGATCCCGCATATAGCTCGATGTCATATAGTTCGACAACTGGGCTTTGTCGTCTGGCGACACTTTCGGGCTGTCCAGCAGGAAAGCAAACGGCTTGGCGACGTCCATCAAATTCAAGGCAAAAAGCTCATAAGCCAGATCAAACGCATCTGCTTCCGCGCCTTTCAAGGATAAGCTGATGACAGGATGCTGTCCCATCCAGGCTTCACAGAAATCCTTGTCTTCAAGAATCTTGAGCCCGGCAAAAAGCCGGGCATTGGCATCGCTCTTTCCTGGATTGGCGGGATCAATCGCCAAAAAGCGCTGGAGCGTGTCCATGAAAAGCGTTTTGCCAAAGCGCCGCGGACGCGTGACAAGCAACACCTGAGCGTCTTGCTCCATCACCGCCTTGATGAACGGCGTCTTGTCGACATAGTAGCCGTTGTTCTTCACCAAATCGGCGAAGAACTGCCGACCTACTGGCAGTGATTTCATAGCCTTGGTCCCATGCTGTTTTAGCAAGTGATATTATCACTCAAGCAATTGTAAACAAAATAATTTTTGTTTCGATACTGACACATTCACCACAGTCTTCCAAAGATGCCAACATGTTGGCACCTCGCCATGCCAGATGCTTTGTCACCCGCTGGCACATCCTGCTGTTGCAGTCGTCCGTCCCGTCCTCCGTGCATTCTCCGGAGACAACCGAACGACTCTCCCAAACATTTCGGGGGTGCCAACATGTTGGCACCCCCGAAAAACAACCGGCCTCAAGAATCGGTTGACAGCTTCAGCGTTCTGCCTTGGGCTCGATTTCAAACATCGTCCAGCTGCATCCTTCAAATGTTGGATCGCTCTGGTGCGCCACCATAGGCTGTGGCGCATGAAGGGGGCGGCCCAGCCGTTGCTCTTCAGCCATCCACGACAGCGCCGCCTCGCGCAGACGCGCGGCGAGCTCCGCCGAAGACTCAGCCGTCACCGTGACGCCGGGCATGTCCGGGAGTGAGGCGGTATAGACGCCGTTCTTGTTCCAAACGGCGACAGCGTATTCCATGTTGCCTTCCTTCTTGTTGTTGATCCATCGCCATCGTCAGCGCGTGCCTGAACGACGATGAACCCAACCATTCAATGCAGCCGCAACCGGCAATGATGCCTTTGGTCACGGCTGCCGCTGCACCACGCGATCGAGCCAGTTATTTTCCAGCTTTCTCTTCGTGATCGTCAGCGCACGTCACCTGATCGGCGCTCACAGCGCCTTCGATGCGAACAATGTCCGTCGGATCGACGGCAAACGCCTTGCCTTCGTAGAGGAACACCACTTTGCCCTCCTCGTCGGCCGCGATATTGCTCATGAGCGTGCCGTAATAGAGCTTGTCACCCTTCTTCGCGGCGCGGCGCAGGACGGCCTTGAAGCAGAGGCCTCGCGCACCGGACAGCTCACGGCAATCCTCAGCAATTTCCCAGCGGGATGAACGAGGGTCCGTCTCCGTGACGTCCGAAGACTGCTCACCCAAGTCCTTCTTTCCATCCCCGCTACCCTTCTCATCGTCTTCGGTCGTATTGTTTTCCGACGTCGCCGGCTGGTCATCCTTGGCAGGCTTCGCTTTGCCCTCAATTTCCGCCTGAAGCCGCTTGGCTTCGGCACGACTGATGGGGTCAGCCTCTTCCTCTTCATAAGGCGCAAAGAGCTCGGCAAAGCGTTCGGCATCTTTTTCAACACAGTGCACCAGCGTCGTCATCGTGACGACATCACGAAGGTCGCGTTTTTCAAAGTAGTCGCGCAGCTGCTGCGGAGCGCGGTCAATCGCCAGGAAGTTCTGAATGTAGCCGCGGGACTTGCCGAAGCGTTCCGCGAGATTCACCACCGTGATGCCCTGAGCCACGGCAGAGGCAAAGCTCCGCCCCAGCTCCATCGGCGTGAGCGGCATGCGCATCAGGTTGGCGGCAACCTGCTTCAGCTCCCACTCAGCGCTCTTCGAATAAGAAAGATTCGTCACCATCGCCGGAATGGTTTCCAAACCCGCGATGTGCGCCGCGCGCCAGCGGCATTCGCCGTCGAGAATGATGTACTTCTGATCCGCCGGATCACGACGAGCCAGAATGATGGGAAGCTGCACGCCCTCCACCTTGATGCTTGCCGCGAGCGACTTGATGTCTTCCTGCAGCTGAGCGTTCTCGAAGCTCGTTCGAACCTGCTCCATCGCCTTGATGTCGTCCAGCGGCACCTGGCGATATTCACGGTCCTTCTTCGCCGCCGTAGTGAGGGCCGAGATGCCCGACGCAGCTGCCGCAAGACCGGAAATCGTCGGCGCCACCTTTTTAACAGAGGATGCAGATTCCTTGCTCGCGCCCTTCAAGCTAAATGACTTCGCCATTCTCAAGCCCTCGCCTCTTCCGCCTTCTTGATGCGCTGGTCCAGCTCCTTGAAGAGCGAGGCCATTTCTTCCGCAGCCGCTTTGCCGTTTTTGATTTCCCAAATCGGCACGCCCTCGCCGCCCGTCATGGCCATGTCGTAGGGTGAGCGATGCTGCAGGATCGTCTTGAAGACGTCATCCTTCAGAATTTCACGAACGGCTTTCACGGAACGCTTTTGGTTGCCCGTCTTGTCGAAGTCGTTGATGACCAAGCCGAGGAAAGTGACGTTCTCGTTCCAGTTTTCCTTGATGCGGGCGAGCGTCTTCGACATGTCGGTAAGACCGTCCATCGCCAGACCGCTCAGCTTCAGTGGGCTTACGACATAATCGGCGGCAATCAGAGAAGCGACGAGCGCCGTCGCGAGTTCCGGCTGGCAGTCGAGGATGATGTAGTCATAAGCTTCACGCAGCAGATTGATGCGTTCCTGAGGCAGCTGGATCGTTTTGCCCTGCACCAGAATGTCGTCATCCACAGCGAGCACCTGATCCATCACCGTCTGGTGATCGAGCGTTGCGCCGATGAGATCAATGCCGCGCTTCGTCTCGTGAACTACGAGGTCTTCTAGGTCGGGTTCAAAAAGCTGGTAGCTCTTCGTGTCTGCAGGATCAAGCTGATCTTCCGGCCCCAGCAGAAGCCGCGTTGAATTCGCCTGCTTGTCCATGTCAATGAAGAGGACGCGCTTCTTCTTTTTAAGCGCGTAGTAAAAAGCCGCCTGCATGGAAAGCGTGGTTTTTCCCACCCCGCCCTTCTGATTGGCAAAGGCAATGACTCGAGCCATGTCGAACCCCGAAAACAAGATTTTCGCATCCTATCAGGGAAGCCTCCGTCAGCGAACTTGACGGCATGACATAAGTCAATGAGTCTCGCCTTTTGAGAGCAAGAGCGAGATGCCAACATGTTGGCAGTCTTCAAATGCTTTGATTTCAAAGAAATCAAGTTTTAGTCATTGCCTCCCCTGGTTGCTGACCGCTCTGAAAACAGCAACCGGCTAGCCATGCCAACATGTTGGCACCTGCTCAAGGTTTGTTGCCTCAGCCACCTATGGCAAGAGGCGGACCACCGAAAGAAACACCAAACCATTCCGGCATTTCCAAAATCAGACTGCCAACATGTTGGCAGTCTCCGAATAACCGATGTCTCAATCAAACCATGGCAAATGACGGACCTCCAAAAACAACACCTGCCCGTTCCGTCACTTCCGAACCCAGACTGCCAACATGTTGGCACCCCCCGAAGAATTGTCGTCACAAACACCCACGGAGAAGACGAGGATCGCCAAAGACAACGCTCGGCCGCATCACCACTTTCCACTCCGATAACCAACAGGTCGCCATGCCGCCCACCAATCCGCCGCTCGCCGAACTGAAACCTCGAGGCATTGTCTTTCGCCCGCCTGTCCCTGAACCACATCAGGACGACTGAAAGAGTTTCCTCCTCACAAACAAGACACCTCAAACACCAACTCAACGACATTCATAGGAAAAGATTCCAATCGTCACCAAGTAAAATAGTTATCATCTATTGGTTTTTAGCAATCAATATGTTTTGCGCATAATAATGTTCTCGATGCCGCCACTCATGAAACGCCGAACTTCATGGATTGAAGCAACCTGCGAATAACTTTGTGGAAAACCCGTGGATAACTCAATGATTCAAGTCTCCTAGTCGTTATAGTAGAACGTACACTTAAAACTGTTTTACGTGATTTTATCTAGTGCCAATAATGATCAATTCTGACTTTGTCCTATGCCCAATAAAGCTATGGCAACTACGGGACAAAGCTATGGCAAGAGCCGGAAAATGTTATGGCAACTAGCGGATTTCTTTGGTAAGCTCGCTATGGCAACTAGCGGACTAGATTGCCTTTTTTTGTTTAGCAATCAATCCATTGCGACGACTTAACCGCGCGCACGCGCGCGATCTCTAACTTGATTCAAACAAATCAAAAAATAACAAAACAGTAGCAGCCACCGTTTCAACTGCTCTGCACAACCCCAACCGCTGAAAGCACACCATGCCTCGCACCAAAACGAATCCCGAGCAAGAGATTACAAAGACCGTCGCTAAAAAAGCCGCTAAAACAACAAGAAAGGCAACCGCAAAAAGCACTGCATCCGACTTGCCGCCGGCCGCTCCGGAACAGTTAGGCCTGCCTTCCGTGCTGGAAGACTTGGAAGAATCGCCAACCATCATCGACAAGGCGACCAACATCGCCATTCACCAGTCGAGCAACAACAGCTATGAACTGAACGGCGACTACAGCAACGCCTCGCTGAAAAGCGTCACGATGCTGATGAAATATCCATTCTTTCCCGCAAGAAGTTATAAAACAACAAAGCGCTACCAGATCTCCCAGACAAATGACAAAGGTCAGCTGGAAAAGATCAGCGTCGAGCTCCGTCCGGACCAGACATTAGGCGGCCCGAGCATCAATGACGGCGACGTTCTGAAGTTCTGCCTGAGCGCCTTCCGAGATGAAGTCGTCAAGAACACCATCAAGGAAGGGGCGCCCACGTCTCTGTCTTTCTCTGCACGGGACTTTTACAAGTTCACCAAGCGCGAATCCATCGGCGGATCCCAGCAAAAATCCCTTGAACAGGCGTTGGAACGCCTGATGTCGGTGCGCGTCGTCTTTTCAAGCGTCATCGAAGAGAAGAACACTTCCCAAATCATCAAGAGAGACATCCTCAAGAACACCAACTTCATCTCCGAGTGGAGTCGGGAAGCTACAGAAGAAACTGACAAATACACGAACGACCGCGTCAAAAAACTGCGCTTCAAGGTCACATTTCCGAGCTGGATGTCGGAAATCTTCATGAATAGCGACAAGATTCTGACCCTTGAACGAAAAGGCTTTTTCTACCTCAACGCCATAGAAAAAACCATCTACGAAAAGCTGCGAAGCTACCTGGGCCACCAGGCCTACTACAAGGTGCGGCTTTTCAAACTCGCGGAAAAACTGGGCCGCACGATCGTCGAAAAAGTAGACGGCACAGAAAAACCCCTGCCCAAAGAAGTCAACCGCTTCCGAACCGAGGTGTACAACCTCATGGCAGACGACTTGTTGCTCGGCATCTCGCTTGCCATTGAACCGCCCTCGAAAAACGCGGACGAAATGGTCATCGTGTTCCCATCGGACTGGAAAAACAAGCTTTCCGATCAAACAGATCCGCTCACCAAGACACCGCTTTCCAGGTTGGAGCTCGCCATATATCAAAAGGAAGGACTCGCAGCGCTGAGACAGTTTCAAGGCAAAACTTACAAGGGTAGAAAAGGCTTCTGGCACTCGGAAACAGTGCGCAAGAAGTTCGAGAGCAAGAAAAACAACCCCTGGAAAGCTCGCCACGAAGCGGACATGGACATCCTGAAGCGAGGAGACCACCACCGACGCCTCAGCGGCGAAGAAGAACTGCGCTACAAACTCCTCAACGCATGCCGCCGCATGCAAGGCGCAAGCTCCTATCTGAATGACGCCAGCAGCATCGAAGATGTTGATTTCATTGAATTCCCGCAGGACGAGAAAGCGTAATGACGCCTGATCCACAGGACCTCTGACGAAATTTCCTTTGCAACCTGTGGAAAACTTTGTGGATAACTCACGCTCTGAAAGGGTCAAAAAAGCGACTTGTGGATAACTCTGTGGACAACTCTGTGGATAGTTTTGAATAAGTCACCTTGATTTCGAAGCAAAATTACCAAAATACAGTCTGCCACTAAAGAAAAAATTTGCTTGAATTCTTAATCTTTACATAACTGTGGAGAAAGTTATGGCAAGAGTCGGATTTTCCTATGGCAACTACCGGAACAAGCTATGGCAAGTTCCGGATTTTTTTTGCCTTGCAGCTATGGCAAGTAGCGGACGAATTGAACAAGAATCGATTGAAAATCAAACGAAACCGCAAGCGTAACTCGCGCGCGCACGCGCGTTCATATAACTAGGCTTTTAACAAGCCTTTAAAAAATAACAAACCAGTAATCAGCGTTCTCAAACGTTTGAGCCTTGCAGGAAACTTCAGACAGAAGTTGAGACAGTCAAACATCTACAAATGTTGATTTTAAATAAAAATTAACACAAAATGATAAGAAAAATCCGTAAAGTTCCCATCAGTTGCCATACATTCAGCACTTGAAAATTAACAAACAAGACCTGGTCAAACTGAAATCACCGACAAACAAGATCACTAAAACCAGCCGAAGCAACCCCAGTCTTGCCATAGAAGTTTTTATTGAAAATAAAGAAAATTTTTAAATCTCCCTTGCCAAAAGCAAAGAACAAAAACACCATAGTTGCCATAGCTTAGACTGCTGAAAATAAAGAAAAATTAACCAGATCCGAACCAGGAAACAATCTCTCAAAGCAGAAGTAACACCTCAGGCAAAACACAGCCAGAAACGGATAGTCACAGCATACCTCTACTTGCCATAGAGAAAACAATTGAAAATAAACGAAAAAATACA
>CAVJUB010000115.1:5782-7226 GCA_963652545.1 Hallella faecis | reverse complement strand
GCGGCGACGCTGTGGTTCTCAACCGAGTACCGCGGTCAGCTGGAATATGAGTCGCGAGGCGAAAGCTCCGGCTTCATGGATCTGCTCTTGACGCCTCGCGAGAACAAGGCGCTGCCGACCTATGTGATCGAGATGAAGCACCTCACGGTCGGCGCGGAGGAGGCCGCCGTGGCGGAGGCGCTCGAAGCAGCGCGCAGCCAGGCGAAGCGATATGCGGAAGGCGAGGCGCTTCGCGGGCTCGCCAGCGTGAAATGCGTCGCTCTTGTGTACAAAGGCCTCAAAATTGGGGCCGTTGACGTCTTCTGACGCTTGGCACGCCACGCAAGCAGCCTGTTGGCCGGATGAACATTTGCCCGGAAGAGCCATACGCACAATCCAATTTTTCTCAATGCAGATCTTTTTCGACGTGATGAAATAAAATTTGTTGAGCAGAAAACTAGCGGAAGCCGGTTGTATTCACTGGCGGACTTCGGCACGTCAGGAGCGAATGGCGTGCGGAAAGGTGCTGATTATATGAAAAACTATTTAGCAAATAGCTACGGCGCCCTTCGTGATGTTGATTTATCAAGTCTTTTTATTGAATCACTGAAGCAGTGTGCCGAAGCTCTCTGACTGCAAATAAAAGTTTATGCTATTTTACGTTTTTAAAATTAAATAGCTTTTGAGCTTCCTCAAGCCGAAGGCGGGCTGGCAATATTTCATCAAATAGACGGTAGAAATTTTTCGTGTTCTGGCTGGGCGTCTCAATAATCAGCTGCTCGCCGTCATTGCAGCACATCAGAGACTGGCAGCCGCCAATGATTTCCGTCAGCGAAACACCCGCGGAATCGCAGGATCGGCGCCATAGGCGCACAACAATATCGACAATGATGTTATGAAGGATTTTCCCGCGGACAGCGTCATTTGTCCTCTGTGATCTTGGAAGCCATTCAGAAAATTCTCTCTTTGTCTTGAGAGCGGTTTCAATGCTCGTCTGTTCAAAGTATTCTTTGAGAAGTGCTTTGGGAGAGGTCTTTTGATTGGATAGAAGAATAAAGAAGCCATGCTTCACCTGCAGCCAGTCTTTGTCCTTGTCTGTCAAACTTTGGAACTCGTCTTCATTTTCTTCAAGGCAATGTCTGAACCCCGCCAAAGCTTTTTCTCGGTCCACGTACACGCAGGCGAATTTGTTCATGTTAAATAGGGAGATTTCTTTTTCACAGCCAAAATAAGCGCGTTCGTTCAAAACGAAGTCATGGCTGCTGCGGCTCATCAAGGATTGGCACTCTTCATAGAGCCGCCGATAGAAAAATTCTTTTTTTGCCGGAAGGCGGATGATGATTTTCTTGCTTGATTCGGCTTGGAATGCCTGCAGCAGCTCTTTGTTTATATAACCAGCATCCAGCACCAGCTGTTCAATTTCGACGTCCAACGTTGCGCCTGCGTTGTTTAGCACGTTCATGAT
>CAVJUB010000115.1:4189-5772 GCA_963652545.1 Hallella faecis | reverse complement strand
GCCAGACGGGCAAACCCGTCGCCTCGTCGAGCACCAGCATCAGACGCTGGGGTGCGGCGGTCGCCTCGGCGCCGTGGCCGCACCAGGCCGTGGAGGGACTGTCGCGACCGCCATCGAGGATCGGCATTGAGTCCACGCCGCAGCCCTTGCCAAAGCCGGGGATCTTCCGGCGCATGCCTTGGACGAAAGCGCGAAAGAAGGCGCGGCGCGCTTCATCGGTCCCCATCATCGTGTAGTACGCCGCGTCCGACCGGAAGGAGTCAAGGCTCACGTCAGGCATGAGGGCTGACGCGAAGGACTGGGTCAGAAAATCGTTGCAGAGAATCCTGCTTCCGTTTCTCAAGACGTCATGCAGTACGTGGCCCATCAGTCGCTGATAGTCTTGATCCTCAGGGAAAACTTGTCGAAGAGTCGAAAGCAGTCCCTCCTTTTTCAAGAACCGGAGAAGCAGGTAGGCGTCGCCGAAGACCGTGTGCACGAGCGCTCGGGGCGCTGAAACCCGGTGCGCAATTCTTGGGTCGTCAGGCGCCACGTCCGAAAATTGCTGCGTGTCCGCGTTGAAAAGCACGATCCCGCGGGTGGGCGACTGGAAGATGCCTTCTCGCCGGTCTTCCCGCAAATACAGAATCTTGCCCAGCCGTTCGAGCACCCTGTGCTTGGCGTGGTGCTTGGCGCCGGCTACGTATTCGGTGTCAACCAGCGCCGCCGAGCCGCTGACCACCTTGCCTTGCTCCGTGACCAGCTTTTGGATTTTCAGGAAAGCCATCTTGTGTAGTCCTCGATAGAACTACTTGATCATAGCACCTTCCAGCGGTGCGAATGGCCGCAAAGATTCAGAGCTGTCTGTCTGAGGACAAGAAACAGACAGCCAAGAAAGCATTTTCTGATTTACTGATTCAGAAAATCATTTCACCGCAAAAAGCTGCTCGGCGTTCGTGTGGAAAATCTTCTCCTGCTCATCCGCCGGCACGTCCTCTCGAAGAATCCGCAGCATCTCGCGCCCGACGGCTTCGGGCGCGTAGAAGGCGTCGGAGCCGAACACCGTGTGCCCGGGCGCCGAGGCGTCAGCGAGCTTCAAGAGCTGCGGATCGGCGGAGAGCGCCGTGTCAAACCAGAATCGCGACAAGTAGCTTTGAAGAGGCGACTTCACGCTCGCCCAGCCTTGCCGAACCTCGTCCGGCACAGGGTACGCCGCCTGCATTTCAGGCGTCGCCGGGAACGTAGTCGCCAGACGCCGGTAGAGATAGGGAAGGGCGCCGCCCAGGTGCGCGAGCACGAAGCGCACGTGCGGCGCCCGCTCGAGCGCCCCCGACATCATGAGGTTCGCAACGGCCCGCGTCGTGTTGAACGGGAATTCCTCCATGAAGTCAAGGCACGCGAACTGGGGCTTCGCCGTGTCGGGCGCTGGGGTGGAGGGATGCACGTACGCCACGGCGCAGTGCGCCTCCAAGGCCGCCATCACGGGTTCGAACTCAGCGTCCCCGAGAAACTGCGCCCCGTAGTTGGAGAGGAGGGCGACGCCGTCGAGCTTCAGCACGTCAAGCGCGTAGTCGATCTCCGCCACCGCGGCTTCCACGTCGGGC
>CAVJUB010000115.1:0-4179 GCA_963652545.1 Hallella faecis | reverse complement strand
GTCGTTTTTTTATTAGGGGTTACCCTTGGTTTCTGGGGGTATGGGGAGCTTACTCAGCACGTCAAGCGCGTAGTCGATCTCCGCCACCGCGGCTTCCACGTCTGGCAGCGGCACGAGCGCAAAGCCGCCGAAGCGTCCCGGCCACTTCGCCTTCATCTCCGCCATGAATTCGTTCACGCCGCGGCAGAGCTCCGCGGCGAGCGCAGGCGACTGCGCCACGAAGGGAATGGCGGCGGGGTCGGACACGGACCCGTATGCCTTTTCGATGCCGAACTCCTCCATGAACGCAAGGCTCGCCTCGGGCGTCCAGTCAGGCACCGCCTTGCCGGCGGACGCCGTGAGGCCGAGGCGGGCGAGCGCCTCTTTGTAAAAGCGAGGCGTGATGTGGTGATGCAGATCGATGAGGCCGGTCATGGCGAACTCCTCAAAAAATGGGTCCGCCGATTATGCCCGCCAAAAAGCGGCGAGCATTGATTCATCACGATTCTGGCAACAAGGTTTGCAGAAACTTACACTTGGCGCGTAAAAATTCAGCGCTTTCGGACGGCGAGCCTCCGAAGCCCCGTCGTGATCCGCTTCACGCCTTCCTCGAGCCTCGCGCGCGGGGCGGCGATGTTGATCCGAATGAAGCCTTCGCCCGCCTTCCCGTAGTGGGAGCCCGCATTGATCCAGACCTTCTCGACGGCCTTGAGCTCGTCTTCGATTGTCTGCGAGGGGAGTCCCAGAAAGCGGCAGTCCGCCCACAGCAGATAGGTGCCTTCGAGTTTTGTGAACTTCACCTCAGGCACGGCCTCGGCAAACCGCGCCACGGTCACGCGGGCGTTCTCCTTCAGGTAGGTTAAGAGCGCCGCGAGCCACGGCTCGCCCTTCGTGTACGCCGCGATCGTCGCCGCCACGCCCAGGGGATTGACGTCGCAGATTTCGTTGATGTTGATGGCGCGGTTGATGCGGCGCTTCAAAGCAGCGCTCTCCGCGATCACGAAGGCGTTCTGCAGTCCCGCGGTGTTGAAGGTTTTCGAGGGCGCCGACAGCGTCACGGTGCGCTCGGGGTCGTGCGCGGCAAGCGACGCGAACGGCGTGAAGGGCGTGTCGCCGAACACGAACTCCGCGTGGATTTCGTCCGCGATCACGACGACGTCATGGCGCCTGGCGGCCTCGGCCACGGCCGCGAGCTCGGCCGCGGTCCACACGCGCCCCGCCGGATTGTGCGGGTTGCAGAGGACGTACGCCTTCGCCGCCGGGTCAGAGAACGCGCTTTCAAGCGCCGCGAGGTCGAGCCGCCAGCCTTCGGGCGTTTCCGCGAGCGGGCACTCGACCGCCTCGCACCCGTTGTTGCGGATGGAGGAGAAAAAGCAGTTGTAGACCGGGGTGGAGACGACCACCCGGTCGCCGGGCTTCGTCACCGCCTTGATGACGGCGGACAGGGCGGGCACGACACCCGTCGTCACTTCGATCCACGCGGGATCCACGCGCCAGCCGTGCCGGCGCGCAAACCACCCGGTGACGGCGTCGTAGTAGGCGGCCGGAATTTCGGTGTAGCCGAAGATGCCCTGCGAAGCGCGCGCCATGACGGCGTCGGTGATTTCGTCCGCCGTCCGAAAGTCCATGTCCGCCACCCACATCGGCAGCATGTCGGGATCCGCGGCGGCATCCCACTTCGCGGAGAGCGTGCCGCGGCGCTGCGTGAGTTCGTCAAAGTCAAAGGTCGTCATGGCAGCCTCCTTCAGACGCGCACGCGCGGCTCGATGAGACAGTCGGAGCCGGGGAGCCGATGCTCGTCAAGAATCACGTCGCCCGCGTCGTCGCAGCGGATGAGCCCCGCGGCGGGGTTCTTGATGCTCGTGATGCGGCCGGCGACGTCCGCGGTGACGGACGAATACTCGAACGCGAGGTCGCAGCTCGCGTCCATCGTGCAGTTCTCCAGCACGAGGTTGTCGCAGTAGCACAAGGGCTGGGTGCCGGAAAGACGGCAGTTCACAAGCGTCAGGTTCTTCGAGTGCCAGCCGAGGAATTCGCCGTTGATTTCCGAGTCGATCACGGTGACGTTCTCGGAATTCCAGAAGGCGTCCTTGGCGTCGAGGCTGGCGTTCTTGATCGTGACGTTGCGGCAGTACTGGAAGGCGTAGTTTCCCTGGTGCCGGTAGTGCTCGATGCGGATGTCCTCGCTGTGCATGAAGAGGTAGTCGCCTTTGGCAAGCGTCACCTCGCGCAGGTCGACGCCGCGACAGTTCCAGAACGTCTCCGCGGCGTCTGAAAACGTCACGCGGCGCAGGCGGATGTCCTCCATGTCGCGGAACATCTTCGGCGCGTCCACCACAGTGTCCGTCATCAGGAGGTGCTTCGCGTACCAGAGCGCGGCGCGGCCGCCGGGCGTGAAGGTGCAGCGGGCGACTTCAAAGCGGTCGGCGTGCCAGAAGGGGTACTTGCCTTCAAAGCGGCAGTCTTCGGCGCGCACGTTCTTCACGTGCTTCAGGGACGACTCCCCGGGGTGAATGGTGACGTTTCGAAGCACCGTGTTCTGAAGTCCGTAGAGCGGCCGCTCGCCGCCGAATGCCTGGTTTTCAATGAGCTGCATGGATCGATTTTTCCTGCGGGAAATGGGACGGATGGATTGTACGACGGCCTCATGCCTTGACGACTTCCTTCACCACCGCGAGCGCGTTGAGCGTGCGGGGAAAGCCCAGATAGGGAAGCGCCGCCTGCAGCGCGTCGATGAGGGCGGCGCGCGTCGCGCCCTCTTTGGCATTGGCGGCGGCGTGGGCTTTCAGCTGCGCTTCGCACCCGCCCAGTCCCGCGATCGTGATGAACGTGACAAGCTCGCGGTCCGCGATGGAAAGCCCCGTTCGCGTGTAGAAGTCCCCGAAGCACCAGCCCGACAAGTCGTCAATCAAGAGCGCCCGCTCTTCCGGGGCTGCCCCGGCATGCATCCGGCCGATCGCCTCGCCGAAAATGGCGGTCTGCACTTCGATGCCTTTTGTGAGGCGCGTCGCGTCCGTCACCGTCGTCTGGTCCGCCGCCGCGACGCCGGCGTCCCCGAAGGCGCGGTTCACTTCGGGCAGCGCCGCCGCCACGCGGCTCAAGCCGGCGTAGGGCGCCGTCTGGTAGAGAATCTCCTTCACTTCCGTTGCGGTGACGCCCGCCCGGAGGGCGCTCCGGGTCAGCGCGTAGAAGGGCGCCGGGCTGCCCGCGGCGACTGCGGCGGCCAGGAGCGCGGCGACCTTCTGGCGGGGATTGAGCGAAGGCGCGCGCCCTTCGAGCGTCGTCATCCGCGCTTCGATGCGCTCAAGAGCGGCGTCGCCTGACAGCGGACGGGCGCTGACGCCGGACGCGCCGGCGAGCCCCGCAGCCGCGGCAGCCGCGAGCGCGGTGCGGCGATTGATCTTTTCCTGCATGATGCAAGCCTCCTCAGGTGAATGATGCGAGGCATTCTCCGCCGGACGCCGCCGGCTGGGCAGAGCCATTTCGGGCGAATCCTTGCCGGATCCTGCCGACAGGGCGCCTTCGTGGCTGGCGGCAGGCACTTTGTCGGAGGCGCGGGCGCCGAGCGTTTCGGATAATGAACTATCAGAACAACCGCCGGCCATCGACCGGCGAGGGAGACCATCATGATGCAACCCACCCGACGCCGCCTCATCGCCGCGGCCGCAGGCGCCGCGCTGCTGCCGGCCGCCGTCTTCGCCAAAGACTTTCCCAAGGTGCCCACGGACTGGGACGGCGAAGGCATGTTCACGCAGTACGCCAAGGACGGAACCGGCGTTTCTTTTTCCGGCCCCGCCGGCCGCCCGCGGGCGTTCATCGCCTTTGATCCGCAGTGCCCGTGGTGCGTGAAGCTTTTGAACGCCGCGCTCCCGCTGCGCGAGAAGATCGACTTCGTCTGGATGCCGGTCGCGGTGCTCAACATTCATTCCGAGCCGCAGGGCGCCGCCATCTTGAGCGCGAAGGATCCCGCCGCCAAGCTCCTGGAGCACGAGGCGCACTTCAAGGACAAGGACTTCCGCGGCATCCGCTATGCGGAGAAGGAGCCCGTGAAGGCCCGCGAAGCCGTATGGGTGAACAGCAAGATCTTCCGCAAGAACGCCTGCCGCACCGTGCCGTTCGGAGTCTTCAAGACGGCTGCGGGCGAGTACCGGGCGCTCTATTCCGGCATGACGACCGACGAGCTTGCCAAAGTCTGCGACG
>CAVJUB010000114.1:0-7335 GCA_963652545.1 Hallella faecis | reverse complement strand
TGACAGCCTTTTTTACAAAAGCATCCATCAGATGTGACGGACTTTATCATAAAACCATATGATTTTCCAATAACGTGACAGGTTTGAAAGCTTTTTATTCCGCTAGCCATGCCCCAAGGCCAAAGCCTCAACGGCCTTCAGCCAATGAAC
Source organism: Hallella faecis (assembly GCA_963652545.1). Lineage (GTDB taxonomy): Bacteria > Pseudomonadota > Gammaproteobacteria > Burkholderiales > Burkholderiaceae_F > Duodenibacillus. The sequence goes on along the minus strand of CAVJUB010000114.1, from coordinate 7,185 downwards.
CTCATCGACTGGCTCCTCGCCGACGACGCGCCGACAGCGGCCGTCTGACCGCCGCCCGAAAAAGAAACGCCGCTCAAGGATGTATCCCGAAGCGGCGTTGATCGTTGAAGCAGACGATTCTCAAAGGCGCAGCGTGAACGTGACGGGGCCGTCGTTGGTGAGCGACACCGCCATGTGCGCGCCGAAGACGCCCGTCTCCGTGCGCAGGCCGCTCTTTTTCACCTCAGCGACAAAGAGCTCATACAGGCGCCGCCCCGTCTCCGGATCCGCCGCCGGCGAAAAGCTCGGGCGGTTGCCGGAGGCGGTGTCCGCGGCGAGCGTGAACTGCGACACTAGCAAAAGGTCCCCCTTCACATCCGCTACGGAGCGGTTCATCTTGCCCGCTTCATCCTGAAAGACGCGAAACTTCAGGAGCTTCGCCGCGAGGCGCACAGCCTTCTCATCCGTGTCGCCTTTTTCCGCGCAAACGAGCACCAGGAGACCGCGACCGGCGGCGCCGACGGTCTTCCCGTCCACCGCCACCTCGGCGTGCGTCACCCGCTGCAAAAGCGCAATCACTTCGCCACCACCGTGATGCGGGCCCAGCGGCGCTTGCCGACCTGCACCGTGTAGGTGCCGGCCTTCACCTTGAGGCCGCGGTCGCTCACGCGCTCGCCCTCCAGCTTCACGCCGCCCTGGTCGATATTGCGGCCCGCTTCGGCGTTGCTCGGCACCAGGCCCGCTTCCTTGATGAGCTTCATGACGCCGATTTCGCCGCCTTCAGCCGCCACGGTCACCTCGGGGATGTCCGAAGGCGCCGCGCCGCCGCGAAAGCGCGCGTTGAACTCCGCCTCGGCCTTCTCGGCGTCCGCCGCCGTATGGAAGCGCTCGATGATTTCCTTCGCAAGCAGCACCTTCGCATCACGCGGATTGCGTCCGCCCTCGGTGCATTCCTTCTTGAGCGTCTCGATTTCCGTGTTGGACTTGAGGCTCAGGAGGTCGTACCAATTCCACATCAGGGCATCCGAAATGCTCATCACCTTGCCAAACATGTCGTCGGGCGTGTCCGTGATGCCGATGTAGTTGTGCTTGCTCTTGCTCATTTTCACGACGCCGTCCAGGCCCACCAGGAGCGGCATCGTCAGAATGCACTGCGCCTCCTGCTCGTACTGGCGCTGCAGCTCGCGACCCACGAGAAGGTTGAAGCGCTGGTCAGCGCCGCCCAGCTCGATGTCGGATTTGAGCGCCACGGAGTCATAGCCCTGCATCAGCGGGTAGATGAGTTCGTGCATGGCGATCGGAAGCTGCTGCGCGTAGCGCTTTGCGAAGTCGTCGCGCTCCAAGAGGCGCGCGAGCGTGTAGCGGCTGGCGAGGCGGATGAGGCCTTCGGCCCCCAGCTGATTGTTCCATTCGGAGTTGTAGCGGACTTCGGTCTTCGAAAGATCCAGAACGAGCCCCGCCTGCGCGAGGTACGTCTCCGCGTTCACCTTGATCTGCTCGGGCGAAAGGGGCGGCCGGGTCACGTTGCGGCCGGAGGGGTCGCCGATCGCCGCCGTGAAGTCGCCGATCAGGAAGATCACCGTGTGGCCCAGGTCCTGCAGCTGACGAAGCTTGTTCAAGACCACCGTATGGCCGATGTGGATGTCGGGGGCCGTCGGGTCAAGACCCAGCTTGCACCGCAACGGCACACCGGTCGCCTTCGAGCGGGCGAGCTTCTGCTCAAGCTCTTCTTCCAGAAGAAGCGTGTCGGTGCCGCGCTTGATGGTCTTCATCGCTTCCACGATGTCGGGCGTCACCTCATACTTTTTGACCGTCTTTTCGGCCGGGTTTTCAGATTTTGAGGTCGGGCACTGTTTGTCTTCAGACATTGACTTCACCAGATTGAGAGAAAAGCTCGCGCCCGCGGGCGCGCAAAAATGAGAAAGGCGGGATTGTACCGCCTTCCTCAAAAATTACCGTCATTTTTCAATCCGCCGGCCCGTCTTTGCCGGCTTTCGGCCGGCCTGCCTCGAGGAGCTCCGCCGCACGCTGAGCAGCCAGAACGAGCAGATTGCTGCGTATGAGCTGAAACGCCGGATCGCCGTGCGTGCGTTCATGCCACGCAAGCGACACCGTGAGCTTCGGCGCCTTCTCAGTCACGGGGAGCAGACTGAACTTCGCCTCATCGATGTAGAGCCGGGCCGCCGCCTCCGGCACGACGGCGTAGCAATCCGTGCCTTCGAGCATGAGGGGCACCGCGAGAAAGAAAGGAATCACCGCCGCAATCCGCCCGGCGTTGGACGGATTGAACCAGCCGCCCGCCGGGCTGTTGGGCGAGCGATCGCGATCGGGCTGCGTGTTGACGAGCACCTGCCGCCACGGCTGCAGATCCTCTCGCTCCAACGCCCCGGCCGTTCGGGCTCGATCTTCCAACGGATGCCCCTTCGCGACCACCACGACGTAAGGCGTCGTGAAGACGGGCGCCGCGTGCAATTCCGGCGGCAGCCCCTGCCGCGCGAAGAACGCCATGTCAAGCCGGTCGGCCAAGAGATCGTCAAAGAGCCGGCCGTCGGACTGAAAGACCTGAAACATGACGTGCGGCAGCCGCTTTTCAAAGTCGCGGAAGATGGACGCCACGCCCACCGCGCAGGCGTTGTCATAAGCGGCGATCCGCACCGTGGCGCGCAGCGTGGCGGGATTCACGGCTGACTCAGGGTTCTTCAGGGCGGCGAGCGCCTTCAAAATCGACTGCACGCGAGGAAGGCGATGCTTCGCGGACTCCGTGGGCGTCATCTGAAAGCCGCTGCGCACGAACAGCGGTTCGTCCCAGCAGCTTCGGAGCTTCGCCAAGAGCCGGTTCGCCGACGACAAGCTGATTCCCAGCCGCTCAGCCGCCCGCGGCAACGAGTGCACTTCAGACAACGTGACAAAGAAGACGAGCGCCTCGCCGTCGATCCCCGCGGCGTAGTCAGGAAACCGGCGGTCCGTTGACGCCTCCGTCGAAAGCAGTACGCCGTTTGGCATGGATTCCCTCCGAAATCTGACATTCGGAGTCGTACATTAGCCTATTTTCCGAAGAGTTGCCGTTTCCTAGAATCGCTCTCAATCCTCCGGCATTCCGAAAAACAACCGCCGGATCAACTCATTAGCAACGGAGAACTCCATGTCCCAGCTTTCGATGCGCCTTACTTGGGCCGCCGCGCTCGTCGCCGGCTTCACGAGCGCCGCCAGCGCCATGACGCCCGGCGCCTACACCGAAACCGTCACCGGCCGCAACGGCGACGTCACCGTCGAAGTGACGGTCGATGCCGAACGCATCCAGTCAGTGCGCGTCGTCAAGCACGGCGAAACGCCAGGGATCGGCACGCTCGCCGTTGAAAATCTCCCGGGCGCCATCACCGCGGCCCAGACCGCGGGCGTTGACGGCGTGACGGGCGCCACGGTCACGTCCGACGCCATCAAGGCCGCCGTGAAGAAGGCGCTCGCCAAAGCGGGAGCCGGCCCGAAGTTCACCGAAAAGAAGGCGGCCTCGGACAACGCCGCCGCGGCTCCCCTCGTCACGAAGGCTGACGTCATCGTCGTGGGCGCGGGCGGCGCCGGCCTGGTGGCCGCCGCGACCGCCGTGGACGGCGGCGCCAAGGTGGTCGTTCTGGAAAAGATGGCCATGATCGGCGGCAACACCGCCCGCAGCGAAGGCAACATGTCCGCGATCGATCCCGAGCCCGAGAAGCTGCTGGACATGACGCCCGCCGTGCGCGACATCATCGCAAAGTACACAAACCGCGCGCCCTGCAGCAAGGAAGCCGCGCGACTGCAGAAAGTGGTGAAGAAGCAGCTCGCTGAACACGACGCCGCCGGCAAGAAGTACATCTTCGACTCGCCCGAGCTCTTTGCGCTTCAGACCATCATGGGCGGCGACTGCAAGAACGATCCGAAGCTCGTCCTCACGATGGCGCGCCATGCGACCGAAGCCATGCTGTGGCTCGAAAAGCAGTCCTCCATGACCTGGTTCCACGTGCCGCGCCACTGGATTGACGTCGGCATCGGCGGCATCTATCCGCGCGGCCAGTGGCCTCGCCAGGCCGACGGCAAGACGCCGATCTCCACGTACGACGCCTACATCAAGCCGCTCGCGGACAAGGTGACGGCCGCGGGCTCCCACATCTACACCTCGATGAAGGTGACGAGCCTCGTTCGCGCCAAGAACGGCCGCGTCACGGGCGTGAAGGCGACGGACAAGGACGGCAAGAGCCACACCTTCTCCGCGAAGAACGTCATCCTCGCCGCGGGCGGCTACGGCGCCAACCTCGCGATGGTGAAGAAGTACAACAACATCTCCGTCATCGCCACCTCGAACCAGCCGGGCACGACGGGCGAAGTGATCAACGAAGCCGTGACGGCGGGCGCCGCCCTCACCGGCATGAAGTGGATTCAGATTCATCCGCACGGCAATCCGCAAAACGGCAACGTCGAGTCCGCCATCGCCGGCCGTCCGCAGGACACGCCCTACGTGAACCGCAACGGCGTTCGCTTCATCGACGAAACGGGCCGCCGCGACGAACTCGCGAACAGCATCCTGAAGCAGCCCGGCCAGATCGTCTACTCGATCTTCGACCAGCAGACGATTGATCAGAAAAAGGTGCGCGACGACCTGATGAAGAACGCCCTCGCCCACGGCTATGCGTACCAGGCGGACTCGCTGCCGGCGCTTGCGAAAGCCGCCGGCATCAAGGAAGACGCCTTCCTCGAGACGATGAAGACCTACAACGAAGCGGCGAAGTCGCAGAACACGAAGTCGCTGCCGGTGCCCAAGATCCTCATCGGCAACACCGTGGAGAAGGCGCCCTTCTACGCCGTGCCGATCACCGTGACGATCCACCACACGATGGGCGGGCTCAAGATCAACGAAAAGACGCAGGTGCTTGACGCCAAGGGTCGCGTGATCCCGGGCCTCTACGCCGCGGGCGAAGTGACGGGCGGCGTCCACGGCTCCAACCGTCTCGGCCGCAACGCGCTCACCGACCTTCTCGTCTTCGGCCACATCGCGGGCCAGCAGGTGACGGCGAAGTAGTTTCCACTTGACACTCTCCTCTCTCATTCCCGGCAGGGCTTCGGCGCTGCCGGGATTTTTTCACCATTTAATCGGCCGGTTGAAATAGCGCAGCAGCCACAGCCGAAAGAACGGATCCGACACCCGGTACGTTTTCTCCGACGCTGTCAAGAGGTCCTTCGCAAGCAGCGCCCGAGCCGCCCCCTGCACGGAGCTTGCGGAAGCCAGCCGGTGCTTCGCCACGAAGGCCGCTGACGTGATCTGACGGCCTGCTCCATCAAACGCCACCGCACACAGCAGCGCTTTTTGCGCGGGCGGCAGCTGCGACAGAATTTCCTTGGCGCGAAATTCACGCGCGTCCAGAAGGCCTTCCATGGCCTCCCGCAGCCGGGCTTCCGTGCAATCTTCGCCGGGCGGCGTGACGACAAACGCCTTGTTGAACATCTGCTGCAGGCAGTAGGTGTTTCCTTCAAAGAGGCGGTAGATCCGACCGATGACCTCTGCCTCGATGCGGCGATGCCGCTCCGTCATCAGACGTCTGACGAAATCGACGTAGGTCGCCTCGGGAATCGGCTTCAGCTCCATAAAATCGGCGCTGTTGTAGAAAGGACGGGCGGAATTCAGAAACATCTCGGAGAGCAAATGCCGCTCGCTCCCGGCGAAAACAAAACGACAGTTCGTCGTCTGCTGCATGTGCGAGCGCAGGAGCGCCTCTACGTTTTTCTCGGCATAGCAGCCAATTTGCTGAAATTCATCGATGGCGACCCAGCAAGGCTGACTCGCCTTTTCAAGACAGAGGAAAATCTCTCGCAGCGTCACCTCCGGCTGGCTGATGTCTCCCACTTCCAAGGAAAACGTCGGCAAGCCCGTCGCCGGATCGACGCCCAGCTTGCCGCTCACCGACTTCAGCATCTGCAGGAATCTCGCCATCAGCCGACGCTCGCGCGGCAGCAGCTTTTCAAACACGGCGCGTCCGAGCACGTAGGTGAATTCCTGCAAGCTGGTCGTGGGCAGAACATCCACGTAGATGGTGCAGCAGCTCGAACGCACCGGCTCCGCCTCAAAGCAATGCGCGATCAGCTCCGTCTTTCCCAAGCGCCGCGGGGACAGCAGGACGAGATTGCAGCCGTTTTGCAAAAGGCTGGTCAGCTGCTCCGCTTCCTTCTTCCGGTCGCAAAAGAAGGCCGGCTTGATCCGGCCGGCCACGACAAAAGGATTCTCGTCAATCATTGCTTCGCTCCCACTGGGTTATGTCAAGTCGTATTATACGCTTTTATATTATATGGACTTGCATAATCACTCCAGGTCCCGATGCCATCGCTGTCCGGGCGCTTCCTTCAGCCGCCTTCCGCTCGCCGGGCCCGCTGAAAGCACGCCGCGGCGACGCACTCCGCCGCCACAATCACCGCAATGCCCGCGCAGGCCGCGGCATCCGGCCGTTCGCCGAAAACCACGGCGCCAAGAAGCGCTGCAAAGAACACCGCAGAAAACTGCAGGTTGGCGCAAAGGAGCGTTTTTCCTTTCCCCCAGCCCAGCGCCTGCGCAAACTGCGCTGTCACGGTCGTGACGCCCACCACCGTGAGCCAGGGATCCGTAAAAAGCACGCCCAGCGGCCGGCCGCCCCAGACGGCGGTGGCAGCGCCCGAAAGAAGCAGGCCGCCCAGCGCGAAGTAAGTCACGGTTCGCACCACGGGCTCGCCCAGTTTTCCCAGCTCCTTCAAGGTGAGGCTCACCGTCGCGGAGCAAACGCCCGAAACGAGTCCCAGCGCCGCCCAGAGAAATTGACCATCCAACGACGTGGGCCGCATCACGAGGCAGACGCCGGCAAATCCCGCCGCCACGGCCGCCATGAGACGCCAGTCCAGGCGATCTCTGCGCCAGAGCGCCGCGCCCGCCGCCCACGCCGCGATGAAAAGCGGCGCCGTGTACGCCAACGTCTGCGCCAGGCCCAGCGGCAGATGCCGCACCGTGAGAATGTTGAGCGACAAGGCCGTGATGCCGGCCGCCACGCGCCGCAAGTGCAGCCACGGATGCGCCGTCGCGAGGCTCACGCGCCCGGCGAGGGCGAAAACCGCCGTCGCCGCCGCGAGGTACGTCGAGCGCACGAAGAAGATTTCGTAGAAGCCGCAGTCCGCTCCGGCGAGCTTCATGGCGGCGTAGGTGAGCGCGGTGGAAAA
>CAVJUB010000113.1:0-7445 GCA_963652545.1 Hallella faecis | reverse complement strand
CCCCCAACGCCATCCCGTAGAATGAACGCGGTCCATCCTCAAAGGAATCTCATCATGACCGACCTCGCTGCTGCTCAAAACCTCATGACCGCCGTCACGGACGACACCTTTGACGCCGCCGTCAGCGCCGCTGACCGCCCCGTCGTCTTCGTGATCGGCGCCCCGTGGTGCATCGACTGCCGCCGCATCGCGCCTTTCATGGCGGAATTTGCCAAGCGCTACGCCGACCGGGCGCTGTTTCTTCACGCCGACTTTGATGAAAACCCCGGCCTCAAGGCGCGCTTTGACGTGCGCCACATTCCGACGATCGTCTTCTTGAAGAACGGTCAGACCGTCGACACGCTCGTCGAACCGAAGTCCGTCGCGCCCGTGAAGGACTTTCTGGAAAAGGCCCTCGCGGCCTGACGCGCCGTGCGCTGCATTCGCCGGGCGGTCGCCCTTCTTCTCTCGGGCGCCGCGGGGTTCGCCGCCGCAGGCGACGTCGCGCCGGACCGTGCGGCGGCGGAGAACGACCTCTACGTCGCCGTCGTGCGCTACATCCGCCCCTCGCCCCACGAGCCCATCATCGCGCCCACCGTGGCCGCTCTGAAGGCGCGGTTCGGCGCCCGGCATGTTCATGTCTCCGACCTCACGATGCCGGAGCTCGAAGACGCCATCACGCAGAAGAAGGTGGACGTCTTCATTGCGAGCGCGGGCTTTTACCGCTTCAACGTCATCAACGGCGCCCGCGACCTCGCCACGCTCGCGAGCCGCGACTACCCCAACCCCAACGCGGGCGACGGCTCCGCCCTCGTCGTTCGCGCCGACTCCCCCGTCACGACCGTCGCCCAGCTTTACGGCCAGCGCGTCGCCGCTTCGACGCCTCTGGGCTTTACGGCCCTGCGCATCAAGGGTGAAGTCGCTGAACGCGGCTACGACCCCGAGCGCTTCTTTTCCGAAATGGTCTACACGGGACCGGAAAACACGGAGATGGCGGTGCGGCTTCTCAAATCGCGCTACGTCTCCGCCGCCGTGGTGCGGCTGTGCTGGCTCGAAGACCGCGTGAAGAAGCACCCCGAGGAAGCGGGCCTCTGGCGCGTCGTGGAGCCCAAGGCCGACGGCGGCGCCTGCCAGTCCTCCACCGCGCTCTACCCCTCGTGGATCATCGCGACGACGCCCGCCACCGACCCCGCCATCTCCCGCCTCGTGACGCAGGTCGTGCTCTCCATGCCGCCCACGGAGCAGGGGCAGTACTGGACGGTCGCCACGGACTTGAGCGCCATTGACCGGCTCTACCGCGAGCTCAAGGTGGGTCCCTTCGCCTACCTCAACGAATGGAACCTGAAGCGCGTCTGGGCGACGTTTCAAATTCCCATCGTGCTTTTCTTTTTCGGCATCGCGGCGCTTGCGGTGCACAGCCTGCGGGTGACGCAGCTCGTGCACCGGCGCACGGCGGAGCTTGAAGAATCCCTGAAGCGCGAAAAGCGGCTGAAGGCCGAGCAGCTGGAAGCGAGCGAGCGCATCAGCGCCCTGCAGCGCACGGGACTCGTCGGGCGCATCTCTTCAATGATCGCCCATGAGCTGCGGCAGCCGCTCGCCGCCTTCGAGCTCTACGGCAAGTCGCTTCGCAAGCTGATGGAGCGCGACCACGCCTCTGAACAGAATTTCTCCGTGCTCGCCCGCATGATGAAGCAGGCCGAGCGCATCGGCGCCATCGTGGACAACGTGCGCGCCTACGCCAAGGTGTCTGAAGTGAAGCGCGCCCCCACCGACCTGCGGGCCGTGATCGAACACGCCGCCGCGGCCTGGCGCGCCGCGGGACGCGCCGGCGCCGTCTCCTTCGTGCTCACGGCGCCCGCCCCTGTGCGAGTCGAAGTGAGCGCCCTTGAGTGGGAGCTCGTGGTGCTCAACCTGCTCAAAAACGCGAGCGAGGCGCTCGCCGGCTGCAAGGAGGGAAAAATCAACGTCACCCTCTACGAAAAGGACGACGGCGGCGTGCGGCTCGCCGTGACGGACAATGGGCCGGGGCTCCCTGAAAGCCAGCTCATGCTGTTGGGCGAGCCCGTGGAAAGCGGCAAGGCGACGGGACTCGGGCTCGGGCTTTCCATCGTGAAGGGCATCGTCGAGAACCACGGCGCCCGCATCCGCTTTTTCAATCATCCGCTGGGCGGCTTTGCAGTCGAAATCGACCTTCCCGCCTCGCTCGTCATCACGGCGCCCGAGGCCGGGCGCGAAGGAGCCGGAACATGACTTTGGACGACGTCAAGACCCACTGCGTCATCCGCATCTGCGACGACGATGCGGACCTTGCCGCCGCGCTGCAGCTTTATCTGGAGCTTGACGGCTGGAAGACCGCCGTCTTTCATGACGCAAAAAGCTTTCTCACGGGCGACCGCCCCTCGGTGCCGGGCTGTCTCATTCTCGACGTGAAGATGCCGGGGTTGTCGGGCCTGGAATGCCAGCAGCTCATGAAGGAGCACGGCGTGAAGCTGCCCGTCGTCTTCATCACAGGGCACGGCGACATCGACATGGCCGTGCAGGCGATGATGGACGGCGCCTGCGACTTCATTCAAAAGCCCGTGGACGAAGCGCGCCTCACCCGCGCCCTCACGAAGGCCGCGACGCGGTCCCTCGCCGAAGCCACCGGCGCCGTCTCCGCCGACACGGCCCGCGCCCGTCTCTCGCAGCTCACGGCCCGCGAAGCCGAGATCGTGAAGCTCATCGCCGCGGGGCTCGTCTCGCGCGAAATCGCCGAACGCCTCGGCATCGCCCTTCGCACCGTTGAAGTGCACCGTGCCGGCGCCCTCAAGAAAATCGGCACGCACGATCCGTCCGCCATCAAGCGGCTTTTGGAAACCGCGGGGGCCTGATGCCATCGCTCGCCGAACTGCTGGAAACTCCGGAAAACGCCGCGGGCGGCCTGCTCGTCGTCACGATGCCGCACACGGTCCCCGCGGGCGAAACGCCGCGGCGGGCGTTCCTTGCCGACAAGGCCGTCCACCGCGGCCCCGTGCTTGAGCGCTTCATTCAGTGGTTTTCACTTTGGGACATGCCGCAGGAGCGCGTGCGGGGGCGGGAGTCCGCCTTCGAGCGGTCCTTTGCGCTCACGCTCTGGCCCGGCCAAGAGCCCCGCAGCGCGCACGGGCCGCAGTTCGTGAAAGCCGTCGCCCCGCAGGTCCCGGCGCTTCTTGACGTCATCGAAAAGCGCCGGCCGCGCCTCGTCCTCTTTCTTTCCGCCTACCTCTGGCAAGCGGTGACGGCCCCCGATGTCGCACCGCTCACAGACCGCGTCTGCGGCCGGGCGCTTGACGCCGGCCGCCGGCTTTCCGACACGCGGCTCGCGGTCTGGGTGCAAAAGCGCGAGCGCTGCGTCTTTCTGGCGCTCCCGCAGCCTTCCAAAAACACGACGGACGCCGTCGTGAAATCCTGGGCGGCGCAGATTCAGCGCGTCTTTGCGTCCGTGCGGGCCGTGCCGGACGCCGCCGTCGATCCGCAGATCACCGCCGCCGCGCGCCTGCTTGTGCTCGACGCAAAGGAGAGCGTCCGGCGAATCGCCGCCGAACTGCATGTTTCGTCCGATCGGGCGAAGGCGCTCTACGCGGCGCTGGAAGGGCGCGTCTGGGCAAAGGACCGGGCCCGGCGAGATGTCCTCCTTTGACGCTGCGGCCTGCCGGTCTCGCCTACGTGCGGCGCTTCTCCATCAGCCAGAACCGATGATCCTTGTCGAGGAACACCGGATAGAAGACCGACCCGATCACGTAGCCGGCCACGCGGCCTTTCTGGCCCTTCACCCGCTTCACGACGGCCCACGACACGTCCGGAGCCACATGCTTCGGCGGCGTGAAGCCTGACTTCGCGGGGAAGCGACCATAGATCGCCACCTGTCCTTCGTTCAACGCCTCCTTCAGCGTCCACTGGGAAAGACTGCGCAGCTTCTCCATCAGGTCCGCCAGCAGCCCGTCCCTCTGCCAGTCTTCAAACGACTGGCCGGCGGACTGCGTCGCGTCAAAATCCTTGAAATTGAACGTGAGCAGCGGCGCCTCCTCGGGCACAGGCCGCTCCGTGCGGACATTCTCCGTTCGCTCCGTTCCGGCGCGCTTGCGAAATCTTTTGTCACTCGCCGCCATCGGGATAGAAGTCCTTCAAAAACTGATTCACATTGCCGAAATACGGAATAGCGCCGTAGCGCCCCGCTAGATAATCCTTGCCAAAGGACGCGTCGTTGCGAACCGCCGTCGCCTGATTGATTCGATACTCAACGAGAGAATACAGGTCCGTCGCTCCGTGCGCATCCTTTTCCGTGAACCATATCTGATCACGTCGCAGCAAGTCTCGGCGCAGCAGATTGGTGTCATGCGTCGCCACCACGAGCTGCGCCGACTGATTGAGCGTCTGATGAAAGAACTTCACCAGCTCCACGGCGAGCTTGGTGTGCAGACTTGCGCCGAATTCATCCACCAGGAGCGTGCCGCCGTTTTTCAGGCAGTCAAACCACAAGCCTGCCAGCGCAAAAACCTGCTTCGTGCCTTCCGACTCGGATGCAAACGGCAGGCGGCGCTCCCCTGTCTTTACGTCGCCGCGGTAGACGTCGTGCACTGAAAAAATCTCCACGGGCTTCGGCGTCGTCGCCCGCGGCAGCGCCAGCGCCCCGAAATCCTCTTCACCAAGCGTTCCTGCCGATGACAGCTCCGCCTTCGGCGTTTTGCGCACCTCGATTCGCTGAATGCCCAGATCCGCCAGTCGGATGAACTTCTGAACCGCCTCGCGAACAGCGGCGTCACTTTCAAAAAGCGCCACCGTGGAAAGCAGCGCCGGCTTTTCGCGGTCGGACAGCACGGTGAGCTTCTTTCGAAACCATTCCTTCACCGTCATGGCTTCCGCCACATTGAACTGCGCACAGGTGGAGAGAAAAAGCGCATTGCGCCGCGTTTTCTGAGGCAGACCGCGCGTGCCGGCGAACTTGGCCGAATTCACTTCCATCGTCTGCCCCGTGCGGCGAAAGCAATAGCTCTCCCGGCCGCCCGCCGCGGGCTTCTTGAAAAGCCATTCGCTCGCCACCTCGCCGTCCTGAAACTCGAAGCCGTAGCGATAACAAGCGTCCGCGACCAGAAACGTCATCTCAAACACGCCGGGTTTTCCGACGCTCTGCTCCTCCAGCTGAAACCGATTGTCTGACAACGCCTGCATCAGCCCGTCCGACTGAAACGATCCCAGCACCGCCTGCCGCATGTGCGCCACGCTCCGCAGCAAGTTGCTCTTTCCGGAACCGTTGGCGCCATAAATCGCCGCGCACTTCAGCAGCCGCCGATCCCCCGACGGAAGCGGCAGCGTGTGATCATCCGACGGATCCTCCAGCCCGGCGTGCTCCTTCACGGAACGCGCCGTGAGCAAGCTGAAGCAAGCTTGATCTCGAAACGACAGGTAGTTGCCCACCGAAAAATCCATCAGCATCGCTGCTCCCGATAAATTCAGTTGAAAAGACCGTTTTTTGAGATTTTTTCTCAAAAACAAGCTCAATACCCGATTTTACGTCCTTTTCCCGCAGAAATCCGGCAGCTCACCGAACTCTTTGCCGACGATCCCAGAGAAATTCCACCTCGGCAGACACAACAAAGGCCCGCCTCCCTGCCAGAGAACGGGCCTTCATCGCTAAAAACTCAAATCACTTCAGATACTCACGCTGGCGCAGCGCTTCAATGCGAGCTTCGCACGAAGGGTGGGTCGCAAAGAGGCTGCCGATGCCGCCCGACACGCCGAATCCCTTCATTGCGCCGGGGAGCTCCGCCGGCTGCATCGTGTTCAGGCGCTGCAGCGCGGCGATCATGGGCTCGGGCGAGTCAAGCAGCTTCGCCGACCCCGCGTCCGCATGGTATTCACGCCAGCGGGAGTACGCCGCCACCACGATGCCGGCGAGGAACCCCAGCGCAATGTCCAGCACCACGCTCGTCATGTAGTAGCCCGCGCCAGGCGCGTCGTCTTCGTTTTTAAGAATCACGCGATCCACCGCCCAGCCGACGAGTCGGGACGCAAAAACGACGAAGGTGTTCATCACGCCCTGCACCAAGGTCATCGTCACCATGTCGCCGTTGGCGACGTGGCTCATCTCATGCCCCAGAACGGCTTCAACCTCCTCCTTGTTCATGAGCTTCAGGAGCCCCGTCGAAACGCAGACGAGGGACGAATTCTTGAAGGCGCCGGTCGCAAAGGCGTTGGGCTCGCCCTCGTAGATGCCGACTTCGGGCATCGCCACGCCGGCGCGGTCCGCGAGCCGCGCGATGACGCCGACGAGCCACGCTTCCAGCCCCGGCTGCGGATTCTGCGTGTCGATGAGCTCCACGCCCATGGAGTGCTTCGCCATCGTCTTGCTCATCAAGAGCGAAATGATCGAGCCCGTGAAGCCCACGACGACGGCAAACACCGAGAGCGCCGCAATGTCCGGATTCGCGGCCGCCATGCCGCCGAAATTGATCCCGAAGAGCACCCCGATCACGGAGAGCACGATATTGAGCATCACCACCACGGCGATGTTGGTGAGGATCAGAAGTCCGATTCGTTTCAACATGTCTTTGTTCTTCTTGAGGCCGCCGGGGAGGTTCGGCTGGTCCTGCGGCCGGCCCGAAGGCCGGCGCCCTTTTTCCCCGAAAAAAGAGCCGAAGCGCGATTTCACGCTTCACGAAACAGCAAGTCTAATAAAACAGCGGCAGACGCACGCTCGCCGCGCCGGCAAAAATGCATTTCTAAATGTGTACGCCGGACTACGCCTTCGCCCAGCCTTTCTTCTGCAGGAAGGCGAGCACAAAGGGCCGCTGCTCGCGCCGCAGGATGGGGCGGATCGTTTCACTCCAGGCAACGTCCTTGGCGCCCCGGGGACGATTGCGGTAGTAGTCGCGCGTAAGGCGATCGTAGTCCGCCATCTCCGCCGCCGACGCCTGACGGTAGACGTTCTCCGAAAAAAGCACGGAAAGCGGCAGCCGCGGCTTCACGCCGTTTTTCTCCGCTGGATGCCCGAACGCCAACCCCAGAAGCGGCACCGCGTGCTGCGGCAGCTCCAGCAGTTCGTCCACTTTTTCCATGCCGTTGCGAATGCCGCCCACGAAGACGCCGCCCAGCCCCAGGCTTTCCAACGCGGTCATCGCGCTCTGCGCCATGATGCCCAAATCAAGCGTCGCCGCCACGAGCTGCTCCGTCCACCCGGTCGCCGCATCGGGCACGATCGCCTGATCGCGGGCGAGGTCAGCGCAGAAGACCCAGAATTCCGGCGCCGTCACGACGTGACGCTGGCCGCCCGAGAGCTCCGACAGCGCCTGGCGCTTCGCTGGATCCGTCACGCGGATGACGGAAACCTGCTGCAGAAAGCAGGAGCTCGACGCAGCGCGGGCCGCCTCCATCACCGCCCGCCGATCCTCAGGACTCACGGGGTCGTCGGTGTAGTCGCGCACGGAAACGTGAGCCGTCATCGTGCGAAG
>CAVJUB010000112.1:0-7505 GCA_963652545.1 Hallella faecis | reverse complement strand
GGTTTGCGAAGGACTACCCGAAGGCGCTGGAGCTCGTCGTGAAGACGCAGCGCGAGTCCCTCAAATGGATCAACGCCAACTGGGACGCGGCCGTCGCGCTCGGCGCCAAGGAGCACGGCATCAGCCTCGCGGACGCCCGGAAGCTCGCCTCGTGGTCCAACTACTACAACACGCTCACGAACGACGACATCCGCGGCCTCGTCGAAGACCAGTTCTTCCTGGTCGAAAACGGCATGATGGCCAAAAAGGTCAACGTGCGCACGCTGGTGCTCCCGACGGCGCGCCATTAAGACGGGTCTCGAAGTCCGCCCCGGCCGCGCGCCGGGGTGTTTTTCTTGCACATTGTTCGCAGACGAACTATCATGCCGGCCACTCGCGGAAGCTTCGGCTTCCGTTTTCAATCCTTTAATCGTTCGCTTGCGAACAATTTCCTCAGGAGAACCCCATGTCCGACTTCAAAAAGCTGCATCTCGATCCCGCCGCGCCCCGCACGGAGCTTCATGACGCACTCGGCCTCACGGGCTGCGAAGCGTCCGTGAACGTCCTTCCCGCCGGCGCAGGCGTCCCGTTCGTGCACGCCCATGCCGCCAACGAAGAGCTCTACGGCATTCTCGCGGGCCAGGGAGAGCTCTATCTCGACGGCGAAGTGACGACGGTTTCCGCCGGCGACTGGTTCGTGATTCCGCCCGAAGGCCGCCGCGCGCTGCGCGCCGCCCCTGACGCCGGCCTCACCTACGTCTGCGTTCAGACCGCGGTCGGAAGCCTCAAGGGCTTCACGATGACGGACGCCAAGCTCTGCGAGGAGAAGGCGCCCTGGATGGCGTGACGCCCTCCCGCACCTCAGCCGCGCTCTACGCCCAGCCCGCGCGGCCGTGCTTTTCTGCGCCGTCCGTGAAGCCAATCGCGTCTTCCGGCACGCCCAGCTCCAGCGCGAGAAGCCGGCGCTTTGCGGCATAGCCGCCGCCGTAGCCCGTCAACGTGCCGTCCTTGCCCACCACGCGATGGCAGGGCACGATGATCGTGAAGGGGTTTTCGCCCACCGCCACGCCGACGGCGCGCGTCGCCTTGGGCGATCCCGCTTCGCGGGCGATGTCAGCATAGGTGACAAGCTGCCCGTACGGAATCTTTTCCAACGCCCGCCAGACGCGCACTTGAAAGTCGGTACCGAAATACGCAAGCGGCAGGTCAAAGGCGCGGCGCGTCCCCGCAAAATAGGCTTCCAATTCCTCAATCGTGCGATCGATCAAAGGCGTGGCGCCCGCCTCCCAGCGCACCTTTGCCCGTCGCTCGATGCGCCGCATCACGGTCGCGTGATGCCAGCCGTCCGTCCAGTCCGCCATGAGAAGCTGTCCTGCGAGGTCCGCGATCGTGATCCGTCCGACGGGGGACATCCAGTCCGTGCAAAAAGCAAGGGACGTTTCCATGCGATTCACTCCCGCGCCTTGAGGCTTTCCTTGGGAAGCCAGAGCGCCGCCAGTCCGATCAACGGCAGAAACGACGTCGCCTTGAAGACGAAGTCAAGGCTCGTCGCGTCCGCCACCCAGCCGAAAGCCGCCGTCGCCGCGCCGCCGATCCCAAACGAAAGCCCGAAGAAAAGCCCCGACACAAGCCCCGTGTGCTCGGGCATGGCGTCCAAGGCGCAGACGACGATCGCCGAAAACGCCGACGAGATGATGAAGGACACAATGACCGCAAGCGTCACGGCGCACCACAGTCCCGTCCAGGGAAGCGCAAGCGCAAAGGGCGCCGCCCCGAAAATGGAGCCGAAGATCACCGCCCGGCGCCCGAAGCGGTCCGTGAGCGGGCCGCCCGCCAGCGTCCCCACGGCGCCCGCCGCAAGAAACGCGAAAAGCACGTACTGCGCGCCCGCCATTGAAACGCCGAACTTCTCCATCACGAAGAACGTGAGGAAGTTGCCCAACGCCGCGTGGTAGATCTGCTTTGAAAACATCAAGACGAGCAGAAGCGTCACAAGAAGCACGAGCTTTCGCCGGTCCTTCATCCCCTCGCCCGCCCGGCGCGCCGCCTTCTTCGCCTTTTCAAGCGCCACCCCCGCGCGGCCGATGAAAAAGAGCACCACAGCGGCGACCGCTGCCGCCGCGGAGAACCACGCGATGTTCCCCTGACCATACGGCAAGATGATCACCGCCGTCGCGAGAGGCCCCACCGCAAACCCCGCGTTGCCGCCCACCTGAAACACCGACTGCGCAAGCCCCTTGCGGCCTCCAGCGGCACTCTGCGCAATGCGCACGCACTCGGGGTGAAAGATCGCAGACCCGAGTCCCGTGAGCGCCACCGCCGCGAGCGCCGCGTGAAAGCCAGCGCTTTGCGAAAGCAGCCAGACGCCCGCCATCGTGAAAAGCATGCCGCCCGACAAAACCGCCGGATGCCGGTGCTTGTCCACGACAAGCCCCACCAAGGGCTGCATGATGGAGGAGGTTGCCTGAATGACAAGCGTCAAAAGCCCCACCTCGGCAAACGTGAGCCCCAGGTTCGCCTTGATGAGCGGCATCGTCGCCGGAATGACGGACTGAATGAGGTCGTTTAAAAAATGCGCGAGGCACACGAGCATCAGCACCGTGCCTGCCGTCGTCCCCGCTTTGGTCCCCGCTTTGGCGCCCGCGCCGTCGTTTGGGTCGTTCATCCCGTCTCCTTCAAATCCAATGGCCGCGCCGCATCCCCCAGAGGATGACGCCCTGCGCGAGAAGCGTCGCCGCCGTCGCCGCGAGATATCCCATAAAAATCGCGTCGTCTCGAAGCGTGAGCGACAGCACGAGGTAGAAGACCGCGGCGCTCGACAACCCCGACACCAGTCCTTTCATCACCTTCTGCGCTTCGCCCGCGTGCCGGCCGCCCCGCTGGGCAAAAAGCGCCATCGTCACCGCCATCAGAGGAAGCCCCTTCATCACCTTCTGCGCTTCGCCCGCGTGACGCCCGCCTCGCTGGGCAAATAGCGCCATCGTCACCGCCATCAGAGGAAGCGCTGACAGCACGCCGCTCGCCGCCGGTCCAACGAAGGGCGCGGCCGCCGTCACGGCAAGAATCATCACCGCCATGAGCGCCATCCGCAGCGGGATGTCGTGCTTCATGGGCGCGGGCTTCGGCTCCTCGCTCGCTTCCACGTGAATCAACCGGCTGCCGGCCGCAAGGCACGCAACGCAGAGCACGAAAAGCGGTCCGACCGTGAGCTGCATCGCTCCGATCACGACGGACGCCGCCGCAAAAGCGGCGCTTCCCAAAAAGAGCGCGAGCACCCAGCTCTTCGGGCAGCACATTGCGTAGGCAACGCCGAAGAAAGCGAGGGCCGCCGTGCCCGCGAGCGAACCGAGCGCCGCGTTCACCGCAAAAGCCGCGCCGTTTTCGAGCGCGAGAAAAACGGAGATGGGCCCCGAAACGAGCGGCAGCGCCGCCACAAGGCCGCCCGCCGTCTCACCCCAGCGCCGGGCGGCGAGCGTCGCCGCCGCAAGAAAGAGCGGCGCGCCGATCAACTTCAGCCAGAAAAGCGTCATGTTGCAGGCTATCGAAAGACGAAAGTGCGCCTACTCTAGCAGAGACTGCGGCGGCCGTCGCCGCTACAATGGCTGACAGCCGCTTCTTTTTCTTCGCACCATGTCCGACTTCAACGCCCCAGCTCTTGCCTCGATGCGCCTTGCCGCCATCGATCTGGAGACGACGCGCGACGGCGCCTTTCTCGCGCTCGGCGCCGTGGCGGGCGGCCGGACGCACTTCACGACGACGCTCACCGAAGCGCGCGGCCTCGTCACGGGCCTTCTCTTGGGCGCGGACGCCCTGGTCGGCCACAATCTGCTGGGGTTTGACATCCCATGGATGTTGGAAAACGGCTTTGACGCCGCCCTGCGCAGCGTCCCTGTCATCGACACGCTGTTTCTCTCGCCCCTCGCCTTTCCCGCCAATCCCTACCACCGGCTCGTGAAGGACTACAAGATCGTCTCCGACGCGGTGAACGATCCGGTGCACGACGCCGAACTCAGCCTTTCGCTCCTCGCGGACGAAATCGCGGCGTTTCAAAAGACGCCCGCGGACCTTCTGCAGCTCTGGGCCCGGCTATTTGCCAAACTGGAGGAGCCCGACCGACCGGCGAACTTCGCGGGAATCGCCCGGCTCTTTTCGACGCTTGCGCCCGGCGCTCCGGACGACGCGGCGCTCCTTGCCGCCGCCATCCAGCGTCTCTCGCCCTGCGCCTGTCCCAACCGCCTCAAGGCGTTCGTCACCAAAGCTTTCGACGATCCCGCCCAAGCCGCACTTCTCGCGTACGCCGCGGCGTGGCTTCCCGTCGCCGGCGCCAATTCCGTCGTTCCCGCCTGGGTGCGGCACCGCTGGCCCGCAATTGACGACGCACTGCATGCGCTTCGAACCGAATCCTGCGGCGACCCCGCCTGCGCCTACTGCCGCGCGAACCACGACGTCAAGGCGCAGCTAAAGCGCTGGTTCGGCTTTGACGACTTCCGGCCGCTTCCCGACGGCCGGCCCCTGCAGCACGACATCACGGAAGCGGCGATGGCGGACAAGCCGCTTCTTGCGATCCTTCCCACAGGCGGCGGCAAATCCCTCTGCTACCAGCTCCCCGCCCTCGTGCGTCACGCCAGAGACGGCTCGCTCACCGTCATCATCTCGCCCCTGCAGGCCTTGATGAAGGACCAGGTGGACAACCTCGCGCAGAAGACGGGCACGACCGCCGCCGCGGCCCTCTGCGGCCTTCTCACGCTCCCCGAGCGCGGCGCGGTGATGGACCGAGTCGCCAAGGGGGACGTCGCGCTTCTCTATCTTTCGCCCGAGCAGCTTCGCAACGCCTCCGTCAAAAAGCTCCTTCTCACGCGGCGCATCGGCTGCTGGGTCTTTGACGAAGCGCACTGCCTCTCCAAGTGGGGCCACGACTTCCGGCCCGACTACCTCTACTGCGTGCGGGTCATCCGCGAGCTCGCCGAGCGGCTGCACGTCCCCGTGCCGCCCGTGCAGGCCTTCACCGCGACCGCAAAGCCCGACGTCATCCGCGACATCACGGAGAGCTTCCGGCCGGTGCTCACCGGGTCGCTTCCCCTCTTTGCGGGCGGCGTCGAGCGCACGAACCTGCACTTTTCGGTGGAGTACGTCACCGAAATGGAAAAGCCCGAGCGGCTGCTCGCGCTTTTGGACGACGTGCTCGTCGACGAAAAGGCGGCGGCGATCGTCTACTGCGCCACCACGAAGTCCTGCAACGCCGCCTGCGGGCTGCTCATGGAAGCCCGCCCCCACTGGCCCGCGTCCCCCTTTTACGCCCGGCTGCCCGCGCCCCGCAAGAAGCAGATCATCGAAGACTTCGTCGCGGGGCGGCTTCGCGTCATCTGCGCCACCAACGCCTTCGGCATGGGAATCGACAAGGACAACATCCGTCTTGTGGTGCACTACGAGATTCCGGGGTCGCTCGAAAACTACCTGCAGGAGGCGGGCCGCGCCGGCCGCGACTTGAAGGACGCTGACTGCGCCCTCCTCTACGACCCCGACGACATCGACAAGCAGTTTTCGCTCGCCGCCCGCTCGGAAGTGACGATTTCCGACATGAACACCGTGCTTCGCGCCGTAAAGCGCCGCACGAAGGAAGTGTTCACGGCGCAGGCGAGAACGGCAAGCAGCCAGCCCATCGCAGACCGGGACGCCAAAACCCTCTGGGAAAAAGCGCCCGTCGCGGACTATCCCGCGATCGTGGACACCGCGGGCGAGCTCCTCTCGGGTTCGGACGACGAGGGCGACTTGTGGCTGGGCGACGAGCCCGACACCAAGCTAAGGACGGCGGTGGCGTGGCTCGAATGCGCGGGCTTCATGCAGCGCTCGGACAACTGCACCCAGGTCTTTCAAGGCTTGCCGCGCTTCACGTCCCTGGAAGACGCCCAAAAGCGCATCAAGGCGCTCCACCTCACGCCTCGCGCCGAGGTGCTGTGGGTGGCGATCATCCGAGCGCTTCTTGAAACGCCGCCGGACGAAGGCCTGAAAGCGGACGCCGTCGCAGCCGCCGTCGGCCCCCTGCTCCCCGAATCCGAACGACTCGATCTCACCGCCAAAGACGTCATGCGGGTGCTCGCGCAGATGACGCAGGCCGGGCTCTTGGAGCGATCGCTCCTCATCACGCTCCTCATGAAGCCCGCGGGGTTCAAAAAGACCATGGAAGTCGTGCTCAATGTCGAGCGCGAATTTCTCGCGCTCCTGCGCGAGACGGCCCCCGACGCCGACGACGGCTCTCGCTATCCCTTGAACCTGCCGCAAGTTCTGAAGGGCCTCGAAGCTCGGGACGTCAAAGCCGAAGCCGCCATGCTGCGCAATATTCTCTCCACCTGGGCGACGGACGGCGCGAGCGACGGCGCCCAAGGCGCGGTGAGCCTGAAGCACGCCGGGCGCAACCAGTACTACATGGCGCTCAACCGGCCGTGGGCGACGCTCGAGCTTCTCATGAATCGCCGCCACAAGCTTGCGCACGCCCTGACGGGGTTTCTTATGAAGACGCTCGGCCCCCGAAGCGGCAGCGCCCGCGAAGAGCTTGTCGCCTTTCCGATCGAAAACCTGATGGCTGCCGTGAGCGCCGTGCCGGACTTTGCGGGCTGGTCGAGCGTGAAGTGCGAGCAGGCCGCCGAGCGCGCGCTCCTCTACTTTCACGAGCAGCGCCTCATCAACCTGCAGTCCGGCATGGCGGTCTTTCGGCAGGCGCTCACCCTGCAGCTCACCGCCGACAAGAGCCGCAAGTACACGAAGGAAGACTACGCGGCGCTCGCCGCCCACTACGGCGAAAAGAACGTGCAGATCCATGTGATGAACGAGTACGCCGACCTCGGGCGCAAGAACATGGTGCTCGCCAAAGCCTTCGCCGCCGACTACTTCGCGATGGACGACAAGGACTTCATCAACAAGTACTTCAAAGGCCGAAAGGCAGTTCTGGACACCGCTTCCGGCGCCGCCACCCACCGCCGCCTCGTAGACGACTTGAACAACCCCGAGCAGCAGGCCGTCGTGACGGCCCCCGTCCGCGCCAACCAGCTCATCGTCGCCGGCCCCGGCTCCGGAAAAAGCAAGGTAATCCTGCACCGCACGGCTTGGCTCCTTCGCGTGAAGCAGATCGATCCACGCGCGATTCTCGTCCTTTGCTACAACCACAGCACGGCGGTGGCGCTGCGAAAGCGGCTGCGGACCCTCATCGGCGAAGACGCCGCCCGCGTCACGATCCGCACCTTCCACAGCTTCGCCCTCGCGCTCGCCGGCCGCGCGCTCGATGCGCACGACGTGAATTCGACCGACCTCGCCGCCGTCATCCGCGAAGCGACGGCGCTGCTCACAGGAAAGAAGTCCGTCTTCGGCATGACGCCCGAGGCGCAGCGCGAGGAGCTCCTCGCGGGCCTGCAGCACCTCCTCGTGGACGAATACCAGGACATCGACAAAGATCAGTACGAATTCATCGCGGCGCTCGTGGGAAAGCTCGAGCCCGACGATGACGTGAAGATGCACCTCACCGCCGCCGGAGA
>CAVJUB010000111.1:0-7560 GCA_963652545.1 Hallella faecis | reverse complement strand
CCTACGGCACGATTCGCGAGGCAGGCCTCGCGTTCGTGGACAAGACGCGCTTCATTGAGACGCTCGAAAATCTTTGCGGCCAGAATGTCTTTGTCGCCCGGCCGCGGCGCTTTGGAAAGTCGGTGTTTGCGACGATGCTCGCGAGCTGCTACGACGTCCGGGAGGCGCCGCGCTTTGAAGTGAACTTCGGCGGCACGTACATCGCGGCCCATCGCACGCCGCTGGCGGGCCGGCTCCGCGTGCTTGAATTTGATTTTTCCGGGCTTTCGTCGGCGCCGGACCTCGCAAGGGAGTTCAAGCAGCAGATGACGTCGGCGCTGGGCCGCTTTGCGGATCGCCATCCGTTTGACGGCGCTCGCGAGCTGCTGAAGGCGCCCTGGACGTCGGCGGGATCGTAGCTGGAGGCGTTTTTGCATCAGGCGGCGAAGGCCTTCGGCCGCACGGTGTGCGTCATTGTCGATGAGTTTGACCACCTCGCGGCCGAGCGCTTCTTTCGGAATGGTGCAGCGAAGGGCGCGGCAGGCGGCGCCGTGAGCTTTCAGTTCCTGGCGGACTTTTATGCGGCGCTTGAAGCCGCGACGAAGACGGCGGTCTGTCGCATTTTCCTTGCGGGGGTTACGCCGCTTTCGATGTCGCTGGCGGCGGTGAGCCTCGTGATCGACGACGTCACGACCGAGCCTCGGCTGGCGACGGCCTGGGGCTTCACGGAGGCAGAGGTGCGGACGCTGATCCGAGCGATGGTGGATCCGGCCGCCTGCGGACTGACGGAAGAGGAGGTCTTTCGCCGCATGAAGGCCTTCTATGGCGGCTGGCGGTTTGACGAAGGCGCGGAAGAAGTCATGAGCTGCGGCATGGTTCTCTATTACTTGCGGCAGCTTTCGACGCGCAAGCGGGAGCCCGCCGACATGACGGACCGCTCGGCAGATGGCGACGTGGAGCGCATGCGGCGGATTCTGGCGCGATGCGAGGAGGCTGACTTCGGGAAGCGGCTGGTGTCAGCGGTGCTCGCAGGGGAGTCTCTGGCGCTGCCGCGGTTGACGCAGAGCTTTGACTTGGAGCGGCGCAGGACGCTGTCTCCTGCCGATGTGCTCTCACTCTTTTTCTACATGGGCTACCTCACCGGCTCGCCCGAATCGATGCAACATCTCGTTTGTCCCAACCAGGCCGTGCGTGAGCAGTTTCTTCGGCTGAAGGCTCGGCTTTTCTCGGCGTAGAAAGGCGGAGCTTGGGTGACGAGCCGCTGCTTTTTCTAGGCGGTGCGCCGCAGACGCAGAGGTAATACCGCAACCGGACGCGAGGTTTCGCGTCACACGATTTCATCGGCGCGTAAGATGATTCCATCGAAACGCCGCGCGCTGCGGCTTCGGTTTTTCTCTTGCACGGACCCATTCATCATGACCTTCGCCTTCATTTCCACCGCTGCCGTCCGGACGTTCGTCCGGCAGGGCGTCTGCGGCTGGCGAATGTGTCGAATGTGATCCTTCTTCCTGCGGGAGTTTGAGGGCGCCAGGCGCTTCACCTCCCGGTTGCCGGTCCTGCGCCTGGGACCGCTGTCCCCTTTTTCCAAACTGTCATTCATCGGAGTCAAATCATGCTTCGTCGCGTTTTTGTATCAGCCGCTGCGGCGGCCGTGGCCGCTGTTCTTCTCGCCGGGTGCGGCGACAAGCCCCGCGAGCTCAAGGTGGGCGCCACTGCCGGCCCCCACGCCGCCATCGTCGCGGAAGCCGCCAAGGTCGCCCAGAAGTCGGGCCTCAACGTGAAGGTCGTGGAGTTCACGGACTACATCACGCCGAACCAGGCCCTGGCGGACAAGGCGCTCGACGCCAACGTCTACCAGCACGAGCCCTTCCTCAACAACTTCAACAAGAACAAGAAGACGGATCTCGTCAAGATCGCCGACGCCGTCGTGCAGCCCATGGGCTTTTACTCGAACACGGTGAAGTCGCTGGAGACGGTGCCTGAAGGCGCCAAGGTGGCGATCCCCAACGATCCCACGAACGGCGGCCGCGCCCTCATCCTCCTGAAGGCCTCGGGCCTCATTGACTTGAAGGCGGGCGCCACGGGCAACACCGCGACGCCGGCGGACATCACGGTGAATCCGAAGAACTTGAAGATCGTGGAGCTCGAGGCGGCGCAGCTTCCGCGCAGCATCGACGACGTGGACTTCGCCTGCATCCCGATGAACTACGTCATCAGCGGGAAGCTCTCGCCCGAAAAGCAGGGCTTTTACTTTGAAGACCGCAGCGCGCCCTTTGCGCTGATGGTGATCGCCGCCCGTCCGGACAACGCGAAGTCCGCCGACGTGCAGGCCTTCGTGAAGGCCTACCAGTCGCCCGAAGTGAAGGAATTCATCACGAAGACCTTCAACGGCGCGGTGAAGGCCGCTTGGTGATGCAAAAGGGGCCGGAATGTTCCGGCCCCGCAAGCGAAGAGGGGCGCTCTCGGATCGGGCGCCCTTTTTGCTGTCCGTCAGTTGAGCGGCGTGCCCGAGGCCTGCGCGTTCTTCGGGCGGCAGAAGTAGAGGATGGCGACCACGGGGAAGAGCAGGGCGCCCGCGGCGGCAAGCGAGACTTGGTTTCCGAACCAGGTGGCGAGTGCGGCGCCAAAGATCGGCCCCAAGACGCTGCCGAACTGCTGCGCCGAGTAGGAGTACCCGAAGACGCGGCCGCGGTCGGCGGGATCGGTGCTTTGCGTGAGCACGGCGTTGATGGCTGGGAAGATCCCCGCGAAGGCGATGCCGCCGATGAAGCGAAGCACCGTGAAGTCCGTGAGGTCATGCGGGATCGCCTGCACGACGCCGAAGACGCCCGACAAGAAAAGCGACAGGTACAAGGCCGGCCGGAAGCCCCAGCTCTGTCCCATCACGCCCCACACGGGCGACGCGATGACGCCCGAGATGCCGACGATGGAGAAGACGATGCCGGAGATGAGGACGATTTTGTCCATCGAGTGCTGCAGCTCCGCGATGTAAAGGGGGAGCACCGGCTGCGTCATGAGAATCGTGAGCTGCACCACGGCGGCGGCAAAAAGCATGCGCTGCACGACAGACAAACGCAGGGGATTGGGGCGCGCGGCTTGTGCGGCGGCCGCGGCGGGATCCTTGGGCTTCGGAAGCGGCGCGTCCGCCACGAAGAGCGCCAGAACGACCGCGATGCAGGAAAGCCCCGCGCCCGCGATGATGAAGGTCCAGCGCATGCCGAAGTATTCGGCGAGAAGGCCGCCCGCCAAGGGGCCCAGCACGCCGCCCGCGGTGAGCGCGCCCTGCATCACGCCCATGGAGAAGCCCAGGCGATTGTGCGGCGAATGAGCGCTCATGATCGCGAGCGTCGCGGGCCACAGGCCGGCGGAGAAGCCTTGCAGAACGCGCACCCAGAAGAGCTGCCACGGTCCCGTGACAACGCCCCCGAGAAAGTACACGATCGCCAGGCACGCCGCCGCGCGCAGCGCCATGAGCTTGCGGGACTTCTTGTCGGCGATCGCGCCCCAGATGGGCGCCATGATGCCGGAGATGAGAAACGTCACCGAGAAGATGATGCTGCTCCACCAGTTGACGTTCGCCTGATCGACGCCCAGCTCTTGAATGAGGTACATCGGCAGGAAGGGAATGAGCATCGTGTAGCTCGCGCTCATCAGGACGGTGTTGAAGGTGAGGATGGCAAGCGTCGCTTGCCAGGGCAGGGTCGGGGTCTTCATGGAGAGCATCAGGTGGATTTTCAACGATGCCGCGGAGTTTACGCCCGGGACTTTCGGGCGGCCATGCGCCAAAAGACGGGGGTCGAAGCGAGCGGCGGCGCTCTCTTATAATCAGTGGACGATTTTTTCTCGGGACGAAAGAGCCATGGCGAAGGGCAAGAGCAAGGCGTTGATATTCATCATTCTGGCGGCGGTGTCCGCGGCCGCGGCGGCGTATACGCCGGACTACGCGGTCTTGGAGGACAAGACGCTCATGAACCGCTTCCCCGAAGGCACGCCGATGACGCGCGAGGCGGCGGACCAGCTCTTGTCCGACATCCGCTCGGCGCGAACGAAGTTGAACGACGAGGCGGAGTACGCCGACCGCCGCTGCAGCGAAAATTTCTTCACGAACAGCTGCCGCGATGATGTGAAGAAGGCGAAGCAGCGGCAGGAGAGCCGCCTGCTCGCGCTCGAGGTGCGCGCGAAGACCGTCGTGCGCGAGGACAAGGCTCGCCTTGAGCGGGAAAAGCAGAAGGAGCGCGAGGCGAAGAAGGCGGCCGGTCCGCAAAAGCGCGCCGCCAAGCAGGCCGGAACGAAGAAAAAGCCTGAGGCCGCGAACGCCACTGTGCAGAAGCGTCAGGCGGACTTGGAAAAGCGCCGCGCCCGCGCCGAAGCCCGCAAGGCGAAGGAAGCCGAGAACCTCAAGGCGCATGAAGCGAAGCTCGCTGAGCGCGAGAAGCGCGCCGCGCGCCGCGCCAAGGCGCAGGCGGACCGTCAGGCGAAGGAACAGAAGAAATGACCAGGCGGGGGACGGGCGTGGATCCGATGGACGAAGGCGCCGCAGGCGCGGAAGGCGAGGCGTTTCTCGCCCGCGTGAAGGACGCCTTCGAGCCGGGGGGCGCGCTTTCGGGCGCGACCGAGCACTTCGCGCGGCGTGAAGGGCAGATGAACTTTGCGCTGGACGTCGCGCGCTGCATCATGGAGCGCGGCACCGACGTCATTGAGGCGGGCACGGGCACTGGCAAGACGTTTGCCTACCTGACGCCCGCGGTGCTCGCAGGCTGCAAGGTGATCGTGAGCACGGCGGGGAAGCCGCTGCAGGACCAGCTCTTTGCCAAGGACTTGCCGGCGTTGCTAGAGTCCCTTGGCGTCAACGCGGACATCGCGGTCTTGAAGGGCCGCTCCAACTACGTCTGCAAGTACCGCCTTCAGGTGGCGCTGAACGAAGGACGGCTTCCGTCGCCAGAGGCCGCGGCCGACCTGCGGCGCATCGCGCAATTTGCCATGGCGGATCCCGTGGGCGACCGCGCGGCCTGCCACGGCGTGCCCGAAGACTCGGCGGCGTGGCCTCTGGCAACGAGCAACACCGACAACTGTCTTGGCAACAAGTGCCCGCACTTTGCGAGCTGCTTTGTGCTTCAGGCGCGAAACCGCGCCAAGAACGCTGACATCGCGGTCGTGAACCATCACCTCTACCTTTCGGCGATGGCGCTTTTGTCCGATGCGGAAGCGGCGGGCGACGACGTGCGGATGCTTCCGAAAGCGGACGTCGTCATCTTTGACGAAGCGCACAAGCTGCCCGAGATCGCCTCCGCCTTTTTTGGCAGTGAATTCTCGACCTACGCCTTGAAAAACACCGCCAAAGACCTGAAGGCGGCGCTGATGTCGCGCTACCGGACGCTTTCTGATGCGAACCAGTGGGACGCGAAGGCGGATGCCATCGTGCACCTCTTGATGGACTTCGTGCTGCGGCTTACCGAAATCAACTTCATCGAGGGGATGAACAAGCGCATCAGCGACATCCCGCAGATTGAGACGGCGGCGGACCTGCTGAATGAGACGAGCAAGGCGGCGTCGAGCTGGGCGGGAGAGCTCGCGGAAGCCGTTGAGGACGATCCCGAAATTGAGCGCGGCGCGACGGTGCTGAGCGACGCGGCGGTGGCTTTGGCGGACTGGGCGAAGGCGCTTCGCTCGCCGTCTGTTGTCGTGAAGACGTCGCAGGGCGTCCCTGTCGTGCGCTGGATCGAGCGCACGCGAAGCGAGGCGCGCTTGAACGTCACGCCGCTTTCTTTTGCGGACGAATTCGCGAAGCTTCGCGAGTCGCAGGCCGAGGCGGCGTGGATCTTCACGTCGGCGACGATTGCGACGTCGGGGGATGACTTCTCGCACTTCCTGAAGGAAATGGGGATGGAGGGCGCTGAGACGCACGTCTACGAGAGCCCCTTTGAGTACCCCGAGCAGGCGATGCTCTATGTGCCGAGCGGCATGCCCGACGCCAAGACGACGGAGCGCGAGGCCTACATCGATGCGCTCGTGCGTGAGAGCTGGCCCGTGATCGACATGCTGGGCGGCCGCACCTTCATTCTCTGCACGAGCTATCGCGCCATGCAGCAGGCGGCGCGGCGGCTGCGGGAGCGGATTGCCGACAATGACCGGCCCTACGAAGTGCTGTTGCAAAACGAAGACAGCCGCACGAAGCTGATCGAGCGCTTCCGTCACAGCACCCGCGGCGCCATTCTCGTGGGGAGCATGAGCTTCTGGGAGGGAATCGACATCAAGGGCGAGGCGCTTTCCCTGGTGGTGATTGACAAGCTGCCCTTTGCCCCGAAGGACGATCCCGTCTTGGAAGCCAAAGGCGAATGGATTCGCGAGCAGGGCGGAAACCCCTTTGCAGACCATCAGATTCCGCTTGCGGCCATTACGCTCAAACAGGGTACGGGGCGCCTCATTCGCAGCGAGAAGGACCGGGGCATTCTCATCATCGGCGACAAGCGGGTGCTCCCGAGCGTCACGCGCTACGCGCAGCGGTTTTTGGGAAGCCTGCCGCCCTTTTCGCGCACGCTGAAGTTGGAGCGCGTTCTGGACTTCTGGCAGCACCCCGACAGTTGGCAGTAGGCCGGCCGGAACTTTAGAATCCCGGCCTTTGAGGGAGAGAACGCTGAGGCCAGAATCCTCGGCGACGCAAGACCATGGACAAGGAAAAGTTGAAGACGATCGGCGTCTGGATCTTCAAGATCGCCGCGGCGGCGTTTTTGATCCACATCGCCTGGCGGGTGATCTACACCCAGCACATGTGGCTCAATTCGTAGCCGTTGTCTGTTAGAATCGCCTCTTCGCCCGATCGAAAGGACGACGGAAGTGTGGCAGAGTGGTTGAATGCACCGGTCTTGAAAACCGGCGACGGGTAATCCCCGTTCGTGAGTTCGAATCTCACCGCTTCCGCCAAAATGCAATGAAAAAGCTCGCTGCCTGTGATGAGGATTGCGAGCTTTTTTGTTTGAAATTAGCGTTGATTGGCGTTGCCGGAGGGATCGGCTTTGCGCCGGTCTGCGCCTGCGATGGTCCTTGTCATTTCGTTGATGAGCGACATCACTTTCCGAGAAGACGCCGCCATGGCGCAATTGGCGTCAGCCCAATTTAGACAGGATACAGTTTGGCTCCGCCTGTCGGCATGTCAACTTGAAGCGACAACTTCCCGCCAAGCGCTTCTATGTAGCGCTTTATAGCGAAAATTCAAATATTTTGTCTTACTTTCTCTAATTTTGAGGTAACTGGCTGAGAAACTCCAAGTGCCGTCGCAAGTTCTGACTGAGACAGTTCAAGATCCTTGCGAATTTGAGTGATAAGGTACTCCGCTTGCAGTTTGTCAGTGATGGCCTGAATTCTTTTCTGACTCTCAAGACTTCTGGATGCCAGAATCTCTTCGTAGGTTTTTCCGCCTTTCATTTTCTGTTACCTCAGTTTAGACGACTGACAGAAGCTTCAGTTGCCGCGCATTTCTCCCGCCCTTGAATTTATGATTTCAAGGTAATTCTTGAAGTATTTCTGCGTTTCGCGATCATCAAGCGGTGTGAGTGGATCCGCTTTGGACCAAGGTGATTCGGC
>CAVJUB010000110.1:0-7577 GCA_963652545.1 Hallella faecis | reverse complement strand
TGATGAGATTCCTTTGAGGATGGACCGCGTTCATTCTACGGGATGGCGTTGGGGGATTTTTTCTGAAAAAGAGCGTTTCTGTCGAAGTTTTCAGCGGGTGCCGCCGCCGGCATCTGGAATAATGCGCATGGCACAAACCGGCGGACGGAAACAAGTGAAGAAACAGTCCGCCTTGAGATAAAACCACTGAATTTTCATGAGAAAAGACAAGAAGCCTGCCATCGCGAGCGAATGGCGCGAAGACAAGGAAGCCGAGGCGCGCGCTCGGGAAGAGGCGCGGCTCGCGGCCCGGCGGGAGTTCCGCCGCAAAGTGGCGGCGGCGATCGGCCGCTGCCTGCGGGGGCTTGCGCTGCGGCTGGGGTGGCTGGTGGCGATCGTGGCCGGCGTTCTGATGGCGGCGGCGCTTGCGAGCTACACCCCGGAAGACGCCGGCTTCTCCACGACGGGGGCGGCGGTGCCCGCCAATCTTTGCGGCCTCTGGGGCGCCTGGTCCTCGGACGTGCTTTACTGGACGCTGGGGCTCGCGGCCTGGTGGGTGCCGGCGGCGCTCTTGATTTACAGCGCCGTGTGGCTGCACATGGCCATGACGGAAAAGCATGAGGCGGCGGTGAAGCCCTTTTCCACGGCGGCGGGCCTCGTGGTTCTGGCTGGCGCCACCGCCGGGCTTTCCGTGATTGAGCTTTCTTACGCCGGGGCGAGGCTTCCGATGGGCGCGGGCGGCCTGCTGGGGCAGGCCGTGGCCGCCAACACCGCGCCTTTTCTCGGCGTCTGGGGCGCGACCTTTGTGCTTTCCGTGCTGATTCTGGCGGGCGCCGCCTGGGCGTTTCACTTCTCCTGGCTCACCGCGGCCGAGCAGATCGGCGGCGGCATGGAGGAGGCGGTGCTGCGCACTCTGGCTTTCCTGGGGCGCTTGAAGCGTCGTGAGGCGGCGCCCGCTGAACCCGCGGCGGACGAGACGGCGCCCGAGGCGGTGACGGAGTCGGCAGCGGCGGCTGCAGTGCCGGCGTCAGGGGACGAAGCGTCTGTTGCAGCAACGCCCGCCGTGAAGGCGACGGCGGCGAAGACCGCGAAGGAGCCGGCGGCTGAGAGCGGCCGCGTGTGTCCGGGGAAGGCGCTGCTGGACAAGCCGCCCGCGGAGCGAAAGGGCGTGCCGCAGGACACGCTGGAGATGACGAGCCGCTTGATTGAGTCGAAGCTTCGGACTTACAAGATTCAGGCGCAGGTGGTGCAGGTGCAGGTGGGCCCCGTCATCACGCAGTATCAGATCGACCTCGCGCCCGGCGTGAAGTCTTCCAAAGTGGAGGAGGTGAAGAAGGACCTCGCGAGAGCGCTCGCCGTGCAGTCCCTGCGCATTGTGTCGGCCGTGCCTGGCACGACCTACATGGGGCTCGAGATTCCGAACCAGAAGCACCAGCGCGAGCAGGTGTACCTGAGTGAAATCATCGAAAGCCGCGCCTATCAGGAGAGCGCGTCGCCGCTCACGATCGTGCTCGGCAAGGACATCGGCGGCGCGCCGATCGTCACGGATCTTGCGAAGCTCCCGCATCTTTTGGTGGGCGGCACGACGGGCTCCGGCAAGTCGGTGGCGATCAACGCAATGATTTTGTCGCTTCTCTACAAGTGCGACCCCGCGGAGCTGCGGCTCGTGATGGTGGACCCGAAGCAGGTGGAGTTCGTGCCCTACAACGACATTCCGCACCTGCTCTGTCCTGTGGTGGATGACATGAACAAGGCGGCCAACGCCTTGAACTGGCTCGTGCAGGAGATGGAGCACCGCTACAAGCTCATGAAGAAATTCGAGGTGCGCAGCTTCCTGGCGTTCAACGAGCGGGTGAGGGCGGCCGAGGCGGCGGGGACGCCCTTGATGGATCCCTACAAGGTGACGGCGGAGAACGAGCCCGCCCAGGAGCCGTTGAAGCCCCTGCCCTACATCGTCTGCATCATCGACGAGCTCGCCGATCTGATTCTCATCAACCGCAAGCAGGTGGAAAACGCCATCGTGCGCCTTGCGCAGAAAGCGCGCGCGGCGGGCATCCACCTCATTCTCGCCACCCAGCGTCCGAGCGTGGACATCGTGACGCCCTTGATCAAGGCGAACGTGGCGGCCCGCGTGTGCTTCATGGTCTCCAGCCGCTTTGACAGCCAGGTGGTGCTGGACGAAGGCGGCGCGCAGGACTTGCTCGGCCAGGGCGACATGCTCTTTCGCCGGCCGGGGCAGCAGATGGTGACGCGCATCCAGGGGTGCTTCGTGAGCGACGAGGAGGTGAGCCGCGTGGTGGCGGACCTGAAGGCAAAGGGCGCCCCCGACTACGTGGACGCCGTGACCGAAGCCGCCGAAGAGGAGGCGCCGGAAGGGGGCGCCGGAAATCCCGGCAGCGCTTCCGCCGGGGGCGAAAAGGATCCGCTCTACGATCAGGCGGTGCAGCTCGTCATCGAGTCGCAGCGGCCGTCCTCGAGCTACGTGCAGCGCCGGTTCAACATCGGCTACAACCGCGCCGCCAATTTGATTGAAAGCATGGAGCGCGCCGGCATCGTGAGCAAGCCCAATGCGGCCGGCAAGCGCGACGTGCTGGTGAAGCCTCAGGGAGGACTGGAGTCGTGAAGCGGCGTTGGTTGATTCTGGCTCTTGCGGCTGGGTCGCTCCCCGCGGCGACTTGGGGGGCGGCAAGCGGCCGCGCGGCGCTCGCGGCCTTTGTGAAGTCCGCGGCCTCCGCGTCGGGGCGTTTTACGCAGACGCTTTTTGACAAGACGGGCCGCCCCGCGGACGCCCCCTCGGCGGGCGTCTTTGCCTTTGAGCGTCCAGGCCGCTTTGCGTGGCGCACCGAGACGCCCTACGTGCAGGAAATCGTGGCGGACAAGACGGCGGTGAAGCTTTGGGACCGGGACTTGAATCAGGTGACGGTGCGGTCGGTGGCGGGGGCCGTGACGGCGGCGCCCGCGGCGCTCCTTTTCGGGGACGAGAAGGCCTTGGAGGCCTTTGTTCTCACGGAGTCGGCAGACCGCATGGGCGGCGCCGTCTCGGCCGTGAAGGCGGTGCCGAAGACGGAGGATGCCTCCTTTGCCGAGGCGACGGTGGGGTTTGATGCCGCCGGCGTCCCGGTCTTCATGCGGCTCACGGATCACTTCGGCCTGGTGACGGAGCTTGTTTTTTCCGACGTGAAGAAGAATCCGCGCCTTGCGGCAGAAGATTTTGCGCTGCATGCGCCGGCCGACGCCGACATCCTCGAAGACCGGACGAACGTTTTCTGACGGGTTCCGTATCACGTTCTGCGCCGAAGCGGAGCCCCCTGCTAGAATCAGGACAACTTTAGCTTTTGGCGGCGGCCGCGCGCCCGGTTTTTAAGGGGAAAGCGATTTCAGGCCGCCGGTTGTCATGAATTCCAATCTGTCCTTTCAGATGCGGCTTTTCCGCATCGACGAGCTTTTGAGCGGGAAGGGCGAAGCGACAAGCGACGAACTGCAGGAGGCGCTGGGCTGCTCGCTGCCCACCCTGAAGCGGGACCTCGCCTTCATGCGCGACGAGCTGGGCGCCCCGGTGCGCTACCACCGCCGCACGAAGACCTACCGCTACGAGCGGCGGGTCGCCAAGAAGTCGTTTCGTCTGGCGCCCTGGTACAGCCCCACGGAGGTGAAGGCCTTCTTTACGGCGCTCGAGCTGTTTGACGCCGTGGAAAAAGAGAAGGGCGCGCTGCTCGCGCCCGAAATGAAGGCGATGAAGGCGCGGCTGCTTGCGCTCGCCGTGAGCGACGCCACCGGCCGGAATTTCCGCGAGTTCCGCCGCCGCGTGCGCGTCGTGACGCCGCAGGCGAAGGTGGACCGCAGCCCCTGGTTTGAGATGATCGGCTATGCGCTCATGAACCAGCGCCGTCTTCTGATTCTCTACTACACGAAGTCCCGGAACGCGGAAACGCCGCGCGAAGTGAGTCCGGTGCGGCTCATAAGCTACAAGAACCGCTGGTACCTGCAGGCGTGGTGCCATCGCACGGACGCGATGAAGACCTTCAGTCTTGAGTGCATCCGCAGCGCGGAGCTCACCGCCAAGGCCTGCCGCGACGTGGCGATCAAGACCGCCGAGGAGACGGATGAGACGTTCGGGATCTTTTCGGGCGCCGACGTGAAGAAGGCGGCGATTCATTTTGACGCGGAGATGAGCGCCTACGTCCGAGGGGAAATCTGGCACCGCAAGCAGGTGCTGCGCGAAAACCGCGACGGAACGGTGACGCTCGAGGTCCCTTATTCCAATGAAACGGAGCTCGTGGGACAGATTCTCTCCTACGGAGCGCATGCCGAGGTGGTGCAGCCCGAGGCGCTGCGGGCGACGGTGGCGAAGGCCCTGCAGGCGGCGCTTGCCGTCTACGGCGGCGGGGAGGCGGCATGACGGCGGCTTCTGAACGGCGCCGGCGGCCGCACCGCCGGACGCCTGCCCCCCTGAAGGACGTGCCGCTCATTTTTTTCTGCGGCGATCCGCACGGCGCGTTTGACTACATCAACGAAGCGGTGAAGAAGTACCGACCCAAGGCGATCGTGCTTCTGGGCGACATTCAGCCCTCGGCTCCCATGAACGTCATCTTCAAGGAGGCGATGGCGCTCACCGAAGTCTGGTGGATTCCGGGAAACCACGACAGCGACACGGAGGAGTTCTACGAGCGGCTTTGGAAGGGGCCGCTTGCCTGCCGCAACCTGCACGGCCGCGTGGCGGACGTGGCGGGCGTGCGAATCGCGGGGCTGGGCGGCGTTTTTCGCGGCCAGATCTGGATGCCCGAGGGGGAGCCCCACTATCGGTCGGCCGCGAGCTTCGTGCGCCGCGCCGGCTACGGCAACCTCTGGCACGGCGGCCTGCCCCGGCGCCATCGCACCTCGATCTTTCCGTCGGTCTACGACAACCTGCTGCGGCAGCGCGCCGACGTCCTCGTCACGCATGAGGCGGCGGGCTGCCACAAAAAGGGGTTTGAGGCGATCGATCGGCTGGGCTGTTCGCTTCATGTGAAGTGGCTCTTTCACGGTCATCAGCACGAAGACCATGTCTACGGCCGCTACAAGGGCATGACGGTGCGCGGGATCGGGTACCGCGGCATTGTGGATCTGGCGGGGAATGTGATCGTGCCCTCGCAGATGGATCCGCGGGACATTCTGGCGCTGCAGGAGGCGGGCGAGGAGCCGTCGCCGGAGGCGCTCGATGCGGCGCTTTCCTGGACGCCTGAGCCGCGGGCGGGCGTCACCCGCCGCGCCGGAGGCCGTCGAACGGAGACGGTGGAGAAGCCCGTGGAAAAACCAGCAGAGCAGGCGCCGGCGGCGGAACCCGCGGCCGGCGATGCCGCACCGGAAAAGCGGGCGGAGCGGCCGGAAAAGCCGTACCGGACGCATCGGCGCCGGCGGCGGCATCGGTAAAGAAAAGCGGGGGCGAACCGGACGGGCCGGACGCCCCCGAAGCGTCTGTGGAATCAGCGCATCAAGTCGGAAAGCAACTGCGCGGGAACCAGGGTGCCGGCGGGAAGCAGCGAGCCTTCGGCCGGCAGACAGAGAATGAGCTGGCTTTCCGTGAGGTTCGTGAGCGCCGCCGAGCCTTGATCCTTGAGCGGCGCGGCGGCGGCTTCGCCGGCGTCATTCACCGTGAGGCGGGCGCGCAGGAACTCGGCGCGTCCGTCCTTTTTCTTGACGTCCGTCGCGAGCCGCACGGGGAAGGCGGCGGGCAGGGCGGCTTCCGCCGGAACGCCGGCCAGCGCAAGAACCGCCGCGCGCGCAAACTCCAGAAACGTCACCACGGCGGCGACGGGGTTGCCGGGGAGAAGAAACACGGGCTTGCCGGCGAGAAGGCCGAATCGCAGGGGTTTTCCCGGGCGCATGCTCACTTCCCAGGGTCGGATTTCGCCTTCCGCTTCGAGCACTTTGTGCGTGAAGTCTGCTTCGCCTGCGGCGGCGCCGCCGCTCGTGAAGACAATGTCGCAGTCGGCGGCGGCCGAGCGAAGCGCGTCTTTCACGGCCGAGGCGTCATCCGGGACGATGCCGAAGTCCGTCACTTCGCAGCCGAGCGCGGTGAGGAGCGCCTTGAGCGCCGTGGTGTTGGCGTTGTAAAGGCGGTCTTCCGGACAGGGCCGGCCGGGCGGGACGAGTTCGTCGCCTGTGGCGATCACGGCCGCGCGCACGGGAGCGGCGACGGTGACTTGAGAAAAGCCGAGGTTTGCGAGGAGCGCCGCGTGCGCCGGGGTCATGCGCGTGCCGGCGGTGAGGACGACGTCGCCGGGCTGCAGGGTTTCGCCCTGACGGCGCACGTTGGCGCCCGCCTTGACGGCGTCGCGGGGAAAGGTGACGGTGAAGCCGTCGGACAGCGTTTTTTCAAAAGGAATGACCGTGTCGCAGCCGTCAGGCAGCCGGGCGCCCGTCGTGATGCGACAGGCGGCGCCCGAGGGGATCACGCTGCGGCAGGGGTGGCCTGCGAGGGATTCGCCTGCGAGGGGGAGCGTCACATCGGGCCCCTCGGGAAGCGCTGCGGCGGCATAAGCAAAGCCGTCCATGGCGGAGTTCGTGTAGGCCGGCACGGCGACGGGGCTTGTCACCGTTTGGGCGGCGACGCGGCCGGCGACGGCCTCCGACGGAACGGTTTCCGAGCGCTGGAGCGCGGTGACGTGTGAGAGAATGTCCCGCCGGGCTTCCTCGACGGAGACGCGGCGGAGATCAGCGGTGTACATGAAGGAATCCTCAAAGTCGGGCGCCGGAATCGGCGAATTGAAAGAATCTACTCAATTTTCAAAAAGTTGCAAGACGATGCCGCAGGAGAAGAAAGCAGAGAACGTGACCGCTGTGGTGCTCGCGGGAGGGCTCGCGCGGCGCATGGGGGGCGTGGACAAAGGACTGGTGCCGTTTGAGGGGCGCCCCTTGGTGATGGCGGTGGTGAATCGACTGGCGCCGCAGTGCGCGGCGGTGCTCGTGAGCGCCAACCGCAATCTGCCAGCGTATCGGGCGCTGGGACTCATGCCGGTGCCCGACCGCATCCCGGGATTCGGCGGGCCGCTCGCCGGCTGGGAGGCGGCGTGCGCGGCGGCGGAAACGGACTTTTTGCTGAGCGCGCCCTGTGACAGTCCGCGGGTGCCTCTAGATCTGGCGCAGCGGCTTTTGGCGGCGCTTTTGGCGCAACCCGATCGGAAAGCGGCGGCGCCTGTGGTGGCCGGAAAGAAGGAGCCCGTCTTTGCGCTTTTTCACCGAAGCCTGGCGCCGGCGCTGCGGGCGGCGCTCATTTCGGGCGAGCATCGCGTCGGCGTCTGGCTCACGTCGGTCGGGTGTCTCTGGGTGCCATTTGCAGCAGAGGAAGCGGCGGCGTTTGCCAACTACAACACGATCGAAGAATTGAAAAACGCGGAAAATCAGTCCTGAGGCTACAAAAAAGGAAGGGCCGCGCGAAAAAAGCTTGACTTTGGCTTTCGCTCCGCCCATAATGCGCCCCCTTCGCCGCTCGACGGGTGACGAAGGAAACAAAAGCAAGACGCTTGAAGCGGGGCGAAAGCAACGCTTCGGGAAGCAAAAAACAAAAAAGTTTGCTTTACGACTTGCAAAACGGATCTGACCTCTGTATGATGCCGATC
>CAVJUB010000109.1:0-7613 GCA_963652545.1 Hallella faecis | reverse complement strand
GGCGTCATCCGATAATTATCCGTTCTCCCGGCGGAAGGCCAGGCCTTCGGGGAGCTCGGGAATCGGGCCATGAATCTTTTTCTGCATCATCTGGAGCTGTGTGCGCCGCTTTTCCTCCTCGTCTTTCTGGGATGGGGCACGGTAAAGGTCGGCCTGTTTGACAAGGCGGTGTCGTCGGGGCTCTCGAAGTTTGTCTTCAAGCTCCTGATGCCGGTGATGCTCTTTCAGATGATGAGCCACCTGTCTGAAATGCCGCCGGTGGACTGGCGCGTGCTGATTGCGTTCTTCGGCTCCTGCGTCATCGTCTTCTCCCTGGGGCGGCTGATCGGAAAGCGCGTCTTTCATCAGGACTCCACCGGCCAGGTCATCACCGGCATGGGCGGCATCTTTGGGAACAACGTGCAGCTGGGCGTTCCCATCGTGCAGGTGAGTCTGGGCAGCGGCGCCATCCCGACGATTTCGCTGCTCATCATCTTCAACGTGCTGCTTTTATGGACGACCGCCACGGCCTGCGTGGAGTTCGGGCGCACGGGCGGGCACGTTGACACGAAGAAGTTCGGCAAGGCGCTTTTGAACATCTTCAAGAACCCCATCGTGCTGGGCATTGTGCTGGGCTCATGCTTTGGTCTGACGGGGTGGCATCTTCCGGAAGTGATTGACCACACGCTGGGCTGGGTTTCGAGCGCCACGACGCCGTCGGCGCTGATGGCGGTGGGCATGGGGCTCGCGCAGCATTCCTTCAAGGCGGCGCTTCCGAAGGGCTGCGTCATCTCGGCGCTGAAGCTTGTGGTGCAGCCGCTGATTGTTTACGCGCTGTGTCGCGTGATCGGCCTGGGGGAACTGCAGACCAACGCGACGACGCTGCTGTCGTGTCTGCCGGTGGCGATCAATCTTTACATCATGGCCAATGAATTCGAAAGCGAAGAGGCGGCGGCCAGCAATGCCATCTTTGTCTCCACTCTGGTTTCGGCGGTCACCGTACCGCTGACGCTCGCGCTGCTGGGCGCCGGCATTTAGTTTTTGAGGACGTTATGGCGCTTGGCGCAACAATCTACAAGGCGACGCTGGAAATTTCAGACCTGGACCGCGGCTGGTACGGCACGCGCAATCTGACGATCGCCTGTCACCCGTCGGAAACCGAAAGCCGCATGATGGTGCGGCTGCTGGCTTTTTCGCTCTATGCGAGCGACCGGCTCGAATTCGGCCGCGGCATCTCCGCTGACGATGAAGCGGACATCTGGGAAATGAACGACGCGGGCGACATCGGCCGCTGGATCGATGTGGGAACGCCCGACAACAAGAGCCTTCGAAAGGCTGCGGGAAAGAGCGACGACGTGGTGGTGCTCGCTTACGATGATGCGAAGGTGGGGCCGTGGTGGACGTCCAACAAGGGCGACTTCGGGAAGATCGCGAAGCTCACGGTGCGGCGGATTTCCGATGAGGAGATGGCGGCCCTCGCCGGCATGTGCCGCCGCACGATGCATCTTGCGGCGACGATTCAAGACGGCGTGGTGTGGATGGCGGACGACCAGCAGAATCTGGAGCTTCACATCGAGACGCTGATGCGCCGCGGCGAGCCGGTGTTCTAAAGAGGCCCGAGACGAACCGTCCGCGTTGAGGTGGACGGTTGGAAATCGTGGTTTCAGACGGACGCCTTGTCCGCGTCTTCGCGATGATCGGCGGTGACGGCGATGAGCACCGAAAGCGCGAGGGCGAAGCCGAGGCCGGTCAGCCAGTAGAAGTAAATCATGGGCGGTTCCTTGGAAGGGTCGGGGGAGATCGAAAGGTCTTCCCCGATGTCGTTTTAGTAGAGCTGGTGGTCGTTGCGTTCAATGAAGTCCGCCGTGATCTTCCCTGACATCGTGCGGTAGGCCCACGTGGTGTAGCCCAGAACGATCGGCAGGAAGATGATGACCACGAAGAGCATGATTTCCAGCGTGAGCTGCGAGCTCGTGCAGTCCCAGATCGTGAGGCTGGAGCGGGCGTTGGCGGAGCTCGGCAGGATGAAGGGGAACATCGCGATGAGGGGCGTCAGAATGATCGCGAGCATTGCCGCGGACGAAGCGACGATGGCGGCGAACGCCTTCATGAGGCGGATGAAGAGGATTGAGCCGAGAAGCCCCAGCACGGCGAGCGCCGGCACGGTCCACAGCACGGGATGCGCCTTGAAGTTGGTGAACCAGGCGCCCGCGTAGATGTCCACGGTCTTTGCGAGGGGATTGGCGGCGCCCGCAGGATCAAGCCCTGCGCTCACGACGAGGCCGTCGATGCCGAAGTAGGTCCACAGGCCGCCGGCGAGAAAGAGCACGGCGGTGGCAAGCGCGGCAAGCGTGGACACGGAGGCCGCGCGCCGCTGCAGGTCGGAGTCTGTGCGAAGCACCAGGTAATTGGCGCCGTGGCACGTCATCATGAGCAGCGCCGTCAGGCCGCAGAGCAGTCCAAAGGGATTGAGAAGCCCGAAGAAGCTTCCGGTGTAAATGGGACGCAGCGAGTCGTCGAGATGAAACGGCACGCCTTGAAGCAGGTTGCCGAAGGCGACGCCGCAGATGACGGGCGGCACCGCGGAGCCCAGAAAGAGCGCCCAGTCCCAGGAAGCGCGCCACTTCTTGGCGGGAACCTTGCTGCGATAGTCAAAGGCGAGGGGACGCAGGATGAGCGCAAAAAGCAGAACCAGCATCGCCCAGTAGAAGCCGGAAAATGCCGTGGCGTAGACGAGCGGCCAGGCGGCGAACATGGCGCCGCCTCCGGTGATGAACCACACCTGATTGCCGTCCCAGTGCGGCGCGACGGCATTGATCATGCAGCGCCGCTCGGTGTCGGTTTTTCCGAGGAAGGGCAGCAGCGTTCCCACGCCCATGTCCTGGCCGTCCATGATGGCGAAGCCCGTGAGGAGAACGCCGATGAAAAGCCACCAGAGGATCTTCAGAACGTCATAGTCGATCATGATTTTTCTCCTTACGCACGGCGTTCAAAGAAGTAGCGGCCGGTGGCAAGCGAGCTCGGCCCCGTTTTGGCGGTTCGGATCATGAGCCACATCTCTACGACGAAGAGCGAGGCGTAGATCAGGATGAAGCCCGCGAGGGACGCCAGCACCTCGCCCGAGGAGAGGGAGGAGACGGAGAGATTCACGGGCAGCACTTCGTAAATGGTCCAGGGCTGGCGGCCGTATTCCGCCACGAACCAGCCGGCTTCGGAAGCAATCCACGGCAGCGGGAGCGCGAGCGCCGCGAGCCAGAGAAGGCACTTGCGGCCGGCGAGCGTTCCCTTGAGGCTTGCGGCGGCGCACGCAAAGAAGATCAGAAGGCAGAGAAGGCCGCACCCCGCCATCGCGCGGAACGACCAGTACATGGGCTTCACGGCGGGGACGGTGGAAAGCGCCGCGGCGGAGATCTGCTCGGACGTCGCGGACTCCACGTCGGGAGCGTAGGACTTCAGCAGCAGGCCGTAGCCGAGGTCGTCCTGCACTTCTTCAAACTGCTTTCTCAGGTTCTGGTTTTCGGGGGCCTTTCGCAGCTCTTCAAGCAGCGACACGGCGCGGCGGCCGTTGATGATGCGGCCCTCCGCTTTTTCAATGAGAGGGTTGATGCCTTCGATTTCCGTCGTGAGGCTGCGGGTGCCCATGAGGCCGAAGAGCCAGGGGATGGAGACTTCGCGGGTGTTCTCGCGCTTCTTTTCATCGGGCGACGCGAAAAGCGAGAGCGGCGCGGGCGCTTCGTGCGTTTCCCACACGGCTTCCATGGCGGCGATCTTCGTGGGCTGGTCCTTCGTGACGAGGTAGGCCGACTCGTCGCCCAGGTGCAGCGTGAAGAGCGTGGCGATGAGGCCGAAGACGGCGGCGACGCGAATGGACTTTTTGGCGAAGTCCGTGTCGCGGCCCTTGATGAGATACCAGGCGGAGATGGCGAGGACGAACATGGCGCCCGTCATGTAGCCGCCGTTCACGGTGTGCATGAACTTCGCCTGCGCCCAGGGGCTCGTCACCACGTCCCAGAAGTCCGTCATCTCCATGCGCATCGTGATGAAGTTGAATTCGCTGCCGACGGGGTGCTGCATCCAGGCGTTGGCAATGAGGATCCACAGCGCGGAGAGGTTGGTTCCCAGCGCCATGAAAAAGGTGACGGCCAGGTGCGTCCCTTTGCTGAGACGGTTCCAGCCGAAGAAGAACAGCCCCACCATGGTGGATTCCAGAAAGAAGGCCATCAGTCCTTCGATCGCGAGCGGGGCGCCGAAGATGTCGCCCACGTAGTGGGAGTAGTAGGCCCAGTTCGTGCCGAACTGAAACTCCATCGTGATGCCGGTGGCGACGCCCAGCGCGAAGTTGATGCCGAAGAGCTTTCCCCAGAACCGCGTCATGTCCTTGTAGACCGTCCGTCCCGTGACGACGTAGCAGGCCTCCATCACGACGAGCAGGAAGGAGAGCCCCAGCGTGAGCGGGACGAAGAGAAAGTGGTACATCGACGTGAAGGCGAACTGCAGGCGCGACAGATCGACGAGTTCGGAAGAAATCATCGCGATTCTCCTGAAGGGGAAGAGGGGCGGGAGGGGGATGAGAGAAGGGCCTGCGCGACGGCGTCCGGCGTCTGCGCCGGCCGCGTCTCGGGCCCGAAGCAGAAATGCCAGAGCGCCAGAAGCGCGCACAGCTTGCAGGCGAGAACGATGGCGATCTCGGTCGCAAGGGGCAGCCTGGTTCTTTTTTTCTGCTGGGTCATCCGGTCTCCTGGGGTAGGGGCGCGTCGGCCCCGTCGGTTGGGCAGTCATCTTAACGGAGAAAGACTCGCCGGGCGCCGAGGGCTCGGGAGGGCGAAGGCGCCTGCTAGGCGGCCGGTAGTTCGCTGTTATGGCAGGGAGAGGCGCTGTTTTGCGACGGGAAATTGTTTTTTGGGGCGCGCATGTAGGAAAATGGCGGGCTCATCCGGACGCCGGCGTCCGGCGTCTGATGTTTTTGCGTCGCGAGAATTCTCCATGGCACCCCGTCAAAACAAAAAAGAAGCAGAACTCCTGGCCTACCGCCTTTTGGAAGGCGAAACCCGCCATCGTCTGGCGCGGGAGGGGGCGCTCATTCACTGGTCGGACCTGCCCGCAAAGTCCGAAAAGCCGCTCGGGACCATCGTGCTGCTGCACGGCGTGGCGAGCAACGGCAGCCGCTGGGAGGAGTTTCTGGACACGACGGACTTGCGAGAGCACTGGAATTTCATCCGTCTGGATCTGCGCGGCCACGCGGCGAGCATCTGCAAAGGCAAGGCGACGCTGGAAAACTGGGCGGGCGACCTGAAGGCCGTGATGACGGAGGCGGGCGTGGAGAAGGCGGTGATCGTCGGCCACAGCCTGGGCGCCATGATTGCGCTCTACTTCACGGCGCACTATGCGGCGTCGGTCGAGGGCGCCGTGTTTCTGGATCCTCTGATATCCGAAGCGCTGACGCCCAAGGCCCGCTCGATGCGGCGCAAGGTGCCGATGCTTGTGGTGGCGGAGGCGGTGACGCGCGCCATGAATTCGCTCGGGTTCAACCGGACGATCGTGCCGCAGGACTTGCGGGCGATGGACGCGAAGGCGCGAGAAATGATCGCCAAGGGAGGCGACGAGCTCAAGGCCTTCATCGAACAGTATTCTTCCGCGAAGGCGGACCTGCAGTACATCCACCTGGCGCCTTACCTGCGCGATCTGGTGGAGGTGGGGCGCCGCACGCCGGCGCCGGAAATGATCCGCTGCCCGGCGCTCGTCATCGCCGCCTCAAGCGGCACCTTCACGGACGCCGAGGCGATGGCGGCCTGGACGAAGCGCCTGGCGGATGGGGAGATCGCGAGCGTGCAGTGCGCCCACTGGCCGATGACGGAGTGCCCGCAGGAAGTGGGCGCCGTCGTGAGCGGCTGGATCGGGCGCCACTTCAGCAAGTAGCTACGGGGCGGGCATCGCCTTCCAGCCGGTGGGGCAGGCGCGCACGTTGGGCCACCAGCCCTGCTCGGCCTCGCACCAGTAGACGGTCTTTGCGGCCGTGGTGGTCGTTGTCGTGGTAGTGGTCGTCGTGGTTGTGGTGGAGGCGGTCGCGGCCGGCGCGGAGTAGACCGTCTGCGGCACGACGTACGTCGGCTGCTGAACCACGGTGTAGGAGGGCGTCTTCGCCGCCTGCGTCACGCCGTAGATGAGAGCGCCCGCCGCAAGCGGCGCAAGCACCATGGCGGCGTAGTCGCCGCTGTGCCAGGAGCGGGAGTGCGATCCGCCGTGAGGCGCGGGAGCCGGGGCGGGCGCGGCATGGTGGGCGCCGGGGCCCGGACCGTGAGGACCGCCGTGGGGGCCGGCCCAGGCAGCGCTGGAGAGACCGAGCGCGCACGCGGCGAAGAGTCCCGTCGCCGCAGCGGTGAAATTCTTGAGAGTGAGCATCGTGGCCTCCCGAGGGTTCTGTTGAATGGATGAGGTTACTTTAACCGCTGCCGCCGACGTCTGCTCGATGTTTTTCGATTGGAAACGCGCCTTAACAAATTCCGTCGCATTGCAAAGAAGTGCAAAGAGAGCCAGGGGCGGCAGGACGAAGCGATTTGCGGCACAATGAGATTGACGAAAACAAGCTGAAAAGAGGCAACGAGTTGAACTTCAAGGAAAAGCGCCGACAGTACGCCCGCGAGATCATGCTGGTGCGGGAGACGATGTTTTTTGCGACGGCGGCGGCGTTTGCCGCAGGCGCCGCTGACATGGCGTCGAACGCCGTGGCGGGCGGCCTCGGCAATTTCGGCATTCTGCTCATTCTCATCCGCGTCTACTTCATGGTGCCCGTCATCATTGCGTCGGTGAGGGCGCAGGACGGCGTCTGGGCCGAAGGCGAAGAAGCGGAGCTCATGCAGCGCGTTCCCTGGATTCACATTGTGGGCCGGGCGGGCTGGGGGCTCCTTTTTGCAAGCGTTCTGCTGCAGCTTGTGCTGGGCGTGGCTTGACAAACGGCGTCCGGTAGGGGACAATGCGCGCCTTCCCGGCAGAAATGGGTGTGCTTAGAGAGCGGCTCCGGACGGAAGGCGACATGTGTTGCGTTTTGTCCAACGACGAGCGGCTTCTGATCAGGCGAGCTTGACAAAAGCGCCGGCAGCCCGCATAATCTGCCATTCGCTACGGAGGGGTGCCCGAGTGGCTAAAGGGGGCAGACTGTAAATCTGTTGGCTTACGCCTACGATGGTT
Organism: Hallella faecis; assembly: GCA_963652545.1. Lineage (GTDB taxonomy): Bacteria > Pseudomonadota > Gammaproteobacteria > Burkholderiales > Burkholderiaceae_F > Duodenibacillus. The sequence goes on along the minus strand of CAVJUB010000109.1, from coordinate 449 downwards.
CGAATCCATCCCCCTCCACCAGCGATCCATTGCACAAATTGCAGTGAGGTAGGAAATCCGAATTGCAGTTGTAATGCATAGGCGGGTGTAGCTCAATGGTAGAGCAGAAGCCTTCCAAGCTTATGACGAGGGTTCGATTCCCTTCACCCGCTCCAGTTTTCAAGTGTGCCCGTGTGGCTCAGTGGTAGAGCACTCCCTTGGTAAGGGAGAGGTCATGCGTTCGATCCGCATCACGGGCACCAGTAATTTTTCTGTTTGACATTTTTTGAATACGACCGGGATTGGGTTCCGGCTTATGTTCAGGAGTTAAACCATGGCAAAAGAGAAGTTTGAGCGCACCAAGCCGCACGTCAACGTCGGCACCATCGGTCACGTTGACCACGGCAAGACGACGCTCACGGCTGCCATCTGCACCGTGCTCGCCGGCAAGTTCGGCGGCGAAGCCAAGG
>CAVJUB010000108.1:0-7633 GCA_963652545.1 Hallella faecis | reverse complement strand
TCCTACGACTGGATTCGGGAGCGCACTGACGCGGGGCAGCTCGCACTGCACGCCGTCTACTACGATCTGGAAAACCATTCGCTCGACCTCTGGGACGCTGAAAAAGAAGACTTCGTCCCGGCGCCCGCCCTGCATCCCGTCGAATAGCTCCGTCACTTTCTATCCTGCGGCGCCCGCGCGCCCGGCGCCGTTTCTTTCCCTGCCATAGCCCGCAAACACTGGCTGTTATTCGATTTTGCAATAAATTTTGTAAAGCGCATTGTTTGCCATCAATACCGTAGCTAGTTCTTTGTAGCTAGTTCGGCCTAGCCAACTAGACTATTCGCAAAGCTTGAACGCAGCACGTTCAACTTTTGCGAAACATTTCGTTTCAGAAATTTAAACTTCCCGCTCAACGGCAAAGGGTTTTCCCCAAAGCCGCACCAATAAAAACCATTTTTCCAACCAAGGGAGCGTTCATCATGAACAAGTCCTTACGAAGCTGGCTCATCGTGCTGGCCGTGGGCGCCGCCATCTGGCTGTGTCCCGCGCCGGACGGCCTTACGCCAGCCGCATGGCATCTCTTCGCCGTCTTCGTGGCCACGGTTCTGGGCTTCATTCTGCAGCCCATGCCCATCGGCGCCGTCGCCTTCATCGCCCTCACGTTCTGCTGCTTCACGGGCCTTCTGAAGACCGGCCAGGTCCTCATGGGCTTTGGCAACGGCACCATCTGGCTCATCGTCTGCGCCTTCTTCCTCTCGCGCGCCTTCATCAAGACGGGCTTCGGCCGCCGCATCGCCTACCTCATCATCAAGGCGATCGGCCGCTCGTCACTTTCGCTGGGCTACTCGATCGCGCTCTCCGAGCTCATCGTTTCGCCCGCCATGCCGTCGGCGACGGCCCGCGGGGGCGGCGTGTTCTACCCGATCGTTCGCTCCCTGTCAGGCGCCTTCGGCAGCGAGCCCGGCCCCACCTCCCGCAAGATCGGCGCCTACCTCATGCAGGTGGGCTACCACACGGACGCCACGACCTGCATGATGTTCCTCACCTCGATGGCCGGCAACCCCCTGTGCGTCGGCCTTGCGGCAAGCGCCGTCGGCGTGGAGATCACGTGGACGAACTGGGCCGCGGCCGCCATCGTGCCGGGGCTTGTGTCGCTCGCTCTGGTGCCGTGGGTCGTGAGCCTTCTTTCGCCCCCGGAAATCAAGGCGATTCCGAACGCCCGCGAGCTCGCTGAGAAGGAGCTCGCCGCCATGGGCCCGATGAGCCGCGACGAAAAGGTGCTCGCTTTTGTTTTCGTGATGTGCCTCATTCTCTGGGCAACCGGCAGCTGGACCAAGCTCGGCGCCACCCCGATCGCGATGCTCGCCATCTCCATCATGCTCATCACCAAGGTTTTGTCCTGGCAGGACATTCTGGGTGAAAAGGGCGCCTGGGACGCCATGTTCTGGATGGGCGGCCTCATGAGCCTTGCGACGGCTTTGGGCAAGTCGGGCTTCATCACCTGGCTTGCGAAGGACGTGGCGACCTTGATCGGCGGCGCCGGCTTTGACTGGATCACCGCCTTCCTGATCGTCATTCTCTTCTACACCTACTCGCACTACTGCTTTGCGTCGGTGACGGCCCGCATCTCCGCGATGTACGCCGCGTTCGTCGCGGTGGCGGCGGCCTGCGGCACGCCGGCCCTGATGGCGGCTCTGACGTTCGGCTTCTTCGCGAACTGCCCCATTTCGCTCACGCACTACGGCAACGGCTGCGGTCCCGTCTACTACGGCGCAGGCTACGTCAGCCAGGGTGAGTGGTGGCGCAACGGCGCCGTGATCTGCACCATGAACGCCGCGATCTGGCTCACGGTCGGCATGGCCTGGTGGAAGGTCATCGGCCTCTACTAAGACATCAGCTCACCGCTGAGCGAAAGAGCCCGTCGGCAATCCCGGCGGGCTCTCGTTTTTCCTGCGCTGTTTTTTTCGCTGTGACTCAATCGCCGTACTGCGGCAGCGTCAGCGCCTCGCCCGTGACGTACCAATGACCGCCCGCCACATAGTGAAGCGGCCGGCATTCCTTGGGCGCGTTTTCAAGCAGCCAATGGCCGTCCTTGAAAAGACGGTCATCCGCCCAGGCTTCAACGCATTGACCGATAAAGAGATCGTAGGTCTTCTCGTTGTGCTCCTCAGGAATCACGTCAAAGATCGCCCACGCGGCGCACCCCTTCACAAAAGGCAGGTCGCGCCCGCCCACATAGAAAAGCTCGGCGCCGCTTTTGGCGACCTTCTCCGGCTCATCGTTCTTGCTCACCCACCCGAGCTTCATCACCTGCTCCACGATCGCCGCCGTCGGGATCATGAGCGCAAAGCGGCCGCTCGCCTCGATGAGACGGCGCGTGTAGTGCGTGTGGTCGATCACCGCCGTCACCTTGGTGGGCGTGAGATCGAGCGGACAGCACCAGGTGGCGGGCATGATGTCAACGTCGCCGTGGTGTTCGGCCGCGACGAGCGGCGTCGCGCCGAGATTGAAAAGGCGGTACGCCTTGTTGACGTCCACGCTCTGAAGATGTTCCAGAATCATTTGAGGGCTCCCAAGCCAAAATCAGAGGCCGTCCATTCTACGCACTGTCCGGCGTGCGTCCGCGCCGCTAAACTGCCGGCTTTTCTTTGCTTCCTGCCCATTTCTTCCTCTTTCACCATGACCGACCGCGCGCTCATTCTCCAGCTTGACAGCTGCGACACGGTTCTCAACGAAGCCCGGCGCCTTTTCGCCGCCGGACGCTTTCCTGTATTTGCGTCCGTGCTGGCCGCAACGCAGACCGAAGGCCGCGGCCAGCACGGCCACCGCTGGACGAGTCCCCGAGGCAACCTCTACGCAGGACTGCGGCTTCCTTTATGCGCCCCCTTCACCGACTTTCGCGGCCCGATGGCCGTGAGCGCCGTCATTGCCGAAACCCTTGAAGCCGCAGGCTTTCCCGTGAAGCTCAAGTGGCCCAACGACCTCGTGCTCAACGTCCAGGGCAAAGGCTGGGCGAAGTGCGGCGGACTGCTCCTCGAAAAAAAAGGCGAGCTTCTCACCGCGGGCATCGGCCTTAATCTCACTGCCCTTCCGCCTGCGGCCGACCTGCGCGAAGGCGCGGCGCTGCCCGCGGGCGCCTTGAGCGAATGCCGTCCGGACGTGCCGAGCGCCCCCGACCTCTGGATGACGCTTGCCGAGCGCTTCGCCGCCTTTGATGCGGAAACCTTTCTCAAAAACTGGCCTCAGGTCATCGACCGGCGCCTGCTCTGGCTCGGAGACGACGTAAGCCTCGTCCTTCTCGGAAAACCCGCCGTCACGGGAAAAATTCTGGGCGTCGGCCCCGCGGGCGAACTGCGTCTCGCGACCCCGAACGGCGAACAGCGCTTCACGGAAGGGAGTCCGAAGCCGCTGGCCTAGGCAGAATCTCCCAATTTTCAACCTCTAAAATTAGTCCACTTTCTTTTCTCGCGACGCGACACAAGGCATCTTTCATGACGTTCAATCCCACCGCCGTCACCTTCATCGGCTACATGGCGCTGATGCTGATGCTGGGCTTCTTCGCCTGGCACTACACCCGCAGCTTCAATGACTACATCCTCGGCGGCCGCAGCCTCGGGGGGCTTGTGACCGCCCTGTCCGTGGGCGCGAGCGACATGAGCGGCTGGCTGCTGATGGGGCTTCCCGGCGCCGTCTTCCTTTGCGGCGTAAGCGAAAGCTGGCTTGCCATCGGCCTCATCATCGGCACCTTCTTCAACTGGAAGCTCGTCGCCGCACGCCTTCGCGTCTACACCGAAATCGAGCACAACGCCCTCACGCTTCCCGACTTCTTCACGCACCGCTTCAAGGATCAAAGCCGGATTCTGCGCATCGCCGCCGCGGCCGTGATCCTCGTCTTCTTCACCATCTACTGCGCCAGCGGCATCGTCGCGGGCGCCCGGCTCTTTGAAAACACCTTCTCCATGTCCTACACCTCCGCCGTGTGGGCGGGAGCGGCGGCCACCATTCTTTACGTCTTCATCGGCGGCTTTCTTGCCGTGAGCTGGACGGACGCCATTCAGGCCACCCTGATGTGCATCGCGCTCGTGGTCACCCCCTTCGTGGTGATGACGGACCTCGGGGGCTTCACCGCCACCGTCGAAACCGTGAAGAGCATCAACCCCGACATGCTTCACCTGATGACGAACCAGACCGTGGTCGGCGTGGCGAGCCTTCTCGCGTGGGGCCTGGGCTACTTCGGGCAGCCCCACATCCTCGTGCGCTTCATGGCGACGAAGTCCATCAAAGTGATCCCCAACGCCTGCCGCGTGTCGCTGCTGTGGATGGTCTTCTGTCTGGGCGGCGCCGTGTGCGTGGGCTTCTTCGGCGCCGCGTACTTCGCGCAGCATGTCGACCAGGCGGCGCTCGTTCAAGAAAACCACGAGCGCATCTTCATCGTGCTCTCGCAGATCCTCTTCAACCCGTGGATCGGCGGCGTTCTGATGTCCGCCATTCTCGCCGCCGTGATGTCGACGCTCTCCTGCCAGCTCCTTGTCTGCTCCTCCACGCTCACGGAGGACTTCTACCGCGCCTTCATCCGCCCCCAGGCCGGCAACCGGGAATTGATCTGGTTCGGCCGCTGCATGGTGCTCGCAGTGGCGCTGCTCGCGATCTGGATCGCCATGGACCCCGCAAGCCTCGTGCTCTCTTTGGTGAGCTACGCCTGGGCGGGCTTCGGCGCCGCCTTCGGCCCCGTCATCCTGATGAGCCTCTGGTGGAAGCGCATGACCCGCAACGGGGCGCTCGCCGGCATGGTGACGGGCGCCGTCACCGTCCTCGTCTGGCACTCGGGCGGCTGGTTCGGCCTTTATGAAATCATCCCGGGCTTTGTGTTCGGCCTCGTCGCCATCGTCGTCGCGAGCCTCTGCTCGCCCGAACCCGACAAAGAGACCGAAGCCCACTTTGACCACGTCGTGAACACGGTGCGCGCGGCCTGATGCTTTGTTAGCGGAATTTCCATCATGACTACTCCCACGCTGAGCCGCACGGCTCGCTCCGTCAAAACCTCCATCATCGGCGAGCTGCTCACGCTCGCCGCCCGCCCCGAAGTGATCTCCTTCGCTGGCGGCCTCCCCACACCCGAAGGCTTTCCCGTGAAAGCGCTGGCGGAAGCCGCCGCCAAGGTCTTTGAGGAAAAGTCCTCCCGCGCCCTGCAGTATTCCGTCGCCACGGGCGAAAGGGAGCTGAAGTCCTTCATCGCCCGGCATGAAACCCGCCGCGGCGTTCCTACGACACCCGACGAAGTGATGATCGTCTCGGGCTCGCAGCAGGCGATCTACTTTGCGGCGCAAGCCTTCGTGGACGAAGGCAGCACCGTGCTCGTCGAAGCGCCGACCTACATGGGAGCGCTTCAGTCCTTTGACCTCGCGCACCCCCGGTACCAGGCGCTCCCCTGCGACGCGGAAGGGCTCAATCCCGCCGCCATGGGCGACGAGTGCCGCGGCGCTCGCTTTGCGTACGTGATGCCCACGTTCGGCAACCCGTCGGGGCTCACGATGTCATTGGAACGCCGCAAGGCGCTCGCGGAAAAAGCCCGCGAGCTCGATCTCTGGCTCATTGAAGACGATCCCTACGGCGAACTCTGGTACCGCGAAGAGCCGCCGGTGTCGCTGCGCGCCTTGGCGCCTGAGCGGACGCTGCGCCTCGGCACCTTCTCCAAGGTGCTCGCGCCGGGACTTCGCCTGGGCTACGTCTGCGCCCCCAAGGACGTGATCGCCGTTCTCTCCCAGTTCAAGCAGGCCTGCGACGTCCACACGTCCACCCTCACGCAGCTCATCGCCGCCGAAGTCTTGAACGACGGCCTCCTGGACCGCCACCTCCCCGCCGTGCGTCAGATCTACAAGCGCCAGGCCGAGGCGATGCTCGCCGCTCTCGAAGAATTCATGCCGAAAGACGCCGGCATCTCGTGGACGAAGCCCGCGGGCGGCATGTTCATCTGGGTGACGCTCCCAGCGCAATTTGACACGGACGAACTCATGAAGGAAGCCGTCGCCGCGAACGTCGCCTTCGTTCCGGGCTCCGTCTTCTACGGCAATGAGCCGCAGAAAAACCGGCTGCGTCTCTCCTTTGTGACCGTTCCCGTCGAGAAAATCCGCGAGGGCATCCAGGCGCTCGCGGGCGTCGTCGCAAATCACTTGTAATCCAATTGTCACCATTTCGCGCCCGCGAGTGTCACCCGCGGGCGTAAGCTATCAAGTCTCATTGGCAAAAGGCCGAACGCCCCTTCGGCCGAAGACAGCACGAAGAAAATGTCCTATCCCTTTGCGCAGAACTTCATCAACGGCCGCTGGGTGGATCCCGCCGCCGGCCGCTATCTCGACGTCGTGAACCCCGCGACGCTCGAAGCCTTTGAAAAGGTGCCCGACAGCAGCGACGCCGACGCTGAAAAAGCAGTGGAATCGGCGTCTGCAGCGCAGGAAGCCTGGCAGGCGACGACAGCCGCCGCACGCATCGCCCTCATGAAGACCTTCCTCGAGCGCTTCAAGGAAAAGCACGACGACATCATTCGGCTCGAGGCCGAGGAGCTCGGCGCCCCGGTGTCCTTCGGCAAAGTCTCCCACTGCGAATACCAGTACACGCGCGTCGCCTCCTACATCGCGGCCGCCGAAAAGCTCGCCGAATCCGAACGCTTTGAAAAGAGCACGGTCTGGCGCGAGCCCGTGGGCGTCGTCGCCTGCATCACGCCGTGGAACTACCCGCTGGGACAGATCGTGCAGAAGGTGGTGCCGGCGCTGCTCGCCGGAAACACCGTCGTTCTGAAGCCGAGCCAGCACACGCCGCTCACTGCCGTCCTGATGGTGAAGTCCTTCGAAGAAGCCGGGTTCCCGGCTGGCACAGTGAACCTCGTGCAGGGCCGGGGCTCGAAGCTTGGCGACCTGCTGGGCACCCACCCCAAGGTGGACATGGTGAGCTTCACGGGATCCACGTCCGTGGGCGTGAAGCTCTCGCAGGCGGCGCTGGCCACCGTGAAGCACATCAGTCTGGAATTGGGCGGCAAGTCCCCTTACATCTGGCTCAAGAGCGAAGACTACGCGCCCGCGATTCCGAAGCTCTTCAGCTCGATCTTCCTCAACAGCGGCCAGACCTGCACGGCGCTCTCCCGCCTCATCGTGCCCGAAGAGGATCTCGAAAAAGTGAAGGCGCTCCTCCTCAACCACATCGGCGAACTCACCGTGGGCGACCCGAAGGACCCTGCCACCAAGCTCGGCCCCGTCGCAAGCAAGGCGCAGTTTGAAAAGATCAACGAGTACATCCGTCTGGGGCTCGCCGAGGGCGCGGAGCTGCTCACAGGGGGCGAAACGACCGACGCCTCGCACGGCTACTACATCCGGCCGACCATCTTCACAAAGGTGACGAACGACATGCGCATCGCCCGGGAGGAGATCTTCGGACCGGTGCTCGTCGTCCTCACCTACCGCACGACGGACGAAGCCGTGGCGATCGCCAACGACACGATCTACGGCCTCAACGCCGCGGTGTTCGGCCCCAAGGCCGAAGCTCTCGCCGTCGCCCGCCGCCTCAAGTCCGGCAACGTTTACGTAAATGACGCTCCCCGCGACGTCACGGCGCCCTTCGGCGGCTACAAGCAAAGCGGCATCGGCCGCGAAGGCGGCAT
>CAVJUB010000107.1:0-7641 GCA_963652545.1 Hallella faecis | reverse complement strand
AGATAGCCGTAGTTGATGGAGCCAAAGCGATAAGCCGTGATGAAGCTTTCGCCTTCCGATACGACCACCACGCCGCCGCGGCGTCGCACGGCTTCGAGCGACCGCTTCACTTGGAGAAGATCCTCCAGAATCGCTCGGCAGGCTGTCGCATCCAGGCGATCGTCCAGGCCCCTCGAACGAGCCTGCTCCAACAGGTAGCTGCGGATGATTTCCGTTGCAGCGCCGTCGGTGTACTGCTTCAAATGACGGGATCGACTCATGTCGTTGCTCCTTGTCGTTCGTAAGACAAGGCGAACTCTAAAAGCGATGCGCCGCTACCCTGAATTCCGCAAATTTTCGGTTTGAGGCGCCGCTTACGTCGCCCCCTACACTTGAAGCGTTCCCCACTGAAAAAAAAGAGTCCCGCCATGGCCAACACTCAGCATTTCACGCTTCGCTGCAAGCAGCGCCGCATCTCGTCCGAAGAAGTCCGGATGGCCGTCCTCTTTGGCTGCCGCGCGCAGGATCGCAGCCTGCTCGGGGAAAGAAACTGTGAAACACTGCTGCGAGCTGTCGCCGCGTGGGAGCAGCGGTGTCAAGCGACCTTCCAGTGGACCCACAAAACGACACTAAATTGACCCTCCCCTTTTTACGGTATTTTGGAGTACGTTTATGCGGTAGTCAGTGGCCTGAGGCTCAGAGGCCGTAGGCCGATGAGACTCAGGCCACTGACTACCGCGTCGCGCGGCCCGAGTCCCCCTTTTTTCGTGTATCAGTTACGATACATGTAACGATACAAACATCACTGTGAAAGCTTCGAAAGATGCTTCGGATCGATAAACGGCAGCATGCTCTTGAGCGCCGCCAACTCAGTATCCGCTGAGGTGGCTCGCGTAAGGGCCTCGTTGAGCTGCTTGTTCTTCTCCTCCAAGGAGACCTGCAAGGAGCCAATCAGTGCATGCGCCTCATTGAGTGCCCCATTGAGCTCCGCGATTCTTCCGGTGAGCTGCGTTACCTGCTCTTGCGCCTTCACACGCTCCTCTTCCTTGGCCACGGCCTCCGCCAATGCCTCAGCGGCGGCTTCCCGAATCTTGGCGGCGCTGCTCGTTTCTACGCCGATGCGGGCATCTGCCTGCGATTGGATAGCTTCCGTGCGCTCTTGCAGAATCGGCAGCACTACGCCCCATACGGCGTCCACGATGGCTTTGGCGGCTTGCTCCGTAAAAGCCGTGGGAAGACTGCCGTTGCCTTGCAGTTGCTCCATCCGCCACTCTCTGACGATGTCGGAGACAGTTGTCAGTGATCCACGCCCGACAGCTGCTCGGATGCTTCTCAGCGAAGGCGTTTTTCCTCCGGATTCAGCGGCTTTGTTAAGGATGTCACGCACAGCGTCGCGCAACGGAATTTCTTTAAATTCATTTGCGTTTGTCATAATTTTTTATTGATACGATGTATCAGTGTTTTGTATCAGATACGTTACATTCGGGGACGTCAGACTTGTCTTCGTGGGGTGACGCGTCTTCGTCCTTGTTCTCGCCGAGCAATTGCTTCAAGCGCAGGCTGGCGCGCTTTTGCTCCAGCAAGCGATAGCTGTCGCCTCGGATAGTCATTGCCGTGCAGTGATGCAACAGACGATCAAGGATGGCTGTGGTCGCTGTCGCATCGGCGAAGACCAGCTTCCACTCGGACGGCGGGCGATTGCTCGTGATCAGGATGCTCTTCTTCTCGTAACGCCGCGCCACGAGCAGGAAGAACAAGCGCGCGACGTCCGGCGTGTAGGGCAGGTAGCCAATTTCATCAACAATCAAAAGACTTGCCTTGGACAGCTCCTTGAGCTTGACGTCCAGCGTGTCATCCCTGGAAGCCTTTTCCAGCAGGGCCATCAGGTTCGCCGCGGAGTAGAAGCGCACGGAGTACCCGCGCTCCACAGCCAGTCGGCCAAAGGCGATTGCCAAATGAGTCTTGCCTACGCCCGGGGCACCAAACAGCGCTACGTTCTCTCCGGCTTCGATCCATTCAAGCTTTTCAAGCTCTCGGATCACCCCCGGATTGATACTAGGTTGCTTTGAAAAATCAAAGCCTTCCAACGTTTTTACGCTGGGGAAGTGAGCAACTTGCATCGCCTGCTTGTAGTGGTTGGCGTTCCTTTGCTCACATTCTCTGGAAAGGAAGTAGTTCAGCACTTCGAAGGGCGACATCTTGGTGTCCGCGGCATGCTGGATCATTTCCTCGAGGTGGTCGCGGGTGAAGGTGAGCTTCAGCCGGGAGGCCTTCTTCTTGAGCTCGACGTGGGACTTGCGTTCGGTCATTGCTCGTCCTCCTTCGTGTCCGCAACCCAGCCAATGTTGTCGTCATAGGCTTTTCCGTCGCGGTTGAGTGCGTCAGGGCTCTCCTGCAGCGCCTGCCACTGCGGATCGGCTTTGAGCTTTTCGACCTGCGCCTCAACGCTCGTCTGTTGGGCCCCCTCTGTTGACGCTGGTATCTGCTTGGGGGTATATACGTCCTTGGCCTTGTCCAGCCTGGCAAATTCCTTGGTTCCGCGTCGGACGATGATTTCACTCTCATCGTGCTGGACTTCGACCTCCAGTCCGATCAGCTCGTCGTTCACGCGGTAGTAGCGGTTGTCCACGCGGATGAGGCCTTCTCTTGTCACCTTGCGGCGCTCGAAGAACACGCCGGCAATCCGCGGCTTGTCGAAGGGACGCAACGTCTCCTTTTCGACGTACCAACGGGTGCGAGGCGTGTACGGCCCGTTATCAAACAGCGTGTTGAGCTCACGGTCGTCGGATTCGGTGCGACACCACGTCGCCAGCCAATCGTTCCATGCCTCGAGCGTAGGCTTGTCCACGCCGACCACGGCATTCCCTTTGACGTATTTGACGCCGGCCTCAACCTTGCCCTTGGACTCGGGGTGCTGAATCTTTGTGGCGATTCCTTTGATATTCCAATAAACAAGGAAGTGGTAGAACCGTTCAGTGAACCGCAGAGCGTCATCCGGGGCATAGTGCTTGCGAACAAGGCTCGCCGCATTGTCAAGAACAAGGCAATACGGAATGCCGCCAAAGTACTCGAAGGCGGACTCCAGGCCGTCAAGCCATGCCGCCTGAGTCTCCGCAAAATAGGCCTTGGCAAACACCCGACGCGAGTAGCCCAGCTTGCAGACGAAAAAGTGGAGACGAACCCGCACTCCGTTGAGATACACGTCCTTTTCGCCGAAATCGATCTGCAGATGCAGGCCCGGCGCGGTTTCAATGCGCTCGACGACGGCCTCCTCAATGCATTCCTGCCGGCGCACCTCCTTTCGAATCGGCTTGCAGAACCGCTGCAACGTGCGCAACGGGACGTCCATCTGGAACTGCTCCCGCAAGCACCGCCGCAACGGCGGACAGCGGCACTCGCACTTGGCGTAGAGCTGAGTGACCTTTTCTTCGTGCTGTTTCAGAAAGTCGCCGGCAGCGGTGCGCGCCGGCATCGGTTTGTGCAAGTCTCGGGCATAGCGGCGAACCGTATTTCTTGATACACCAGCACGGCGAGCGATACACCGAATTGAGAGCTTTTTCTCAGCAAGCAACTGCTGGATCAGCCCCTCAGTGTTGCATGTGATCATGGAATTGAAGCCTCCATTGTGTGGGTGGAAAGCTTCAGTATTCCTCTTTTTTGACGTCATTGCGACCCATCCTTTGCCCCCAATTTGACCGCTCAGGGGGTGGGTCAAATCAGTGTCGTTTAGTGGGTACTATAGGATGTCGTATAACAGCTCCCGATAGGAACGTTCAACTTCTTCGAGAACGAGGTGCCCGATGGACTTTTGATCATCCTCGGAGAGCTTTCCGAACTGCTTTGAGCAAGCCGCAGCAACTTCATCCACGAGGGAATCAAAGCCGCCGCAAGTGCCAAAGCGCTGTTCAAGCTCCATCGTCTCGATTGGCTCACGAAAAGCGTCAACTGAACGACAACCAGCCGTTGCCGGCTCAAGATATTTGATGCTCATTTTTTTCTCCAAAAGAAAAAGGTTTGGAGAAACATGCCCGCCCCTTTCGAGGAAAGCGTGTTTCCCCGAGAGGGTTGGAACTATCGGCCTTCAACCAGCGCAGTCAGCTCGCTAAAGTCGAACTGGCAGCTGTGCTGAATCGAAGTGGCCGCAGCTTCCGCGAGACCGTCCGTGAGCGTGAGGCCCAAAGCGGTGCTGACGGGATTCACGCCCTTGATGGCCGGAGCCTTCGCGAACGTGAACAGCATTTCGATGAAGCGGATCATGCCGCGATGAGACATCGGCGTGATCGACTTCATTTCCGGATCGTCGCGACGAGCGATGCGAAGGGACTCGGCAAAGTCGACCACCTTCGCAACGATGTCGTGGGCGCGCTTGGAATCAAGACCCGCCGCATGAGCGGAGACCTTCTTCCAAAGCAGATCGTTCTCAAACTTCTTTTCGGGGAAGTTGAGGATCATCTGCCAGCACCGATCCAAAACGGACAAGTCCTGAGCGTTGCGACCGAGGTACTGCTCCGTCTCGGACGCATCACCCAGCGGGCGGTTGTCGGTAAAGACCACCCGCGTATTGGGGTGGCGCTTCACGACTTCGCCAGTGCGATCAATCACCAAATCGTCTCCTTCAAGAAGGTCATTGGCTGACACCCACATGTCCGCCGGAGCGGAAGTGGGCTCATTGATCACAAGCACCGCGCCAGTACGCCATGCGATTGTGGCGGGGCCGTCTTGCCAAACAAGTTTCCCCGTCTCATCCGCGGCCCACTGACCGATCAGCTCGTACTTGTCCATGCGGCGGCGGCACGTGATGCTCACCACCGGGGCGTTGACGCGACGCAGGAACTGCATCACGAACGACGTTTTGCCCGCGCCTGCCGGACCGCTTATAAAAAGCGGTTCTGCCGTATTCGCGGACTCCCACCACATGCGAAAGCGCTCAAGCGCCTCCGGCTGGAAGGAGTAGTCGAAATCCGGCGTGGCGAAACGGGTGCCCTTTGGCAGTTCGGCGGGGCAGAAGCCCAGCACGTACTGGTCAGAGGGAAGACCGAAAGCGGACGCGGGAATGCGAGCATTGAAGTTCATCATGGTAGATCTCCTAAAAAAATAACTTCAGGGGACGCCATGACCCCAGAGGGGATTGGCATCCCCAATGGGAATTGCGTTCAAGAGAACGCGGTTTGAAACTTCAAGAAGCGGATTGCTCCGGCTTCTCGATTTCCTTCTCATCTGGCTTCGTCTTTGGCTTTGGGGCTTCAGACGCTTCTTTCTGAGAAGGCTTGTCCGGCGAGCAGTAGAACGGATTGGCGACCTCCTCTCCAAAACTGTTGAGGAAATCGATCAAGTCGCTGAAGGACTGCCGCAGATGACTGTCGCGCTTATTCATCATCGTTCTCCTGAGCCGCCAAATAGTCGGCATAGAGGGAGAAAGGCGGCGCGGCCACTGGAATCTCTCCGCTTGGGATTGGCTCAAAAGCGAAAGCCGCCTTTGGGACCGAAGCCATGGGAGAGGTTGCCGTCACTTCCGGTGCACTTGGCATGGGAGCGACAGCGGGCGCGGGCGCCGGGATGTCCGCCTTCACTTTCTCCGTTGGAACGGATTGAGCGAGGTGCTTCTTTGCGACGCGCAAAGCCGCCATACGAGCCGCCCGAGCCAGACGATCTTCCGAACGCACCGTAGAGGACGCGTGGGAAGCCATTGGAGCGGGAGCCGTCTTGATGACGGGAGCGTGAGTCGCAGAAGCGGCGGGAGCGAACAAGTCGCCGGTGTAATCGATGCTCGTTTGAAACATGGTGTGTCTCCAAAAAAGAAAAAAGCGGAGCCACCATGACCCCGACGGGGATGAGTGACCCCGCTAGGGATGAAAAAAAAGACTTCTAGAACCAGGGCAGTTCGACCTGCACCTGATTCGCTTCGGGCGCCGGAGCCGGAGCCGCGGACTGAATCGTTGCCGGTTCTGCCGCGGGCGTTTCCGCCGCAAAGAACGCTTCCATCGCCGCCGGATCAAGATCAGGCACAATGGGAACGTTCACGGCCTCGGAAGCAGGTTCAGCCGCCGGAGCCGGGACCGAAGTCACCGACACGGGAGCCGTTTCCGCGAGAGACCGTTCTGCATCCTGCAACAGCGCTTCTGCCGAAATCTTCCCCTGAACAATGTCAGCGAGAATCTTTCGATCAGCGAGCAACTGAGTGCAGGACTTCAGAATCCAGAACGCCGTCCCTTCAATCGCACCCTGAGTGGGCACCTTGTTGAGAGCGATCTGAATCGTCTTCACCAGCGGCGAGATGCCGGGGGCCAAGAACGAAAGGCTGTCGAGCCTCTTCTGAATCTTCACCAGCGTCTTTGGCAGACGCTGATTAGCCGACTTGCGACCCATGCCGAAGCTGTCTTGCAGGTAGCGCTGAGCGTCGCTGGAAATGCTGTACAGCATCTCCATCGTCAGATCATTGCTCACCTGCTCGTCAAACTCCTTGATCTCCTCTTCGCTCGTGCCGATTGGCATGATGCCAATCGCCGAATAGGAAGCCGTGAGCTTTCTATCGAGCGCGCAAATATCGAGCTTAGAGCCCATGATTTGCTCAGAGAAGTTGGGGTTTTCAGCCGCCCACTGCTCTACAAACTGATCGTAGTTGGACAAGAAGTCCGACTTCGCCAGTTCGTACTCATCCTTGAGGCGCTTCAACTCAGGCAAGACCGTTTTGGCAACGTTCTTGTCGAGCGCGGTGCCGCCCAAAAATCTCACGCCCACGGAGTCGAGCAAGGCAGAAACCTTGTTGACGACATCGTTGATGGGCTTGAGCGTCTTTGGGTTGATGATAGCTTTGAGGCCGTAGGAAGCGGCCACCGCTTTGGGCGGAAGTTCGCCGTCCGTGCCGAGACGATAGTCTTCGCCATGCATGGCGCGGGTGCCCGTCCACGTGCGGAACTTCGTGGTGACCACGACGAGGCGTTCGCGGACATTGCGAGCATTGTTGACGGCGGAAGTAGTAGAAACGTTTGTCATGATGAAACTCCTAAAAAAAACGGAGATGCACCATGACCCCGAGGGGATGATGACATCCCCGTCGGGAATGGAAGATCACAGAAGAATCTTCCGATGAAGATTGGCTGGATTATTCGTCCTTTTTGTCAGGACCGGCCCACCAACTGATGAAGGCAGTGAGAACAACGATAAACCCTACGGTGGCAAGGCCCGCATAAAGTCCGTTCGTCATTCTTTGTCCTTTTTGTAAGAATCAATCCACCAGCAGAGCAGAGCCGAAAGAACCACGATGAACCCTACGGTGGCAAGCCCCGCATAAAGTCCGTTGTTCGTCATTCTTTCTCCTTATGGTCAGGACCAACCCACCAGCACATTAAGGCCGCTAGGACAACGATGAACCCAACGGTAGCAAGACCCGCATAAAGTCCATTCATTTTTTCTCCCCCAGATTGAAACCGCGGAACAGAATGGCAACCAACCAGAAAGCAAACCCGCATAAGAGTCTGATCCAGAGGTTTTCATCCTTGGGTGAAACAGGTAGCAGAAAATACTGCACTCGTCCCAACCATTCCCATTGATCCAAATAATAAGACACAGGCTGGCTTGGTGCGACGAAGACGCTGAAGAACAGCGACATTGACACACCGAGACACAAGTTGGATGTAACCATCCTTATAGCCTCGCCTATTT
>CAVJUB010000106.1:0-7662 GCA_963652545.1 Hallella faecis | reverse complement strand
CGCCGTCTTCTCGGAGGACAAGCGCGCGTTTGTCTGCTGGCAGCAGGCCATCTGACCTGCAAGCCGCAGGAACGTTCACGATAATTCAAACAACTTGTATTAAATTTCACTATTCAATCGGACTGCCAAGGAATCCTTGGCAGTTCACCGTCCACCACCGGCAGACGATGCCGCCGACCGGACAAAAGGCCCGATGTCCACCGCTGAATCCTCCTTGCCTTCGGCCGCCGGATTCTCGGTTTCGAGGTCGTCCACACCGTCAAAGAGGTCGTAGCCCGTCAGAACGCCGCCGGACAGTCCCAGCCAGCGGCCAAGCCCGTCCGTAAACCGAAAGCCCGACTTCACGCTTTTCACCCGCTGGTGCGTCGTATCGTCGGAGCTGATTTTCACCAGCGGAATGTCGCAGTGATGACGGCTCACCGTCGTGTTGTCGAGCCTCAGCCGGCCGTTGCTCTCCGAAAGCACCAGGCCGTGGTCGCTCGTGTAGATCATGGAAAACGACTCGCCCGTCGCCTGCAGCCGGCGGTAAACGTTTTCGAGGAAGCGGTCGGTCTGCGCCATGGAGTCCGAATAGCAGGCGACCTGCTGATGCCGCTCGTCCGTCTGCGTCTTCTCCGGCCAATGGGCAATCCGCTTGCAGGCGTCCGTGTGCGATCCCATGATATGGAGCACGATGAACCGCGGCCTGGTCTCGCCGTCCTGCAAGGCCTGGCGCAGCGGCGCAAGGAGCAGATCGTCCGTAAAGTCGCCCTGCTTGTAGCTTCCCGTTCGGACAAAGATCTTCTTGTCCGCCGGCGTGGCGACCGCCGTAATCGGCGTATCGAACTCACTCGAAAAGCCCTGATTGGAAAACCAGTACGTGGCATAGCCGCCCGCTTTCGCCAGTCCGACGATCGTGCGGGAGTAGTCCGGCCTCTTGTCCAGCCGGTCGTGCGTCAGCATGAAGCGCAGCGACGCCACCGTATTCGTGCCGGCGGACGTCATTCCCTCCACCACAGTCCCGTTCACCGCATCCAGAAACGGCGTGTTGCTCACCGGATAGCCATAGGCATGCAGATAGTCCCGCCGCGCCGACTCCCCGAGCACCAGAACGTAGTTCCGATAGCGAGGCTCAGTCCGCACGATGCCGTCCGTGAGCCAGTTGTTCCTCTGCGCCATCACGGACAAGAACGCCTGATCCTGCCGAGTGTCTCGAATCGCCTCCTGCAGGTGGCTCACAAACGCCGTGGGCTTCTCCGCCACAATCAGCAGGAGCACCGTCGCGAGAACCAGCGCCTTGCTGCGGCACGGCTGCATCCCGCTCTTCAAGAAAAGCCAGTAGAACGCCGCCACGGTCACGGGCAGCAGCGCCGTCAATCCCCAGGTCGTCCACGGCACCAGCGACAGGAATTCCGCCGCCTCGTCCGCATCGGTTGCCAGCAGCGAGACCAGGTACTGGTACGAAGGCAGTCCGTACTCTCGGCCCACGACGCAGTAGAGCGTCGCAATTGCCGTGAAGGGCGCCACCAGCCCCCAGAAGGTCCAGCGAGACGAGGCGAACATCAGAAGCACCATCATCAGCGCCAGCGTGGTCAAGTCGCCGGGCGTCTCGCCAAGCGACTGCAAGAGAAGCTGCGCCGCAAGAAGCCCCAGGGCCGCCACGATCGCCCGCATCAAGTTTTTCCCGGGCTCCTTTGCCGTGCCCTTCCGTGAAAATTCCCATTTCATCCGACGATCACCTCCATTCAACAATCGCTTTCCTCAGGAGACGATTCCCAGAAAATCCCATTCATTCCATCGTCTCCGCGAACTCCCAAGGAATCCTTAGTCGTTGCCCGCG
This sequence comes from Hallella faecis, assembly GCA_963652545.1. Taxonomy (GTDB): domain Bacteria; phylum Pseudomonadota; class Gammaproteobacteria; order Burkholderiales; family Burkholderiaceae_F; genus Duodenibacillus. Next base: position 5,843 of record CAVJUB010000106.1, on the reverse strand, counting down.
CCGATCTCCGAGAGCCACGCCGCCAGCTGCTTCACCTCGTCCCCGCCCTCGCCGCAGAGCGTCATCACCTCCGCCGCCGGCTCGCGCCGTTCGACGGAATCCACGTCTCGCAAGCGGCGACGTCCCGCGCCGGCGCCGTAATCCTTCCCGCAGAAGGCGATGAAGCCCGCCAATTGTTCCGCCGGATCCTTCGGCGCGGTGGCGAGAAGATACTTCGCAAGCGTCATCTCCGCGTAATTCGCGAGGAAGGTGGGCCACGTCTGGTACTTGGCGTCCGCAATCCAGCAGCGCACGCCGCGCGAATCCTTGACGCGCAGCACATAGTCCGGCGTCCAGTAGGAAGCCGCCGGATCCTGCCGGGCGACGCCCTGCTGGGAGAAGTCAAAGGTCATGGTGCGCACGAGCCCCGTGACGGTCTCCGCCTGCCGCCCCGAAGGCACGACGGGCTCGTAAAAGAGCGTCACTTCCGCGTCGTCCCGCCGGAACACGTACTCATTGCAGACCGTTGACTGCTGCAGGCGCGCGGGCGCTCCTGGGTAGACGAGGCGCCGGCGGCTTTGGGGCTCGCCCAGCGCCTCCACCAGCAGCGTCAGAACATAGTGCTCGTAGATGCGGCTTGACTTGGAAATGTCGAGAAGGCAGCGCACGTCGGAAAGATTCGGGAGCTCGGAAGCAAACCACTCCTGCATCAATTCGTAGAGGCGCCGGTAGGGCGCGGACGAAATGAAGATGGCGGAGGGCTCGGGAAGCCCTGACAAGGGCGCCGTCTCCTCCAGCCCGAAGAACCGCGCATACGCGGCGGCGAGCGACTGAATCTGCGGCAGGAGCTCCTTCTGCGCCCGGTCGCGTACCGGCCCTACCGTCGTTTTGAAAAGCGCCGCATCGTCCGAATTCACCAGCGCATCAAGCGACTTCACGACGCGGTGCGCCGCCGTCCAGACGGTCTGCAGAAAGCCCGTGATGCAACGGTTTTCGTAGATGTCGTAGGTCTTCTGGTGCGTTTCGTCCACGGTGCGGCCGGGAAGCCAGCGGCGGCCCCCGAAGTCAATCCCGCAGGCAAGGTCCGTGGGCTGAAGCTCCTCGGGGTGCGTCGCGATGAATTCGAGCGTGCGGTGCGTGACCGACGTGACGCGGGAAAGCGACGTCATGCGCTCGCCCTGCTGCAATCGAAAGCGCGCGCTCTTTTCAAAGTAGCGGTGCAGCTCCGTGCAGGCGGCGGCGATGCGCTCGACCAAGTCCCAGAAGGCGGCGGTGGTGCGGGGGCGGACCGCCGCCTCGTCGGCCTCCGGAAGCAGCTTCGGCGCAAAGGAAAGGACGCGCTGCAGCATGGCCTCGAGCCGCCGGCCGGTCTCGGTGTCCGCAAGCTTCAGGGTGAAGCGCTCGGCCGCGAGCGTCACGGCGACGCCGTGGCTGTTTTCCACCGTAACGGAGAGCCGCACGACGCCGGCGCGGTCGTCAAAGACGTCGTGCTTCAGCACGACGGGGCCTGCGGTGACGAGGCCCCCCGCCACCGCAGGCACCACGTCCTGCTTCAGGATCACGTCCTCTTCGGCGGCGATCACAACCCCGACGGGCCGCTGCACGAGAGACGCCGCAAAGGGGCCGGGCTCAAAGACGAGCGTGGCCTCGAGCGCCTCGCCCTGCCGCACGGCGGGAAGCGCGGCCCCCGCGGCCTCGGCTTCCGGAAGTCCGGGCGTGAGACGCAGGGCCGCCGCTTCACCGGAGCCGGCGACCGGCCGCAGATGAAGAACTCCGGAAAGGATCGGCGTCATCAGAAGAACTGGAAGAAGTTGAGGTTGCTGCTGCCGCGGGTGAGGATGTGATCCACGATCCCCGCGGACGCCGGCGCCTTGCCGCAGAGCTCGCGGAAGCCCTCGAGCCACGTCTTGAACGCCGCGCCGCTGCCGCGCACCATCGGCAGGAGCTTCTGCGCCACCGCATAGTCCACGGCCGTCGCAAGGCCCCCGTCAAAAAGCGGCGTTCCCACCGCAATGAACTGCGCAATGGCTCGCCGACTGCGCATCGAGACCGTGAGACCCATCGTGCGCATGTGCTCGTAGAAGGGCTGCATCTCCTTCACGTCCGCCACGGCGCCCGCAAAACCAAAGGCCGCCGTGAAGTCCTTCCAGCGCACGGCCGAGGGTTCGGCCCCCGAAACCGCCGCCGGATTGAATTCCGGCGCCGGCAGGCGAATGATCCACGCGCGATCGAGCAAGCGAGGCGACAGGGGCTCCGTCGTGTCGTCGATGTTGACGGTGGCGAGAAACCGCAGGTGATCCGGAATGCGGCAAAGGACGTTGTCTCCCAGAACGATTTCGCGCGAAGCGCGGGCATCGCCGCCGCAGATTCCCATGAAATCCGCCCAGTAGTACTCCATCGGACTCAGGTTGGCTTCGTCCAGCAGGAACACGAAGGGGAAGGCGTCCGCCGACCCCGCCTCTTCGGAGAGAAGCCGGAACGCTTCGTAGCGCCGCCGGTCGCTCGCGCTGAAGGACTGCGTCAAGGGGTTGAAGTACCCGAGGAAGTCGCGCTTTGAGGTCCAGCCGCGCTCCACGGGCACCGCAAGGAACCGGTCGCAGGTCCCGGCGCCCTGCCACGCCGGCGATTCGGTCAATCGGCCGGCAAGGTCGGTGAGGCCCAGCGCGTCCGCGAGAATCCCGCAGGCGGACGTCTTGCCGCAGCCGGGTTCGCCAGAAAAGATCGTGAGGAAGTTGTTCGCAAGCGACACGAAGAGGTTGACGGTCTCATCGTGCGAGTAGCCGCGCCGCGCCTGGAAAGCCCGAATCAAGTGGCGCCGCGTCTCCGAAGGCGACCGCTTCACCGCAGGGAGCGCCTCCACGGCCGCCGCGCGGGCCGCAAAGTCGGCGGCCTCCGTCTGAGGCGCCGCCTTGACGGCTTCAGCGCCCGGCGCCGGCGGCAGGTTCTCCAAGTAAGGCGACAGAGCATGACGGGAGATGGCGGTCTTGGCGCTCGCCACAATGCGCGAAAGCTCCTCGTTCCAGAAGGCTTTCTTCGCTTCGCCCGCGGCTTCCGCGGCCTTCACGTCGTCTTCGAGCTTCGAGATCTCGTCTCGGAGCGCCTTGCGCCGCTCGTTGAAGACCTTTTCTTCCGCGGCGAGCGCCGCCTTGTGCTCCGCTTCCACCGCCTGACGCGCCCGCGTCAGCTGCTGCGCAAGCTGCTTCAAGTCGTCCACGTTCGAAACCGCCTTCACGACGGCGTCCGTCACCGGATGCTCCGTCGCAGCGGCTTCGGTTTTGAGCACCGTGAGAAGCTTGCGCACCGCGAGGTCGCGCAGTTCGCCCGCAAAGCGATCGGTTTCGCCCAGGGTCTTCAAAAGCGCAAGCAGCCGCTGCTGGCGCCGGGGATCGGCGAGCACGTCGGAAGCGGCGAGCAGCGGCCGCACGTCGCCCACGGCGGGCAGCGTCGGAATCTCCCGCGCCGCGGCCGCAAGCAGCGATCCGTCGCGCACAAGGTCCGCGGTCATCTTCGCCGCGCGACCGTCGGAAGCCGCCAGACGACACACCGCCGTCCGGCCGCCCGAAGGCACGTCAATCGCGAGAATCGCATCCGCCGCCGGCCGCCGCAGCGGCACCGCGGAGAGCTCCCGAATCGTCACCTTCGGCAAGTAGAGCCGGCCGCGGCCGTTGACGCGCAGCTTGAAGGGCCCTGCGTAGCCGCCTTCGACGGCGACCAAGGCGCTTTCGTTGTCCAGCGCCGGGCATTCGGCCGCGACGCCGTCCAAGGTCACTTCGGTGTCCAGCGTGAGGTCAAAGGCCTTGTCCACGGGCTCCACCAAAATGCAGCCTGCGGACGACAGGGGCTTGAACTGCTGCCCCGAGCGCGCGTCGATCGCCACCGGGAAGTCGGGGTCCCCCGTGGAGCGCAGCTCGCTGCGGTCCACCGTGAGGCAGTAGAGATGGTCTTCCTTGAGGGAGACGGAGTCCTTGGCGTTCGCAAAATGCAGCGACAGCGACCCGAAGCGAGGGAAGATCGCCTCGGCTTCCTTCGCGAGGAGCCGCATCCAGCGCCCCTTCACCCGCAGCGCCTTCACTTCAAAATTCACGTGCCCCGCACGATGGCGGATGAAGCCGATGTATTCGCGCGGATACGGCACGCGCTCGAAGTTCGGACGAGTTTCCGCCCCATTCACGGGTGCCGCAGGCGATGCCGAAGCCGTAGCCGGAGCTGGCGCAGGAACCGATGTTGAAGCGGCCGGCGCCGGCGCGTCGGCAGGCTTTTCGGCTTCCGACGCAGCGGGAGCGTCCGGAACGGGCTTCGCCACCGCCTTGATCCTCGCCGCCATCGCCTTCAATTTCGCCTTCTTGACGCCGAGCTTGTTGATCTGATCGAGCACCGTCAGCGCGCTCTGGCTGCTGCCGTCGCTCACGTAGCACTCGAAGGCGCGCTCCAAGGCATCGAGCCGGCCGGACCGCTTTGGTTCGCTCTGAGACAAGATCTCCGCAACCTTGCCCCCCAGATTCGTGAGCTTCAGCCCCAGCAGCACCTGCAGCAGCAGCCGCAGAATCGACGCGTCCGTGAACTGGCGGCGCATCATCGCGCCCAGCAGAAATTCCAGCGCATCGAGCCGCTCGCCCTTTTGAATCAAATCCGCCGCCTGGCGCCGCAGCGTGTTGCGCCGCTCTTCGGAAGTCGCGCCCCAGTAGCTGTCGTCCGCGGTCCAGACCTGCATCCGGCCCGGCCGCGTCCGGCCGTCATCGCGCGCGGCTTGCAGCAGCTGCCGAAGCTCGTCCATTGACCGGTCGGGCAGCTGCTTGGCGAGGCTCTGCGCCTCCTCTTCCACGTCCGAAGAAATGCCTGTGCGAAAGAACGCCTGCGAAAGCTCGCAGCCGGCGACGGGGCGATGCTCCGCGTCCGCAAGCTGATAGGCCTGGGCCCAGTACGCCTCCGCCGCGCCGAAGCTGCCCGCTTCCGTCAAGCGGCGGCCGAGCTCCGCCGCGCGCTCATAGGTGCGCTCCGTGCGGAAAGCCTCGGCGAGCGCTTTGAGCGAGTCGTCACGCCCGGGCTCCACATCCGTCACCGGCCGCTCAGCCGCGGCGGAAGCCTCCGGCGTCGCCTCGGGTTCGGCCGGCGCCGGCTTTTCCTCGTCCGCCGGGAAGCCCAGCGGCGCCCGCAGGTCCTCGGGCACCGGAAAGTACTGCGCCACCAGGGGAAGCTCCGGCGTGTCGCGCCACGGCTCGCCGATGCGCTTCCAAAGGTCGCGGCAGAACTCGTCCTTCGTCTTCTTTGACGCCGCGCGCAGCTCGTCCACCACGGCGCTTACGGTGAGCACGGCGGGGAGACGGGCGAACACATCGTCCGCCGCCGGGCCGCCCCGGCGTCGCGCCTCGGTCTGCCAGGCCTCGAATTCGACGGAAAAGACCTCGGGGCTTCCCGCGTTGTCCTCCGGAAATTCCGGCGCGCCGTAGGTTTCGTGAAAGTAGTCGGAAAGCTTCTTTCGAGCGGCGACGAGCTCTTCGCGGCTCGCGTAGACCGGCGCCTTGCGCTCGGGCGGGAGCACCGACTGATAAAGCGCCTCATTGTCGGAAAAGAGCTTCGCGAGGTTGGAAAGGCAGTGAGGATTCCCCCACCAGGTCTTTTGTCGAAATCCTTTCGCGAGTCCGTGCTTTGAGAGCACCTCAAAGCAGCTTCTCCCAAACGGCTTCCATCCGAGCCGCGAGTGATCCAGGAAAAACTTGATCGCGTGAAGAAATTCGACATCCATGACCGGCTTCCTTTTGCTGCCGCCGATGCTGCCTCCCCGCCATCAGGGGCCTGCGGCAGACCGGCGATTTGTCTTCAGTGTGTTGTTCTAGGGCCGCTCCGCGCTCCGGCAGGCGGCTTTC
>CAVJUB010000105.1:0-7678 GCA_963652545.1 Hallella faecis | reverse complement strand
GCCGAATCCTCGCCTGAAGCCTCCATGCCGAAGCCTCTTCTTTCCGCCGTCGTACTGACGAAAAACAGCGAGCGCACCCTCCGTTCCTGTCTCAAGTCGCTTTCATTTGCCAGCGAAATCATTGTCGTCGATGATGAAAGCACGGACAAGACGAAGGAGATCGCCCATTCCTGCGGCGCCCTCGTTGTCCAGCATGCCCTCTCAGGCGACTTTTCCGCACAGCGGCGCTTCGCCATCAGCCTCTGCCAAGGGAGCTGGATTCTCTTCATTGATTCAGACGAAGTTGTCACGGAAGAACTCAAGATCTCCATTCTCGAGGCCGTCAAAGGACCCGCGACATTCTGCTTCACTTTTGCGCGCATCAATCAGTTTCCCCACTACCGGATTACGCACGGCTCCATGCGCAGCGACGCCGTTCGCCGCCTGTTTCCAATCGACGGCCTCACGTCGGAAGGCCGTGTTCATGAAAAAATTCTGAGTCCGTTCCCAGAAAAACGCCTTGACGGCGCCCTGCTTCACTACCCCTACGAAAACTGGAGCGCCATGATCCGAAAACTGGATCAATACACCACCTACCTTGCAAAGCAACAGGTGGAAAAAGGCCGGCGCACAGGCTTTCTCTCTGGAACGCTCTTGAAGCCCTCGTGGGCGTTTCTGAAGGTTTATTTCTTCAACGGCGGCTTTCTTGACGGCAAGATGGGACTGATGTTCGCCATCCACCATGCGTACTACACCTTCATGAAGTACGCAAAGTACCATCTCTTCACCTACAGCGAGGGAACCTTCTGATGCAGGGGCTCATTTCCGTCATCGTCTCCACCTACAACTGGCCCGAGGCTCTTAACCTCGTGCTCCTGTCGCTCTCGCGACAAACTGACCGGCAGTTTGAAGTCATCGTAGCGGACGACGGTTCTCGAAGTGAAACCACGGCGGTTGTGAATCATTGGCAGAAAGTCAATGCTTTTCCATTGCAGCATTCCTGGCAGGCCGATCAAGGCTTCCGTCTCGCCCGCTCCCGCAACAAGGCCGTCACCCTGGCGCAAGGGGACTATCTCGTCTTCATGGATGGCGACTGTTTGGTGAGAAGCGACTTTGTGGCTCAGCACCGTCGACTCGCTCAATCCCGCTGCGTCCTCGCCGGTCAGCGCATTCTCCTGTCGCAAGCCTTCACGCAATCACTTTTTGCTTCCCCTGCGCTTGACTGGCTGGAAAGCCCGTCAAAACTTTCAGCGCTCGCCAAGGAGAAGAAAATCAACCGCGCCTTTCCCGCCCGCACGCTGCCGCTAGGCCCCCTGCGCCTGATGCGTCCCAGACGCTGGCAACTCCTCAGAGGCTGCAACTGGTCACTCTTCAAGTCTGATTTTCTCGCCGTCGGCGGTCAGGACGAAGCCTTCGAAGGCTGGGGCTATGAAGACTCCGACATGGCGGTGCGGCTCATCAATAGCGGTTGCCGCATGAAATGGGGCGCTTTCACCTCCCCCTGCTTTCACTTGTGGCACCGCGAATCTGATCGTTCGCTTTCTGGAAAAAACCTCGATCGTCTGCACCAGCTCCTCGCCACGCATCAAACGCACCCCGTAAAACCCATGGCGTCCGTCTACGAATCGACAGAACCACATCCATAAATCAAGGCTCAATTCAAACTTGCCATCAGATCACGCATGGATCCCTTGTCGTAGGCAAGGCATTTCGTCGTAAAGTACCCTGCCCGTTCAAAATTCCGCCGCCCCACTTTTTCCTGACTCTCGGCAATCGCAATAACCGGCACCTCTCGGTCAAGGGCCAGAAACGCCAGTTGCGCCTCCAGCAGCCTCGCCTTGTCCGATGCCGCAAAAACGTAGATGGGATTTTTCAACGCCTTCTTGGTCAGCCGATAGTCTGCCTTCTGTCCCTGCAATGCGGCGATGGCGCAATCTTCACTCACCTCAAAGCCATCTTCGGCAGCCACTTCCCGCAACGCTTCCTTCAGCTCCTTGCGGAACCGCCCTTCCTTTCGCTCCAGACGGTTGGACGCCACCTCGTAAAAAGCCACGGCCGCTTGAGCTACCTGAATAACCGCCATCGGCAACTGTGCGTCTGTTTCAACCCGCTGAAACAGCACCAAGTCGTCGTTGAACTCCACGCCCAGCGTCTCGTACAAGTGCTTCTTTGAAGCCTCAATGCCAGCCGATTCCAAACTAAAGCCTGATGCCTCGATAAACCATTCCGTATCACCGCCGTCATCCACCAAATACCCCTGAGGGGATTTCCTGACACGCACCACCACCTGATCATTGGTTCCAGGAAATTCCAACGGCGTCTGAATGAGTTCAACATTCGGATTCTGCGTCTTCTTCACCTCAAAAAGACGACTCCAGTCTGTCGTTTTCATCACGGAGCTCCAAACAGATCTTCACTTTCCGAAACTGGCATACGAATGCTCAACCTTTCGCAAACAATGCCCACCAGCTGCTCGATGCCAGCCTGCGTCCGCACATCAGGCATTTTCTGCGGGCACACCGCCAGCTCCGGCGCTTGCGCCAGCATCCTCGACGTGTAGTCCTTGTCCGTTCCGCAAGGCACTTTGCAATGGATTCCCTTGTGGCTTGGGTGATAATGCCACTCCGCCATCGGCTGAAACTCCCCCGTCACCAGCAGAAATCCCCAGTAGGCCCAAAACTTGCAGTCCTCCAACAACGCCGCCTGCTTGTAGGCAAACAGCACCACCTGGTTCGGCGCCACGGTCAGCAATTCCGACACCATGGTCGTACCGCGAAACTGGTTGAGCGGCCGCGGATACTGCCGCGAGCGAGACCCCGCGTAAAACTTGGGAAACTCAGACAATTCCTTGGGTTGATGGAGCCATCGGCGAACTTCTCGTGGATCCACGGCCTGCCTCCTAAATCATCGCCTCAGTCAGTAACCATAACACGCCTTCGCCACGCCCGCGAGCGCCACCAAATCTTCCGGCAACGTATCGGTGGGCTTCACCAGAAAGTTCGCCCGCACCTCGCCCCCGCGCCCCTCGGCGCCTACGGTCACGAGGCAGACGATGCCCTTTCCTGGCGACGCCTTGTTCTTCCTCAGAAGCTCCATCGTCTTTTTGAGCTGCTCCGCGTCCGACAGCGAAACAAAAAGCCGCGCCCGCCGACGCACGCGAATGTCCTCCAAGGTCATCACCTCGTCCGCCATGAAAGACATCTTCTGCCGCATCTCATCAAACCGTCCGCGTCCCGAAAAGACGCCCACTTCACCCGCCTTCAGTGCATGGCGATAACGGCTCAGCACCTCTTCGCTGTAGATGAGAACATCCATCTGCTGCTGGCCGTCGTCAATCATGACGACCGCAAAGCGGCCGCGCTTCCCTTGAATGTAGCGCACCGAGAGAATGATCCCCGCAATGGTCGACGTCTGCTTTGTGGCGCGCACGCCGGACAAAGGCGTTGCGAAGGTGGAAACCTCTGCTCGGTAGTAATCAAAAAGGTTGCCGGAGAAACAGAACCCGAAAGCATCAATTTCCGCCGTCAACTTCTGCTTTTCATTCCACGCCGGCGCATCAATCCAACTTACGATGCGCTCAGCTTCACCGTTTTCATCCGCAAAAAGGCTCGCCTGACCGATGGAAGCCTTCACCGTCTGCGCCGCCTGCAACGCCTGCGGGATGTTCGCAAAGTTCTTGCCGCGGTCTTCGTCGATGGAATCGAGCGCCCCGGAGCGCACCAACTGCTCCAGCACCTTGCGATTCACGGTCGGCACGCGCGCCGCCAGATCAAAGATGTCCAGGAACATCCCGTTCATGCTGCGCTCATAAAGAATGTCCTCAACGATGGCCTGGCTCATGCCCTTGATAGATCCCATGCCCATGCGAATCGTGTATTCATCGGGCACCGTGAAGAACCACTCGCTCACGTTGACGTCGGGCTTCAGGAACTTCACGCCGCATTCCTTCGCATCCGTGATGAGGGTGTTCATCTTCTCACCCTGATCCATCACAAGGCACAAGTTCCCTGCAAAGAAAGGCGCCGGATGGTGCACCTTCAAGTACGCCGTCTGCCACGCCACATAGGAATAGGCCGCGGCGTGCGACTTGTTGAAGCCGTAGCCCGCGAACTTCTCCATCAAGTTGAAGATCTCGGTCGCCGTCTTTTCATCCACATTGCGCTCAGCAGCGCCCTTCACGAAGACCGCTCGCTGCCGCTTCATCTCCTCGACGTTCTTCTTGCCCATGGCGCGGCGCAGCAAGTCGGCGCCGCCCAGCGAATAGCCGCCGATCGCACGCGCCACCAGCATCACCTGTTCCTGATACACCATGATGCCGAAGGTCTCCGCCAGAATCGGCTCCATGCGCTGATCGAGGTATTCCACCTTTTCTCGCCCGAACTTGCGGTCAATGAAGTGCGGAATCTGATCCATGGGCCCCGGACGGTAGAGGGCGTTCAGGGCGACGAGCTCTTCCAAGCACGAGGGCTGCGCCTGCCGCAGCTGGTCTCGCATGCCTTCGGATTCAAACTGAAAGACCGCGCCCGTGTTCCCTGACTGAAAAAGCTTCAGAGTCGCCTCGTCATCCACCGGAATGCGCTCGAGCTCAAAATGCTTCCCAGGCGTCAAGCGATCGATGTACTCCACCGCTTTTGCGAGAATCGTGAGCGTCGTGAGGCCCAGAAAGTCGAACTTCACGAGACCCACGTTCTCCACGTCCTTCTTGTCGTACTGGCTCACCGTGTTCTCCGGCTTGCCGTCGGCGTTGTAGAGGGGGCAGAAATCCGTCAATTTTCCTGGCGCAATCAGCACGCCGCCCGCATGCATGCCGAGGTTGCGGGTGATGCCTTCCAACTCCATGGCATATTCCATGAGCTGCTTGTACTCGGGCTTCTCCGACTTTGCCTTGAAGTCGGGATCCATCTCCTTGGCTTTCGCCAGCGTGATGTCCATGCCGGGCTTCTGCGGAATGAGCTTGGCCAAAGCATCCACTTCGCCGTAGCCCATGTTCAAAACGCGCCCCACGTCACGCACCACGGCCTTCGCGCCCATGGCGCCGAACGTAACGATCTGGCTTACGGCCTCCTTGCCATATACGCGCTTCACGTACTCAATCGTGCGATCACGATTGTGCTGACAAAAGTCCACGTCGAAGTCAGGCATGGAAACGCGTTCGGGGTTCAGGAATCGTTCGAACAGCAGCCCGTAGTGAAGCGGATCCAAATCCGTGATGCCCAGGCAGTAGGCCACCAGCGACCCGGCGCCCGAACCTCGTCCCGGCCCCACGGGTACGCCATTGCGCTTGGACCAGTTGATGAAGTCCTGCACGATGAGGAAGTAGCCGGGGAACTTCATCTTGATGATGGTGTTGAGCTCGTACTCCAGCCGCTCCATGTACTCGGGGCGCTTCGCGTCGCGCACCTTTTCATCAGCGTAAAGAAAGGCGAGGCGCCGCTCCAACCCTTCCTTGGAGAGCTTCACCATGTAGTCGTCCAGACTCATGCCGTCAGGCGTCGGGAAGACAGGCAACTGGGGCTTCTGCAGAACACCATCCAGATTGCAGCGCTGAGCAACGATCGCCGCGTTTTCCAACGCTTGCGGCAAGTCTTTAAAGAGCTCCCGCATCTCGTCTTCCGTCTTGTAGTACTGCTCGGCGGTGTAAAGGTGGGGACGGCGCTTGTCTTCCAACACGTAGCCTTGCGCAATGCAAACGCGCACTTCGTGCGCCGTGAAGTCCGATTTCTTCAGAAACTGAATGGGGTGCGTCGCCACCAGCGGCACGTGGTAATCAATCGAAAGCTGCACCATGCGGCCCACGAAGACGTCTTCATTGAAGGCGCCGATGCGCTGCACCTCAAAATAAAGCCGTCCTGGGAAGGCCGCCATGAGCCGCTCAATCGCCGCCTTGCCTTCGGCCGGCGTCTTGCCTTCGTTAAGTCGCTCGATGATCCCTAGCGGACCGCCCGAAAGACAGATCAGCCCTCGGCAGTTTTCTTCCGTAAACCACTCAAACTTGAATTCGCCGCGCCCCAAATACTGGTTTTCCATCCAAGCTTTGGAAAGCAGCGTGCAAAGCGACAAATACCCCGTGTGATTCTGGCAATAGAGCGTCAGTCGGTAAGGCTCGTCGCGCTTCCCCTGCGCTTCGTTCGTCACCCAGATGTCGCACCCCACGATGGGCTTCACGCCGTCGGCCAAGGCGTGCGTGAAGAACCGCAATCCACCGAAGATGTTCATGTTGTCGGTGATGCCGAGCGCCACGTCGCCTCGGCGGGCAGCTTCTTCCAAAATCGGATCCAGACGCACGATGCCGTCCGTGACCGAATACTCCGAATGGAAACGCAGATGAACGAACTTGCGGGGCATGTCGAGGTTCTCTCTACAACGGGTAGGGTGTTTCAAGAAAAAGCCGCCGATGACAATACCGGCGGCCCGAATCTCGTGTGAGCGAGTGTTAGTGCTTCAGCGGCTTGAAGCGCAGGCGGTGCGGCCGCGCCGCTTCTTCACCCAAACGCTTCTTCTTGTCGGCTTCGTACTCGTTGTAGTTGCCGTTGAAGAACACCACCTTGCTGTCGCCTTCAAAGGCGAGGATGTGCGTGGCGATTCTATCCAAGAACCAGCGGTCATGCGACGTCACCATGGCGCAGCCCGCAAACTCCAGCAGCGCTTCTTCCAAAGCGCGCAGCGTCTCAACGTCCAGGTCGTTCGACGGTTCGTCAAGGAGCAGCACGTTGCCCCCCTTCAAGAGCGTCGCCGCCAGATGCAGACGGCCTCGCTCACCGCCCGAGAGAACGCCCACAAGCTTCTGTTGGTCGCCCCCCTTGAAATTGAAGCGCCCCAGATAAGCACGCGACGGCATGGCGAACTTGCCCACCTGCAGAATGTCCTGACCGTCCGAAATCGCATCAAACACCGTCTTGTCGTTGGGAAGGCTGTCACGCAGTTGTGCTACCGCCGCAAGCTTCACCGTATCGCCCAGGACAATCGATCCCGAATCCGGCGCTTCCTTGCCGTCAATCATCTTGAAGAGCGTTGACTTGCCGGCGCCGTTGGGACCGATGACGCCCACGATGGCGCCGGGCGGCACCGTGAAGGAGAGATCGTCAATGAGGAGCCGATCGCCAAAGCCCTTGGACACATGATGGAACTCAATCACCTTGTTGCCGAGGCGCTCCGCCACCGGAATGAAGATTTCATTCGTCTCGTTGCGGCTCTGGTATTCGTAGCTCGAGAGCTCTTCAAAGCGCGCAATGCGGGCCTTCGCCTTCGCTTGCCGACCCTTCGGGTTCTGGCGCACCCATTCCAATTCGTGCTGAATCGCCTTGGCGCGGGATTCCTGCTGACGCTTTTCCATTTCCAGACGCTTTTCCTTCTGGTCAAGCCAGGAGGAATAGTTGCCCTTCCAAGGAATGCCTTCGCCGCGGTCAAGCTCCAGAATCCATTCGGCGGCGTTGTCAAGGAAGTAGCGATCATGCGTCACCGCCACCACCGTGCCGGGGAAGCGATGCAGGAACTGCTCCAACCACTCCACGCTTTCCGCGTCCAGATGGTTCGTCGGCTCGTCCAGCAGCAGCATGTCAGGCCGAGAGAGGAGCAGACGGCACAGCGCCACGCGACGCTTTTCACCGCCCGAGAGGTTCTTGATCACAGCCTCCCACGGCGGCAGGCGCAACGCGTCAGCAGCAATTTCCATCTGCGTCTGCGCATCGGTGCCGGCGGC
>CAVJUB010000104.1:0-7702 GCA_963652545.1 Hallella faecis | reverse complement strand
GAAAGCGTGATAGCACTTGAAACCATAGCGCTCAAGGAATTTGTAGAGCACGATGGCGCCAGTTGTTTCAAGTGATTGGCCGCTCCCCTTGAGAAGTTTTCGGTACAGCTTAAGACGAATCTTCATCTCTCCGAGGTCTATATATTGATGAACTGTCATGATATTTTTCTCAGTGTTCTTTAGCTTGCCAAGCTTGCTGTCAATTCCAGGCTTGAAGCTTGCGAAATGGGGTGGTGAAGCAAAGCAAAAAGCGCTAAGAATTGGCATTCTGTTCAGTGGCATTTTGCTCCTTTTTGCATCAAATTATGATGTTTGATGTAGGAAGTTACACCAGGGCTGACGCATAGTGATGCATGACAATTCATAAGAGGCTCCCATAAAACACATTAGTTTCATCGTGATATCATTTATATTTGACAATGAGTCTACAAATGAGGGAGTCTCATGACCAAAGAAAGCTCCTTTTCCCTTGACACGTTGAAGATCATGCGCGAAGTGTCGCGGTGAGCATGCGTCAGCCCTGGAAGTTACGCTGCGATAGCTTGATTTCGTTAATGAGATGGTATACCTTCGAAAGTTGACGTGAGCTGCAAAGTTTCTAGGATTCATGGCGAGGATGCAGGTCATCGTGAAAGAGGTGATGCCGGCGGTCACTTCCGTGCGTGCGGAGTGTTGCCTGAGTTTGTGAGTTTTGAACCTAAAAAATGGCCGCAACGCCAATAGCCGCAAGGGTTTCGGCCATTTTTTATTTTTTTGACTTGTAGGTCGGTATCAGATTGTCGCGAGCCGCAGAGCGGGGACGGCAACATCTGGGGACGGGAACCGCGTGCGCAGGCACGTGCCCAACTCCGCAAGGGAGCAGAGGCGTGGCAACGGTTGTAAACCGCAGGCCCGCATGATCGCAGGAATATGAGAGACCGAGATCTTCTTCTGCTCCAACTGCTTGAGCAATTCCTCTTGGGGCACGTAGGGATTGGTCTTGCGAATCTGGGCCTGGTGTCCAAAGTGAACGAATACCACTTGGCCATTGAACTTCAAGGCGCCAACATCAGCATCCGATAATGTCCTACAAATTTCAGGAATGCTCAAGGGCGTTTTTTCTTTCTCCAAACGTCGTTGCAAGAGCCGCAACAGCAAGAGCGCCAGAACGCACACCGTTATGTGCCCGCGCACATGGTCGGAGTTTCGGACGAACATCGGTCGAAGCCCCAGGTTGCTTTTCATCACACGGAAACAATCCTCAATGCGATTGAGCCTGGGGTATTGCGCTGCGACATCTCTTCCGCTGAGCATGCGCACTTTATCCTTGGTGACTGTCTCCTCCGGCTCCTTGACCTCTGTCGTCTCCGTTGCGGCCTTGTCGCCGTCATTCTCAGTCTTGTTGAGCTTGTCGGACGTTTTGGGGGAGTCTTCGTACACCACGGCGGCAAAGCCGCAGAAACGGCGCTTCTTTTTTACCACCTCCTCATCCACGCCAAGCACTGCGCGGTCTGCGTCGCCATCCGTCTTGGCAAGAGCGGCCCAGCCGCTCTTGCGGGGGCCGATCTTTGCGCCGTCGGCGGCCTTCTGCTTCACGATGTCGATCATGGCGTCAAGGATTCGGTTGTCACGGTTCTTGCGCTTCTCGTTGAACGTCAGCAACAGCATGCAGTCGACCGCCATGCCGTTGGGGCCGGTCTTTGTCCAGTTGGGAATGACTTGATACTTTCCACTCTCGGGGTCCTCTGGATTGAAGTCCGTATACCTCGACATATCAAGCATCTTTTCAGTCAGTTCTGCCCCAAGATTGGTTACTTTTTGTGCTACAAGAAATCCAAGATCGAGGTCCTGCAACATCTCAAGGTTCTTGACGGAATTCAAGCCGCGATCCGCTACAACCACCGCATTTTCAATGTTGTACTTCTCTTTCAGCTTCTTGATGGTTGGCTTCATGGTTTTGAATTCTGAAGCATTTCCAGAATAAACTTCAAAATCCATTGGGTAGCCGTATTCGTCGATGACAAGCGCAACTGACACCAGCGGCAAGTCTGTTCGGTGTTCCTTGGACGGGCCGCGCATGCGGAGGTACTGCAACCGATCGTTTGCGTCCTCGTCCCAGAAAGTCGCTGGCAACTTCTCGGGGATGACCAGCCCATATTCATCAAAACATTCGGCCCCCAAAGTTCCGTCGGCCTTCATGCGCTCGGCGGCGGCTTGAACACGATCACCGAAGTCAGCCTGCTGATAGTCTTTTTCTTCGTCAGTCAAAGGACTTTCGAAATACACATTGGTGACGTCGTAGAACACCATGGTGGCCCGGTTTCCACCAATCAGGTTGTCCATCTTTTTGTTGATCCAGCGGAAGATCGAATCCTTGTTTTCTTTAAGAAAGCTCAGCGTCTCATAGCAGTTGTCCAGAGACACGTCTTTCATCGGATCCCCCAAGAAATCATCTTTGCTCCCATAGCTGTAAAGCACGGAGCCTGGATCCATGACTTTCAGGCTGGTCATGAAGCGTGCCACGGCGCTGTACTTGAACTTGGCGCGGGACCCCGACGCCTTCTGCAGGTAGTCCATTTTCTGCGTCAGTCCAAGATCATCAATCCAAATGCGGAACAGAGGATAGTGACCGTAATACAGCAACGGGGCCGGAACATCTCCAAAAGCCGCTTCATGGGTTTCCTTCATCGCCTGCAAGGCATTTCCAAGCCGGGTGTCTTCTACGGCCTTCTTCTTTTCGGCACGCTCCGTGGCGTACTGCGCCTTCAGCTTCTCCAACCCCTGCGGATCTGCCGCAAGCAACTTGTCGAGGCGACCGTAGTTTTGGACGACGCGGTTGCGCTTGGATCCGCCCGGCACGCGATAAGCCTCAACCAGCACGACGTATTCGTGCTGCTTGTTCTTTCCGCTCTTTTGCGTGGTGATGTACATGGGCGGCCCTCCCTCGTGGCCAAAAAATCTGGGGCCCCATTATAGCACGGCCTACGTTTGGCCTACAAGCCGAAAAAACATTTTTGGGCAAAAATATAGGAGCCTCAAGGGCTCCACGGCGATTTTCGGTCGCCAAACTCCCAAACTCGGGTTTCCAATGCTTCGATGAACTGCGTCTTGTCTACGTACGCCAGCGATCGGCGACGGATGTCGGCAAAGTTGGTGACGCCATAGGGGGGGGCACATTTCACCGACCTTGTCAAGTCGCAAAGTGAATTTTGAAAAACCCCCTGGCGGTTAAGCCATGCGGTCCAAGCAGCTGTGCATCGGATCGTCCGTCCGTCGTCGGCGTACAGGCATTGCCTCGGTCGATGAGGTGTTGAAAGTAAGCTCGGAGAAGATTCCGTAGCAGGCGCACATCAGGATCTAGGCCGCCCAAAGCCAGCAAACACGCGGCTTTCCAAAGGGTATGGCCCCACCGCTCATTTCGAGCGGCCAAACACTTCAGTCTGCACCGGCATTCCGTCCCACGTTTTTTTACAGGTCTCTCGAGTCGCCAGCGTGCGATGCCTGCTGGCGCTCACCCCCGGGAGGGCTCGGATTCCGGCCGAAATCAAAAACCTTTATTACCGTCCGTCGTCGTCAATCAGATGCAGAGCACCCCGCGTCCGATTCGGGTTACACGAGCTCATTGGAATGTCTCATCCCCCCAGCCATGGCTCGCGGAGTGCTCGGCAATCGTTACGTAGTCATATTCGTCTCTTTTGGCGTGCAGGGCGCCAGCCCAATGAGGACGCGGCCTGCACGTAGCAGCGGTGTTGATGGGTTCTGCCTTACCTGGGTCAAGTCCCGTCGCGATTTAATGGAGGGGACCCGCGCCAGCGGGGAGGCAGCCGTTCATTCGCGGCGCGACTTGACGCAGCTCGTACCCGCGTACGCTGGCTTCGTTGCGGTTAAGGCACAAGGTGCCTTAACCCTAGAAGCCACACACGCGGGGCGCTTGCCCTCACCGCTTGCCGCGGGCTGCTGGTCCGCACAAGCCGCGGCCGTCTTTCGCGTCACTCGCTGGGAGGTTGCCAGGAACGCCGGCTCCTTAACTTCGACGCTTGTCGCCGCGGGCGCCACACCTGCGCTCGCCGTCTGGACGGGCGCTGCCTCGACAGGCGCGGGCGCCTGTGTCCTCCGGCGACGTTTTGGCTGTGGCGGCTCGATCACTGCAACGTCTGGCGTTGCCGTCGCGGGAGCCTCCGCCGTCTCCGCGGACCTCGCGTCTTGCCTTCGCGTCGGCTTGCCGCTAAACGCCAGCCCCAAGTCAAAGTCCTCCTTCTTGCGGAGCACCTGGTATACGCACCGCGCGAGCTTGGCGGCAAGCGCTCGCACGCCGATGACACGCAAGCCGGTCTTGTCCACCTTGCGTTCGAGGTACTGCCGTACCGGCTCGTTGTATCGCGCCATCAGCGTCGCCAGCTCTGTCAGCGCCCAGCTGAGGTAGGCGTTGCCGTTTTTGGCGTTGCCCTGCCCCTTGCTCTTTCCGTTGGACAGCTTTGACGTCGGCGCCAGCCGGCAGTACGACACAAAGTCCCCCATCGTGCGGAAGCGCGAGATGTCACCGATCTCCGTGACAATGACTGCCGACAGCACGTCGCCGCAACCCTTCATGCTGGTCTTCAACAGCAGTCGGTCTTCCCGGTAGGCATCGATCTGGTCAATCCGCTTGTAGACCTCGGCCTCGACCATCTCCAGCCGCGCCTGCGCGTCATGCAGTCCCGTAAGGAGGTCGGCAATGATCAACTCGCTCCCGTTGTCGCAGATGCCGCTGGACACCACAGCCCTGACGCCGAGCTCCTCGTACGCGTCTTGCAGCTCTTGGAGCAGCTTGCCGTGCATCGGGTGCGCGCAGTGGTTGTGGTAAAGGTTGCTCAGGCGCACCTTTTTGTCCGACACTTCCTGCATGACCCGCATGCGGTGCCGAGTGAGATCCCGTACGCCGCGCAGTGCACGGGGCAGGACGGCGGTGCTCTTGAGCGACCCCGTGCGCAGCCGCTCCGCCAGGTACTCGGCGTCGGTCTCATCGTTGGCCGCCTTGATGTTAGCCTGGCTGACGGTGCACGGATCCGCAAGACGGAAGTTCCAGCTGTGGTCTTCCGCGATGTCAGCGAGCCAGTACCAGTTGAATGTGGACTCCGCTGTCATGACGTGCTGCTGGCCGTCGGCGTACTCGCTGAGGAACCGCGTGAGCGGCTCCTGCGAGTCGCGGATGCTGATTTTCTTGAGCTTGATCGTCTTGCCGCACAACTCGCCGCTGGCCTTGACCATATTGCGTCGTACGCAGACAACGACGTTGTCGCTGTGCACGTCCAGCCCGATGT
Organism: Hallella faecis; assembly: GCA_963652545.1. GTDB lineage: Bacteria > Pseudomonadota > Gammaproteobacteria > Burkholderiales > Burkholderiaceae_F > Duodenibacillus. Next base: position 2,423 of record CAVJUB010000104.1, on the reverse strand, counting down.
AGTTGCAATCGCAATTGAGTTGGACGTTTGCCGTTAAAACTGTAGAATGCATGTCGCCTCTCCATTCCTGTTCAAATGGGCTGAGGGCCCCGTGCCCTCAGCGTCAGAGGCAATCTACCGTAGCCCGCTCAAATGCGGGCTTTTTTCGTTTCTGCGCCGGTCTTTACCGGCACGTCGGTTGCCTCTGGCGTCGGTGATATGAGTATCGGGTGCGCCAGTAGGCGTTGATATTACAGAGAGGTGAAAGTCCTCTCCTGACAAAGCCGTAGCTGGCAGTCAGTACATAGCCTTGGAGCCGAAGCCGCAAGGTTAGGTTTAAGCGTAGGCAATGGAGTGTGCGTAGCCGCAATGCGAAAGCGTGAAGCGATACAGCCTCGTTACGAGTATGTGGGAGCCGATGCCGTCCCCCCGGCAGCAGGCGGAAACGCCCTATCGATAAAGCGAGATAGGAGAAGACCCACCGGGGTTCTAGAGCGCAGCGAGCACACAGAAGGTAGTAACAGCGTATCTGGGAGGTCTGCCGCCTCCGAATGGTAAGGCTCAACAAGGCCCATAAAGCCAAGGGAAAGCCGATGGGCGAGCAGAAGTCGGACCGCTTCATAGTAGTTGCGAAGCGCATGAAAGTGCGTGGAGCGAAGGGAGCGGCAAATCATCATTGCTTGTAGGTGAAGCATGCAGAGCACAGGAGGCTCAAGAAAGCATGGAACAAGATCTGAAAAGCGTAAGGTATCAATCGGAAAAGTATCCGAGGCTTACGACACTCATCAACCGAGTGAATGAGGTCAGTTTGTGGGATGCACACAATAACCAGAAGCGTCGCAAGGCGGTCGGAGTGGACGGTGTGACGAAGGATGCGTATGACATGCACCTGATCGAGAACCTTCGGGGGCTCGTGGCGCGCATGAAGTCCTTCGAATACATTCCTCAGCCGGTTCGTCGTACGCACATCCCGAAGCTCAATGGCAAGATGCGGCCGTTGGGCATACCCTCGTACGAGGACAAACTGGTGCAGAGCGTGATGGCGGATATTCTGAGCGAGGTCTACGAACCGAGATTTCTGGACTGTTCCTACGGGTTCAGACCGGGACGAGGGGCGCACGACGTCGTGAGGTTTATCGACAAAACCATCATGTTCAAGCATGTGAACTACGTTCTTGAAGCTGACATCAAAGGCTTCTTCGACAATCTGGATCAGAAGTGGCTCGTGAAATTTCTCGAGCATGACATCGCAGACAAGAACTTCATACGGTACATCGTGAGGTTCCTGAAAGCCGGTGTCATGGAGAATGGAACGCTGTCGCCGAGTGATAGAGGAACGCCGCAAGGCGGTCTGGTGTCGCCGGTGCTCGCCAATGTGTTTCTGCACTACGTGCTGGACATATGGGTGGAGCGTTGGCTGAAGAAGCAGTGCCTAGGTGAGGTCTACTACGTTCGGTACGCGGACGACTTCCTCCTTATGTTTCAGGTGGAGAAGGAAGCGAATCGGGCAATGGAACTCATTAGGGAACGGCTTGGAAAATTCGGATTGGAGCTTGCGGAAGACAAAACAAGAGTACTGCCCATCGGGCGTCATAAGGGAACGAAGGAGAAGTTCGACTTCTTGGGTTTCACGTTTCTGAATGGACGATCGAAAGCGGGAAAGTACATACTGTTAGTGCACTCCTGCGAGAAGAAACTGAAGGACAAGCGGCAGAAGCTGAAAGCTTGGTTGCGGACAAGGATCAACAAACCGTTGTTCGAAACGCTTAGGCTCATCAGGTGCTCCCTGAATGGGCACGCCAACTACTACGGGGTCAAGACGAACTATGCCGCGGTCTCGAAGTTTTGGGAATACGTGAAGGAAACGACTCTGCGAATGCTTCGCAAGAGGGGCCAGAAGAAGCCGATCACGTGGGCGAAGTTCCGTCCCTACTGGGACATGATTGTCGGAAGACCTTCTTTGCGGGTGGATATTTGGACATGAGTATCGACGATGATTTGAAGAGCCGAATGCGGGAGATCCGCACGTTCGGTTCTGTGAGGGGGATGACTGGCTTGAAGTTAAGTCAGGATGTCTCTACTCGACGGTATTGCTAAATACAATTGAAAATAAAGATGAAATTAAATGCAATTATAATAAATTATTCTCGCATGAGGAGTTGTTTTATCTCGCGTCATTGGCAAAAGCTGTTATTGGCGTTAGGAGTGGTTTGCTAGAAATATTGGCATTTTCAGGTTGCAATGTTTATGCAATTTATACTGGACTGCCTAAACGAGGAATGTTGAATGAAATGCCGGCCGAGAAAGTCTTGCAGGGATTTTCAATAAAAAAACTGCCAGGAGTAGAGGTGAGTAAAGTTCATGAATACTTGTGGAATGAATTTGTTTTTGATGCTATTTTACAAGACATCTTCATTGACACTTCTAACGGGGACTCCCCAAAC
>CAVJUB010000103.1:0-7780 GCA_963652545.1 Hallella faecis | reverse complement strand
GCCCTCTTGTAGAGGATTTTCCAGCCCTCCTTGGTCACCACCTTTCCAGAGGCGGCAAAAGTCTCGTTTCCGAGGTCCAAAACGATCTCCGTGGCGTCGTATTCATGCGTCGGGAAAAACTGCGCGATGTAGCGCTTGGCGATGAGCCGATAGAGGTTCTGCTCCTTTTCGTCGAGCTTGTCCCAGTGGGCGACATTGGCGACGGGCACGATGCCGTGGTGAGCGGAGATCTTCTTGTCGTTGAAGGTGGGGCTCTTGATTGACGGGTTCGCCATCTTCGCCGCCTTGGCCGCGGAGGGGCACGTCCGGCTGATAGCGTCCAGAACGCGCGAGGCGTCGCCGTGCTGAGATTCCGGGAGGTAGCCGCAGTCGGTGCGCGGGTAGCTCGTCACCTTGTGCGTCTCGTAGAGCGACTGGCAGGTGTTCAGGGTCTCCTCGGCGGTGTAGCCGAAGAGGCGGCTTGCTTCGATCTGGATGTCCGCGAGTGAGTACGCCTTGGGTTGATGCGCCTGCTTGTGCTTCGTCTCGCAGGAGACGACCGTGGCGGTGGTTTCGCGGGAGAGACGCTCCACGAGCGCGTGGCCGATTTCGAGGTCAATGAGGAGCTTTCCTTCCTCGTCCATCCCGCGTTGGTTCGGAGAGGGCCGCCAGCGGGCCGTAAAACGCGTCCCGTGGGTTTCGAGCGTCGCGGATAGGGCCAGGTATGGCTGAGGTTTGAAATTCGCGATAGCGAAGTCTCTGCGGGCTACCATGGTGAGGGTAGGGGTCTGCACTCGCCCGACGGCGATCAGTTCGCCCTTGCCCGTGGCGGGACGATTGGCGAGCGTGTAGGCGCGGGAGAGGTTCATGCCGAGCAACCAGTCAGCGCGGGAGCGGCCTCGGGCGGCGTCTCGCATGCCGGCGTACTTGCGATTGTCCCGGAGATCCTGCAAGCCTTTGCGGATGGAGGCCGGATCGACGGCGGACACCCAGAAGCGCTGGACAGGCTTTTTGGACTTGAAGTGCTCGATCACCTCGTCCACAAGAAGCTGGCCTTCGCGGTCCGGGTCTCCGGCGTTGACGAGGGTGTCGGCGGACTTGATGAGCTTTCCTATGGCCGCGAGCTGTTTCTTCACGCCCTTGTCCGCCTTGGGAAGCACGATCCATTCTTTGGGGAAGATTGGGAGATCGACCATGCGCCACACCTTGGAGCCTTTCTTCGTCTTTGGCACGGAGTCGGGAAGGTACACGTCGGGCTCGGCTTGTTCAAGGAGGTGCCCGAAGCACCACGTCACGATGTCGCCTGACTCGCAGTTGATGCACGTGCCCGTGGCATTGCAGACGCCGAGCTCGTTGGCAATGGCTTTGGCGACCGAGGGTTTTTCGGCGATGAAAAGTCGCATGGGGGAAACTCCGAAAAAAGAAAGCGCCGCAGAAGCGGCGCGTGGGAAGGGGATGTCAGTGTCGTGCCGCTGGGAAGAGAAGAGACCCAATGGCGGCGAGGAGGAGAAAGATCAGAACGACGGCGAAGAAGAGCGGGCCGATGACGAGCAGCACACACGCGAGCACGAAGAGGAATAGCCCGAACACGAGCGACAGAACGACGTAGAGCGCGCAGGAGGCCGCCTGATGAAGCAGGGTGGGGAGAGTCATGCCCGGCGCCCGTCTGTGAGCGTACGAAACGCCTCAAGGCTCTCTCGGCTCGTCTGGGCGGCGTCGCGGTAGAAGCTGTTCACAACGCCCGCGAGCTTTTGCAGAGCGGAGGCGGAAAGCCGTATCACCGACTCTTGCGTTTCCGGCATCAAGTAGAGGCGCAGAGGCTGAAGCGTGGCGACGCCGTTGGCGTAGTCGAGCGTGAGCGTCCACTCGGCGAGGCGGTCCACAAAGACCTCTTCGACGGCGGTCATCTCGTTGTTGACGCGTCGGAAGCTCTTGCGCTGGGACTTCCAGCCGAGCGGCTTGGAAACGAAGGCCTCCATGCCGGCGGCATTGGTGATCGGCGACTTCAGGACGTACTGGCCGTCGGGCGGGAGCTGGGTGGACGGGATGATGTCGGTTTTAGCCATGGTGATCTTGACGGGCTTGTAGGGATGTTGAAAAGCGTCGGGCATGAGAATTCCGGCGGAAGAAACACCATCAATTGTCCAAAGAAGACGCACCTCAAAAGCCGCGGTTTTTCGCGGTTTTCGCGAAAACGAGAGCACCAATGAAAAGAGGCGGTCATCCGTGAGGACGCCGCCCTGCTGTCTGAAGCCGTCCCGCGGACAAGCCGCGAGGACGAGACTTCGGGTGTGGCTTATTCCAGCCCGTTGTCGAACTGAGCGACGGCGACCGGAACGGCGTCCGCACCGATGATCTGATTGATCACGTACGGGCCGTACTGAAGGACGATAGCCATGCCGAGACCGACCGCGGCGGCGGAGACGGACTGACGGACGAGGCCGAAGCCGATGCCGAGGATCAGCGCGCCGAGGGCGAGGACCTTGCCGAGAGCGCCCTGCGTCCAGCCGGCGAGCAGTTCCCAGACTTCGTCGAAGTCGTTGGTGTTGGAGCTGACGCTATCAATGACGCCGACGCCGCTGGCAGCCATGGCACCCGCGGAAGCGGTGGCAACCGCGCCGCCCACGAGGGCGAACTTGGCGATGTTCTTGATGTTCATTGGAATTCTCCTTTGTGAACGTTGGTTAGTTGAGCTGCTGGGTTGATCCCTTTGACGTTTTTTGGAGCCGAAGCGCCGTGAAAGACGCTTTCGGCCCCTTGGGTCAAGGGTTACTGAAGACCGTTGTCGAACTGGGCGACGGCGACCGGAACGGCGTCGGCACCGATGATCTGGTTGATCACGTACGGGCCGTACTGAAGGACGATGGCCATGCCGAGACCGACCGCCGCGGCGGCGACGGACTGACGGACGAGGCCGAAGCCGATGCCGAGGATCAGCGCGCCGAGGGCGAGGACCTTGCCGAGAGCGCCCTGCGTCCAGCCGGCGAGCAGTTCCCAGACTTCGTCGAAGTCGTTGGTGTTGGAGCTGACGCTATCAATGACGCCGACGCCGCTGGCAGCCATGGCACCCGCGGAAGCGGTGGCAACCGCGCCGCCCACGAGGGCGAACTTGGCGATGTTCTTAATATTCATTGGATTCTCCTTTAAGAATCATGTTGAACAAAGTTACTTTTTGGAACCGAGCATGCCCTTGTTGAACCGTTCGAGCGCGTTGTAGCTGTCTCGCGATCCAGCAGAGCCTGACTTCGGTTTGGTTGACCACGCGCCTGTAGCCTGAAGCGGACTGAACGAGCGGCTGTGGCCGCTGGCGTTCGAGTCGTCCGGGTAGATCCACCGGCGCGGTTCAATTTCGGTGTAGACAATGCCCGGCGCCACGAGGTCGCCGTTCGTGTCCACGTAGGGCCCCACCCAGATGCGCATGATCTGGGCCGGGGTGCGAATGGGTACGGGATCCGTCGGCAGAGCCGGCGTCACGTAGTTGTTGATGACTTCATCTCCGGTCACCTGAAGCGTCTTGCCGGAGGAGCCCATCGTGGGATCTGCGGCGACCACCACGACCTTGCCGTCCGTGGCTTCGCCCTTCGCGACCGCAAGGCGCTGAAGCTCGGGGTTCACGTCCTCGGAATAGACGCAGTCAGCGCAGTCTTCGTTGCGAGCTTCCTTGCGCATGGGCGAGGGGACGATGCCCTGCTCGCTCGTCTCATAAACGTCGCGAGCGGAGTGGCAGTAAGAGGAGCCCGGCATCCCGGAGCAGGCGAACTCTTCTTCACCCACCGAGAACGCGCCGCAGCCCGTGAGCGCCGTGCAGCCGATCGCCGCGAGCGCGAGGATGATTCGTTTCTTCGTTTGGCTTTTCATGTCTACTAGCCCTTGGGATTGATGACGTTCTGGATCTTGTCGCCGAGGCTCATGTCTTCATCGGGCTTCGTGGCCTTCACCTTCGATTCCTTGATGAACACGATGTCCACTTCACGGCCCGCGCTGATTTCCACGACGGGCACCATGGCGTCGGCCAGACTCATGTAGAAGTCCGCGACCTTTTCAAGCGCTTTCTGGGCGCCCTTTGCAAGACCGCCCTTGGCGGCTTCGCTCGACCAGTTCTTCTGGTACTGCACGGAGTTGGACGCCGACGTGGAGAGCACCGACACGGGGCTGTAGTCAAAAGCGTCGCTCATGCCCGAGAGAAAGCCCGCGACGAGCGTCTTGGCGATGTACTGACCCTGCTTCGAAACAAGGCGTCCCTTGATGCCCGCCTTGCCGTCTTCGCCCGCGAGGTAGCCCGAGACATTGGCGTTGATGATGGCGCCGTCGTTTCTCAAGCAAGAGAGCGTTTCCGTGCGGAGCATGGCGCGGGACGTGGACAAGTCGCCGCGGCCCGAAGCGAGCATCACGCATCCTTTGAAGTCACTGCGAAAGCGGTTGGGCAGCAGTGCGTTCTTCGTGATGCGGATCATCATGGGCGTCGGGTTGTCGTAAGAGCCCTTGCCGGTGGGGTAGTCCGCGCCGGTGATGATGGTGCCCGTCACGACGGAGCCCGCCGGAATGGTGAACGTCGCCTTGGCTTCGGCGCGAGCGCGTTCGGCTTCCACCGCCGCACGTTCCGCCGCCACGTCTTCCGACGTCTTGCCTTGGCCGACGACATTGATGCGGAGCTTGCCTTTGCCCTTTGTGCTCTTGCCTTTGCCGCCGCCTGCCGCCGCGGCGCCGCCTCCGTTGCCGGAGCCGCCGGAAGCGCCGTCGCCGGAGCCGCCTCCGCCATTGCCGCCGCCGGAACCGCCGCCGTAGCCTTCACGGATCAGACGGTCCTGCTCTTGCACTTGGAAGGGATCGTCCACGATCTCCACCGATTCACCGGGCGCGCCCTTCTTGTCGGGCGTGATGACCGCGGGCGTTGCGCGACGGAAGTTCGGATCACGGTATTCCGCGCGGACCTTCGCCAGTTCGTTGTTGATCGCTTCGAGCTTTTCGTTCCACTCGCGCATCACCGCATTGTCTCGGCGGTCAGCGGCGCGTTCTTGATAGAGCTGTTCCACACGACGCGTGAGGGAGGCCGCGCGATCATCGAGGCGCTTCAAGCGACCGGCGAGCACGTCAAGACCCACGTTCTTCGTGGTGTTGTTCGTGAGAACGTTCACCACAGCGTCGTTTTTGGACGCCTGCTGCTTTTCCTTCAGTTTGATGGTGCCGGACTCGTCGCTCGTCGTGATGAAGGTGATGACGCTCAGGACGACAATCGCGGCGCCGCCAATGGCGGCGAACTGCTTGCCGCGCGGCGAGAGCTTCGCCCATGCGCTGGAAAGATTTGCCATGGCCGCCCCCTTTAGTTGTACTCACGAGTGATGAGGGGCTTGCGCACGGACTCCACGTCCACTTCCTCTTGATGCTTCACGCCGATGTAGATCTCCGTCTTCTGACCGGGCTTGAGCACCTTCAAGGGCCAGCTCGTCACAGCGGCAATGCGCCAGCCGCCGCAGTTCTGCTCGCGGAATTCGACCGGGCTGTCCGAGACGTTCGCGAGAACGCCCACGTAGAAGTCCAGATTGAAGCCTTCCAGAAGCTGTCCCTTGCGGAAGTCAATCTCAAGCCCCGGATGCTTGCAGTAAGGCACGGGATCCGTGGACACCACCTTTCTCAGGCTGTAGCCGTTGGGGATGTTCCCCAACGCGATGGAGCGCATCGCAAGGCGAATCGTGTCCACGTACGGCTGGGCGGTTTCCCACGCTTCCGCGCGCTTGTTGGAGTGACTGCCCGTCTTCGTGCGGATCTGATCGACCACTTCGTCCGGGAGCTTGAAGCGAATCTCTCGCGGCGGCATGGCTTGCGGCATCAGCGTCACCGAGAAGGCGATGTCTTCATGCCCCTTCTCCGTGATGAAGGCCGTGACCGGGGAGGAGGTGTCCGTCGTGATGTAGATCACGTCATCGCGAACACACACTTCGCCGCAGTCCGATCCGCGTCCGCCCGTCAAAGACGTGCTGATGATCTGAGGATTCTTGAAGGGCGTGAGGAGGCGGTTCGGATGCTCGCGGGAAATCGGGATGTAGACGTTCTCGCCGGGCTTCACGCTCACGACGTTGGAGGTGTTCATCACCACCTGATTCACGGGCGCCTTGAAGTCCTGCCCCGTGGGACGGACCACGGCGGGCGTCGTGGGGGCGGCGCCCGCCTGACGGCGCATGGTTTCGAGAGCGGCGCGCTTTTCTTCAGGCGTCGCCTTGTCGCTCATGTAGCGGGAGGGCACGGAAGGGAAGACCGGATTGCCGGCATTGTCCGTCTTGTGCTTCACAAAGGAAGGCTTTGAAGGCTTTGAGATGTCGCCCAGTCCCACATTGGACCCGATGTCCGTTGACACGGCTGTCTGAGCTTGCGCAAGGCCAGCCGTGAGAGCGAGAACAGCAGAGAGGATGTAACGGTTCTTCATGATTTAGAGCTTCTTGTCGGAATCAGAGGTGAGGCCCGTGTTCGCGTCGGGGGAAGTCTGGTCAGCGAGCTTCTGGGCGGCTCGGCGAGCTTCCTTCACCTTCTTGGAGGCTTCGACCTTCGCCGCGCGCTTGATCTCAGACTGAGTGCGAGCGGCGCCTTGATAGGTGTCAATGGAGACGATCATCGGGGCGTAGTTCGCGATGCGAATGCCGAATTCGTACGTGCGCTCTTCCTTGCGCTCCGTCTCAAAGGCCGCGCCCATGCGAACGAAGCTGTAGCCGTTCACAAAGACCTTGCCCGAGGTTTTCTCGTACGTGACGCGGCGGGGTTCAAAGCGCATCGTGATGCGCTCTTCCTGCAGCTGCTTCGCGTTCGCCATCAGACCTTCCAGCGTGGCGTGATAGATGCGAGGCGAGAGAAGCGGGCTGATGCGGGAGCTGATGAAATCGACGTTGGCGGGCGTCACATTGCCGAGCAGTTCCGCGAGCGCGAAGCCCCACGATTCAATGTAGGAGCGGGACGCGTCGTTGCGCGTCACCTGAGCGTCTTCCGAAAGGGTCCACGGCGTCACGGTCACAATCGTCGGGCGCGAGGCGAGCGTCACCACGAGAAAGCACGTGGTGCAGGCGAGGACCGCCGTCGTCAGTCGCAGGAAGCGTCCTTCGGTTTTGAGTCCTTGGAACGTTCCGATGTATTTGGTGAAGTTCATTCGTCCATCCGTCGTCTAAAGGTTCATCTGTCAAGCCGCTTTTTCTTCACGGAAAAAAGCGTCGGATGAACGGGTTGATCTTCAGAGAACGCGAACGACAGGCGCCGCAGCCCTTCCAGTAGAGCCAGTGGAGCATGAAGCCGTCGGCATGGTTGTCGCGGAACTTCCGGTAGAAGCGGGTGATCACCAGCCCCAGAATGGCGCAGAGGATCATCTGGCGGATCATGATGCCGAAGCCGATGCAGATGAAGAGCGGGATCACTTCGTCGGCGCTCCACAAAAGAAAGCGCGGCGGCTCGTCAGCATGCACAGGGATTCGGATCAGTTCAGCCATGGGTGTCTAGGAAAAAGTTTCTCTGAAAGCGCTTCGTCGGACTGCGGCGAAGAGCGGGGGAAATTTTTTCGAATGTCAAGTTCGTTACAGCTTGTTTCCTGAGCTGAATTCGCTTGGGCGGATTTTTTGGGACTTGACGGACGACCTGTTTTCTTTAAAAACAATGAACTAAAAATTTTGTGTGAACATGTTCACACAAATTTCTAATTTCGACGGACCGACAAAACGGGAGTGATTTGACGGAAGGGGGAATCTTTGGCGGAGGTTGGCAGTGTGCGACCACCTTCGCGATTTCCGCGAAAAAGTCAGCAAAGTCAGACGGGACGGGGCTTTAG
>CAVJUB010000102.1:0-7895 GCA_963652545.1 Hallella faecis | reverse complement strand
GGCTAATGGACGGCATCGAGGAACCCCAGATCATCGAGGATGACGAAGAGGAAAACTCCGTAACCCTTGAGATGGTTGACATAAAAGGATCATGCGGTTTTGGCGTAGCGAACTGGGAATCAGTGCCCATGATCAGGAAAATTCAAGTTTCCAGATCATGGTTTGAGTACAACTTTCCTTACGCAAACAGTAAAAACATTAAAGTCATCACGGCAATCGGTGACTCAATGGAACCGCTTGTCAGAGACAAGGACGCAGTTTTCCTTGACATCTCTGACACTGAACTTTTACGAGAAGGCGTGTACGCGCTCTTGATGGACGGCGAGCTTTATATAAAGCGGCTTCAGCGGCTACCACGTAGAGCAGTGCGGCTCAAGAGCGAGAACCCTGCGTATGACCCTATCGATATTCCGGCAGATAGCGACATCGAAATCCGCATCATCGGACGCGTGATCAAGGCGATAAAAATCTTCTCAATCTAACCAACACCTTGGTTAAAAAACAGCCGCCTCATTGGCGGCTTTTTTGTTGCCCGTGTCTCTACTTTTGTCAAAGTTTGCTACTTTCCCTTTGACAAAGGTTTTAACTTTGGTTATAGTTCCATCCATCAACGAACACGACGTGCCCCACGGCACCGGCACCCAACCAGATACGGAGAACCGCAATGAAAAACGTCCAATTCCTGAAGAAGGCACTCGCGCCGCTTCACCTCGCCGCATACCGCAAGCTCATCGCTCTTCATGCCGCGCTCCCTCAGTACACGCATATGGCCTACGGGATCAGCCGCAACAGCAAGGGACAGCTTTCAACGTGGTTTTGCCCGATGACCGATGAGGATTTCGAGGTCTGGGCATATGGGAAGGACGCCCCTGAGGAAGAACTTCACTGCGTTCACATTTGAGAGAAGGGGAAGGCTATGTATTCCAGTCACGAACATGTCGCCAACGCCCTCGTTGCAAGCATCATCGTCGGCATTCGAAATATTCGGGAAAAGAAGGTCTCCGAAGGCGGCAAGAACGCGGCCGCGGCTGATCTCCGCGCTCTGATTCGGGTTTACCGAGTCGCTGAATACACCGCCGCCGGTGAAGGCGACAACGATGTGAGCATCGTCTTAGGAAGCATCGCGGACAAGATGACCGCCGACCTCGACGAAGCCTTAGCCGCTAAGTAACACAACTAGGAGAACCGAGATGAACGCCAAAGAAGAGAACATCAAGGCCGCGAGAGAGTTGATTGACCGCCTCTACAACGAGGTTGCCGAAGCGGTCAAGGCGAACAAGTTCAAGTCGCTCTTCTTCGATCCCGAATTTTCGGAGTTCTCAAAGATCGGACAGATTCGCGAAGTCGCGTTGGGAATGATGCGAAGCGACCGGAAGGAACTGAACACCATTGGAAAGAAGCTCCTTGATCACGCTTACAGCGAGGCCGCAAACATGATCAAGGCGCGAGGCATCAGTACACCGTTTTTTGATCCAACGTTTTCTCAACGTTCGAAGTCAATTCAGGTGTCTTACTTGCTCCGAGTTCTTTTCGAAGACTGACAAGGTTTCGAGCAATCTGGATCAGGGCGTTGTTCACACTGATTAGCTCTTCTTCAAGACGCGACACTGTTTTTTGAATTTCATCAAGTTGGTTCATAAAGATTTCCTCTAAGGATGGTTAAGGAACGCGGGCTTTACTGGATTTCCCCCGCACCTTAATCATCCCCTAGAGGAAGGAGATACGCAAATGTCTTTCGCAGACCTTTTCACTGATCTCTTCACTCAGCCCACTGTCTCCCTCTATCGCGAATGCACGGGACGCGAACGCACTGATCGGCTTTGGTGGAAGCGCTTCAAGGAACTGGCTCAAGAAGCGGCGATTGTTGGAACTGCCCTGATCCTCACCTATACCGCGTTCACCGTGTTCGGCTAGGACACACAAAAGGCCACGCGCCTTTTGAAGAGCCGCCCGCCGGAGATTCATCGAGACGCAGAGTAAATCTTGACGAATCGGACGGCTCTTCAAAGGACGCAACGCAAGTTGATTCCCTTTTGTTCTTAGGTCTCGTCAGCCTTAAAGAGACGCAGATAGCTGAAGGCTTCTCAAGCCCATAGCCCGTAGTACTGGACGAATTCAAAGGATCGCATCCCGCCCAGTGCGCAAACAGACTCCTATGTGAGTGCGGTGCAGTGATTCTGAAATAGAGCGCTTTGATCAGCGCCGCGAGCATATGAGGCTTATCGGTTCGCCCTCGCTCGCGACGTTGATCTAAGCGCTTTCGGGAAATATGCGTGTAGGCGCTTATCCGGCGCACCGGGTTTCAGTTGTTAGGTTCTGTGAACTGAGATTGCAAACACACGGGTCTAATCGATGCTCCCCAGTTGCGCACTGGGCGCGGTTCTCGGCATCGAGCGCCCCTGTTTCCCGAAAGCCTTTCAGCGTGTCGCTTCTAGGCGGATTTGAACACCGTCCGAACAGCTTGGACTGAGGCGACACACTGAAAGTAGCCAACGTGAGCTATCATCCAGTCATTATGAGGAGGCATAAGACATGGGCAGTGTCATAAAGAACATTCTTGCCGGTGTCTCTTTGTTGGGTTCGGCAGGATACCGGCGCGGCTACATTCCGCTATCTATAACCCCTTCAATGGCGGCTAAGAAGTCCTTGCGCCATAGTTGGGGGACCGTTAGCAAGGGACTCGCAACAGCGGCAAGGAAGCAACTGAATGAAGCAAAAGAAACAGGGCGTCAGAGCAGAGCTAGATGACAACTCGGGCGTTCGTGAAGTTCAGGCGGTCGTTCAAGAAAGCGATAGCCCGGTGCCTGCCGCTAGCGAACTTGAGCACTTGCATAGAATCCGCCCCGATCTGGTTGATCACTGCATCAAGGAACACCAGATCGAAGCCGAATACCAAAGACAGAGATTCCGAAGACTCGATTCATTCGTTTTTGCGGAACATCTTCTCGGGTTGATTTTGGCGGGTTCGCTCACGCTTGTGGCCTTCTGGGTTTCATACTTGCTCGCCATGTCTGGACACGAATGGTCTGCTTGCGTGATTTCCGGCGGCACTATCGTCGGCATCGTTACCGCCATATTGAAACAAAACCAACCAAAGTAGATTCGCAAACATCAGGCCGCTGAGAGATCAGCGGCTTTTTCATACCCGCACGGCAAGCGCCCTGCGGGTTTTTTATTGGACTTGACATGACACCTCTCTACACCGCTACCAAACTCGCTTTCATGACTCAGGCCGCTCGCCCGTGGCACCGCTACGAAAGCGGTTATGCCGACACGGAAAACTACCGCTCAGGCGATGACAAGCTTTCGATCAACACGGACGCGATGATGGCCTTCCTCTACGAAAACGCCCATTACCCGGAAGTGAACTGCGTCAGCATCCGCTTCATCAACAAGGCCGAGTATGACGCCTTCCGCGCCGTGCTCGATCCTTCCGTAGAGAGGGAGGCTGACAAGTCATGAGCAACTATCCGGACGGCATGACTGCCGCCGACTACGCCTACTTGAATGGCGCACCAGATTGGTTTGAGCACTTCCTTGAAAGAGTCGCACCTGATCTCGACGAAGACATCTACTCGCTGTATCAAGACTTCAGGCAGTGGGCGCGGCGGCAAGAGGAACCCGATGAAAACGAATGGTGGAAACAGCTCGACAAGTCTGAGCTGAATTTCTTCCACGATGACGATGAAATGGAGGCCGCATGAAAACAATCCACGCATATGGCGGCGCGTACAACGCGCTACTGGGCGCCAAAGCCTGCAAGTTCCGCGGCAAGGGACTTCGCCGCCACAACGCTTTCCTCAACCGCCTTGACCGGCGCATCAAGAAGGCGCTGAAAAAGAAAGGCGAAGAGCCGAAGCCCATCGCCTTCTAATCAACCAGTTTCTCAACATCAGCGACCACTAAGCCCGACCGCTTTAAAAAAAGTAGTTGAGAAAAGTGGAATCCGATACCTCACACGTATCGGACATAGCAATCAGTTGATCACCATGCCCGAGATTCTACACAAACTCGGGAATTTTTTTTGACCTTGATATTATGAGCTACTTGACCTTGATTATAGGCGAAAGCGGGACGGGAAAGACCACTTCCCTCCGCAACCTTGACCCCGCGAACACTCTTCTGATCCAACCGTTCCGCAAGCCCCTCCCCTTCCGGCCCAAAGGATGGCGCGAAATCCTTACGAAGGGCGACGGCGGCAATATTTACGTCTCTCCGGACGCCAAATATATTTGCTCCGTCATGGAGAAGGCGCCCCATCACGTCATCATCATTGATGACTACCAGTTCATCCTTGCTCGGAAGTACATGGAAAGCGACGAAGCCAATCAGTACGCGCTTTTTAAAAACATCGGCAAAGATGGCTATGACATCTTCCGCAAGGCCGCCGAGTTGGCGCCGAACAAGCGTGTTTACATCCTCGCGCATACTCAGAGTGATGACATGGGGCGCACCAAGATCAAGACTCTCGGCAAGCTTCTGGACGAAAAGATCGTTCTCGAAAGTCTCTGCACCACCGTTTTGCGCACCAAGGTGAACGGCGGAAAGTACACGTTTACGACGCACAACAGCGGAAGCGATACGGTCAAATCGCCTCTCGGTCTCTTCCCGGAATCCGAGATCGAGAATGATCTTGCCGCGATTGATGCCCGTATCTGCGAGTACTACGGCATAGAAGAGCCGAAGCCTGAGCCTGAGATCGAGCGGGAACCAGAACAATCTACTGAACCCAATTAACAAACCAACTCAAGGCCGCGACATCCGTTGCGGCTTTACTTTTTCTCCTTTTGGACTTTAAAAATGATCACTTCTTTCACTTGTGACAAAGAGCGCGCCTGCACTGTGGCGGGCTTCGCGGGCATCAACAAGACCGGCAAATACGTCGGCATCCTGACTCAGGTTGAAGTCGCCGAATCGAAGAGCGGCGCGACTTACATTGAAATTGCTTTCAAGGCGGTTGACTGGGCGACGAAGAACGATGATGGCTCAGTTGAAACTTGCACCGGCTCCGCTATGTGCTTCATCCGCACGTACATCACGAAGAAGAACGGCGAGCGCTCTTTTGGTCGCGACATTATTGACGCTCTGATGGCCGTGTTGAAGATCGACAAAATGGACGCTCAGCCGATGAAGGTGTTCGGTCGCAATTACAAGAATGACAAGAATGACTGCCATATGGGACAGCGCCTCCCTGCGCTTGAGCAACAGCGCGTTGGCCTTCTCCTTCAGCGTGTCAATTCTGAGTACGAAGACTCTACCGGCAAGATGCGCCCCAAGTTCGATATGCGCATCATCACGCCGTATGACCCGAACACGATGCAGAACGCGGCTGAAGTCCTTCGCGGGTCTGATGCGAGCGCGGTTGAACAGCGCTTCAAGTCTCTCCACGACGTTGACGAAAAGCCCAGAACGCAGTCCGGCTCCGGCTATCAGCCCACTGCCGCCGACACGGCGACGGCTGTTGATGATGACCCGTTCTAACCAGTAGCAGTCAGGGAGGCGGCAACGCCTCCCGTTAAAGGGACTCCAATGAAAGTTAGCTTCAACGTGATCCGCTTAGTTCTTGAGAAGATCGAAGACGAATCACTTAACAAGTTCCTGAAGGGCTTGAAACTGGAAAGTCCGCATGATGAACGAGAGATGAGGTATCACCTAAAGCTCGCCATGGATGCCGGACTTGTTCACCCGTCAAGGGTGATGCCAACGCTGACAGTATTTGGCTTGACCTTCCTTGAGGCTTTTAGAACTAAAGGCTTTATGGCAAACGTTCAGACCTTTGCCGCAGAAAATTCTGTTCCGTTTTCACTGGGGACAATCAATTTTCTTATTCAAGCCTATTTGAAACACTCTTTATAGATGTTATATGGACAACCTTCGTATTTATAACGTCCCCGCACTGATCTCGGACGCCGCCGCCAAGGTGGAGATCGATACCGAGACCGGCGAAATCACCGGCGGCGATGACCTGGAAGCGCTCCTGAAGCAGGGCGAAGAAAAGATTCTGAGTTGTGGGCGCTACCTCTCGATGCGCGGCAAAGACCTTGAGGCGATGAAAGAGCACGTCAAGTCTATGCAAGCGCGAATCAAAGCCGAAGAGCGCTCGCAAGCGTGGTTGAAGTCATGCATGATCCGCGCGATTCGGGCACTCAACACCACCAGTGTTGAAGACTCGGATATTTTGGTGAAGCTCAAGAAATGCCCGCCCTCAGTTTTCATCGAGGATGAAACGAAAATCCCCGACCGCTACATCGTCCGCGAAGTTAAAGAGATTGCCGACAAAAAGGCGATTCTCGCCGACTTGAAAGCGGGCAAAGAAGTAGCGGGATGCTCAATGACTAACTCTCTCCGATTGGACATCAAATGAAGCACTACAGCTTGAAAGACAAAGAACTGCTCAAGCGGCTCAACGAGATTGACCGCTTTTTCGAGCAAAGCCTGAATGAAGACGCTCGCGCCGGACTCGATGACGATGGGATGATCACCAATCTTCACATTGGCCGCGATGATTTGGAAATCACGGACATTTACGACCCCGAAGGGTGGAACGACTTTCCGACAGTTACCCCGCCCGGAAATACATGGATGCGCTGTATGCGCAAGAACGAACACGGCAAGGTCGTTCGCTACAGCGGCCAATACATCATGCGCGGAACAGTAATGAAGTGGGTTGACGAATATGGCAACACTCTCCGGGAGCCTGAGTGCTTCCGTTCGTGGAACGACCCGTGGGAAGACTAGTAAAAAATAAAAAAGCCGAGACTCTGCAACGCCTCGGCTTTTGGTTGATCGAAAACAACATAATTGGAGAACGCAATGATAGCAGACAACATACCGAATCCGTGTCCGTTGACGCTAATCGCAGACAGTACTGGTAAGAGAACCATTGACGTACGCAACATCGCCAAACGACTCGGGTGCAATGTGCGCGGTAAAGAGAAAACCGCAACAGTCGAGAAAAGCGACGCTTTGCGCATCATTAACGAAATTCAAGCCAAGAAAGAAAAGAATATCGCCAAGCAACTTCAGAATATTCAAGCTGAAGCCATTTCGCAACTCACCAACCATAAGGAAAACGTCATGCAGATTGGGTTCTTGACTCTCGCAGATATTGCAAAGGCAAACAACATTACCAACGAACGCGCGAAAGAAATTCTCGATGCCGAGAACATCAAACCCGCCCTCTATCCAGACGAAGATACGCCCGTGCCTCTCTACAAAGATAAGGTGTGCGGACGCGTTGAGCGTTTTCTGATTGCGGAAGCGGCCGCCGAACAGGCGCGTAAGGAAGCCGAAGAAAAGGCCGCTGAAGAGGAGCGCAAGCGCATTGAGGCAGAAAAAGCGGCAGAAGAAGAACGCAAGCGTATTGAAGCTGAAAAGGCCGCCGAAGAAGAACGTAAGCAGATTGAAGCGGAAAAAGAAGTGGCGGCGCTCGCCGATGAAAATGTGAATTCTGTAAAAGATGGAATTAACGAATACATGAAGAAGCTCAGCTTTAACCCGCTCGAAACTGAAGACATCGACAGGGCTTACCGCAAGATGCTTGTGAGCATTGGCTATAGGGCCATGATCGAAGCAGAAAACTGTGGAGAAACGGATGCCGTTTGCGGGTTCCGCGAAGTGCCCGCGTGGTTGGCCAAAGCCGCAAAACAGCGAGATACCGCAGTGCTCGCTCAGGTTTTCGCAGTAAACCAGACAACGCTCGAATTGATGGTTACAAACAAACTCCTTCGTGAATTATTGAACGCTACCAAAGACAACGCTGAACAAACTCGCCGTCTTGCCGACAGCTTCACGAAATGATCAAATATTCTTATCAGAAAAGCCTTGTTTACACGAACTATCTGTTTTGCTTCACTGAGCTGACAGATGGTCATGAAACGGGGCGCCGAGTCTTC
>CAVJUB010000101.1:0-7963 GCA_963652545.1 Hallella faecis | reverse complement strand
GTCCTTGCACAACCTCCGCTTCACGTGGACTGAACTAGTGTTCCTAACCCACCGAAGCAACTCGCCAAAGCTCATGCAACCAACAACCGTCCAGATTGGAGGTATTACCGGTTTCCCGTAATTTTCCAAGTAATGCTTAACTTCACACGAGTTGGATTTCGACCTAGCAACCTCATTGACCAAAGCTGCCAAACTTCTCAAGTGCTCGTTTTTGTCTTTAAAACAATCTGGCACCAGTTGAGCATGACTACCTGCCTCTGCTGACAAGTAGTGCGCCCACTTTGCTCTGATAGCAATTTCCAAACGCTCAACCGCTTCCAGCACTAGCAATCGCAATTTCTGGTCACAGATATAAATCGAAACCACTTGCTCAAAGTTTGTCCCTTCCTAAAATCGGTGACTCCTACCACACCCAACGTCAGGGTGTTGCTCCATATGGTACCAATAGGAACTGAGTCTGTAGTAGCCAATACTTCCCAAATGATCTGCCGCAAAAAGCTTATCCTCAATTTCCATCCCCCTCTCGATCAGTTTTTCTACTTGTTCTTCAATGGACAGATGTGTTTTTTCAAACGTACCAGACATAGCTTTTTACAGGCAAAATAAAACCCCGCCGTTTGAGCTTCATCATTTCTGAGATAGGCTTGCGGGGTGTTGTTGGGCGGATGTTAACAGAAAAGTCATTGTGCAAGGCTATCCTTGCCCCTTTTTAAGGGTAAACACCTAATCATCTATCTCGCTAACAATTCAACATCTGTTCGATTCTGTGTCTTGCTCAAGCTTCTTTTCAGGCTTCGGGCCAGGCTCCAAGACCGCCATGCTTTCCACATGCCCCGTGTGCGGGAACATGTTCATCACGCCGGCGGCGCGGATGTGCCAGCCGCCTTCATGATGGAGAATGGCGCAGTCACGCGCAAGCGTCGCCGGGTTGCAGGACACGTAGACAATGCGAGCGGGGCGCTTCTCCGTCGCCGCAAGCACCTGGGAAAGCGCGAGAGCGCCTTCTCGCGGCGGATCAATCAAAAGGCGATCCAAACCGCCCGCACGGTCCCAGAGCTCGTTCCAGTCCTCCTCGCACCACGTGAACAGGTTGCGCGCAATGAAGTCCGTCTTCTCCGCCAGACCGTTCGCCTCCGCCCCCGCCTTCGCGCGAAGCACCATGCCTTCGCTGCCCTCAAGCCCCGTCACATGCGCGGCGCAGCGCGCAAGCGGCAGCGTGAAGTTGCCAAGACCGCAGAAGAAGTCCGCCACCTTGTGCTCGGGACGCACGTTGAGAAGCCGCACGGCGCGGGATACCATGGTTTCGTTCAGCGCATGGTTCACCTGCGTGAAGTCTGTCGGCTTGAAGATGATGTCCGTGTTGAATTCCGAGTGATGCAGCGTGAGCTTCTCCGCATCCTCCGGATTCATCGGATAGGCGCTTTCCGGCCCCTTGGGCTGCAGCCAGACGGCGACGTCCCACTGTTTGGCAAAGGCCTCAAGACGCGCCTCATCCGCTGGCGTCACTGGTTCGAGATTGCGAAAGACCATTGCCGTATGGCCGTTTCCCGCCACCGCAATTTCAATCTGCGGCATGCGGTCCTTCATGTCGAGCGTCGCCACGAATTCACGCATCGGCACCAGCATGTCAGAAATTTTCTTGGGCAGAATCTTGCAGGACGTCATGTCCGCCACGTAGCTCGAGCTCTTTTCATGAAAGCCCACGAGCACGCCGCCCTTCTTTTCCACGTATCGAACCGTCAGGCGCGCACGGTGGCGATAGTGCCAGAAGGGCCCATAAATGGGCGCAAGAAGGCTTTCCGCCTTGAGTTTGCCGATATGCCACAGGGCGTCTTCGAGCACTTTCTGCTTGAAGGCGACCTGCGCCGTGGCGTCCAGATGCTGCATGGCGCAGCCGCCGCAGCTCCCCGGTCCGATGCCGAAATTGGGGCATTCCGGAACCACGCGCAGCGACGACTCCTTGTGGATTTCCGTCACGCAGCCGATCTCAAACTTCGGCTTGTTTCGAAGGCATTCGTACGTCACCGTCTCCTGCGGGAGCGCGCCTTCGACAAAGACGACCTTGCCGTCGTGATGACCGACGCCGCGCCCTTCGTCGTCAAGGCGCTCGATGTCGATCGTGTAGCGGGGATGCTGTTTTTTTTCTCTGCGTGCCATGTTTTTCACTGCCGGACGTTGTGGCAGTCCGAAAAAGTCGGAGAGCCAGGCTTTGCGTTGCCGTGACTCTCCGCGGTTGGAATCAGCGCCGCTCCATCCATGGACGGCGTCCGTTCAAAAATCAGTCAGTTGTCGTTTTGTGATCGCGTCGAAAGAGCGCCCACTCGTCCACGCGCTCGCCTGACGGCAAAACGCAGACGCCGGATTCGTTGCCATCCTTGTCCTTCACAATTTCAAGACGGCCGCCCTTTTCAATGCACCAGACGCTGGCCGGGTTGGGCATGCCGACCGATGGCATCTCCTCCGTCGGCGTCGTCTGACAGCCTGCGGTCACAGCTGCTACAGCGGCGGCTGCGACGGCCGCTTTGGCAATCTTCGTCATGCTTGGTCTCGCCTACTTCGCCTTCAGGTATTGCGCCGGATCCACGGGCGCACCCTGCCGCATTTCAAAGCGCAGCTTCACGCGGTCGCTGTCGGACTTGCCCATCGTAGCGATGGTCTGCCCCTGGCGAACGCTCTCGCCCATCTTCACGAGAATCTTGTCAGCGTTGCCATAGACCGTCACCAGAGGCGTCGTGCCCGAACCGGGAAGACGCACATTGTGCTTAACGATCACGAAGTTGCCGTAGCCCTTGGCGGCGCCGTTGCCCACGTAGTGCACCGTGCCGTCCAGCACCACCTTCACCGGGTCGCCCAGATTGCCCGCAATGTCGATGCCGGCGTTCTTCGTTGCCGTGAAGTCAGCAATCACGCGACCGTCGGCCGGCCAGGGAATCGTCATCGTGCCCGCCGCCTTGCGCAGCTTGGCGGCTTCCGCTAATTCGCGCTGCGCCGCTTCGTCCGGCGTGTCAAGGCGCTTCGCGACTTCCACCGTCACAGGCTTGGCAGCCTCCTCGGCCTTCGCTTCCGACGCCGTCACCGCCACAGCTTCGCCCGCCACCGTCGTGGCTGCTTCAGCCGCCGGCGCGCTCTCTGTCTGAGGCGCCTTCGTCGCCGTCTCCGGAATCTTCAGAACCAGCCCAAGCGACATCGTCGTTGGATCCGTAATGCCATTCAACGCCGCGAGCTCGCCCGGGTTCACGCCGTAGCGCACGCCGATGTTGTAGAGCGTGTCGCCCGCCACCACCGTATGCGTGCGGCCGCTGTCCGTTGCCTTTTGCTCCGCGAGGTAGGGCGTCGCCACCGACGTCGACTTTCCCTCTTCCACAGGAACGGTCTGCGCCGTAGGCGCCACCACTTCCGCATGGTCTTCAATGGGCGCCATCGTCGTCACCGTCGAGCAGCCCGCGAGCGCCGCCACGGCGCCCGTCGCCAGAATAAGTCGCAGTTTCTTCATTTTTTCCATCAACCCATCGTATCAGGCCATCCACTTCGCCGCTTCCGCCACTTCACTGTAGGACGTGCGATCAATGTGCAGCGGCGTCACGGACGCAAAGCCGTTTGCCACCGCCCAGAAGTCCGTCCCTTCCGCTGCGTCGCAGGGTTTTCCCGCCGCTCCCAGCCAGTAGACCGGCATGCCGCGCGGATTCACTTCGCGCACCAGGGGAAGCGAGGTGCTGCGGCGTCCGAGCCGAGTTGCTCTCAAGCCCTTTAATTCCGACAGCGGCAAATTGGGAATATTAACATTGAGAAGCACCGGTTTCTCGCCTGTTTTGCTTCTCAAAAAACGCTCCACCACCGTGCGGGCCGTTGCCACGGCAGCGTCGAGCTCCTTCCAGCCTTTTTCAATCTGACTGAAGGCGATGGAGTCAATGCCAAAAATGTAGCCTTCCGTCGCCGCCGCCACCGTGCCAGAGTACATGGTGTCGTCGCCCATGTTGGCGCCGCAGTTGATGCCGGAAAGGACCAAATCCGGCTTTTCATCCAGCAGTCCCGTGAGCGCCACATGAATGCAGTCCGACGGTGTTCCCGACACCGCGTAGACGCCGTCTTCAATGTCCGTCACCGTGAGCGGCGTGTTGAGCGTGATCGAATTGCTTGAGCCGCTGTGATTGAATTCCGGCGCCACCACCGTGACGCGTCCAAAGTCTTTCATCGCCGCCGCGAGCGCCTTGATGCCGCGAGCGGAGTAGCCGTCGTCGTTGCAAAGGAGAATGTGCATTGGGTTACCTTCCGGATTAGTCAGCGGAGCAGCCTCACGCCAACTGAAAGCCCTTCATCAAAAACAGGAGGCAGGATTGTAAATCGCCCGCTCCTGCTTTCGTCACTCTCTGAAGCCGCCTGCACCAACGAAAAAAAGGAAGCCTTCCGACCTCCTTTTCCCGCTACGCCCTCTCCAATGGCTCGCAGCCACAGCTGCCGCCTTTGTCCGGCACAATCCGAAGCACCCGCTGATTGGTGCTCCCATACCAGAGCCCCTGCTCCGTCACCTTCTTCTTTTCCACAAACGGCCCGTCAACGAGCACGTCTATGTAAGAAAGAAGCGGCGACGCCTTCACCTTGTCAAAGACGCGTCCCGTCCAAGCCCAGATGGTCTTCTGCGGAAACTGCTGCTTGATCTTTTTCAAAAGACCGAGCAGCACCGCTTCGTGCTCCGGCTCAAAGGGATCGCCGCCCAAGAGCGAAAAGCCGGCGACGTAGGGATTGTCCAAAGCCTTCAGAATCGTCGCTTCGGTTTCGGGCGTAAAAGGCTTTCCCGCCGTGAAGTTCCAGCTCTCCGTATTGAAGCACCCCTTGCAGTGCAAGGTGCACCCCGCCACGAAGAGCGACACCCGAACGCCGGGGCCGTTCGCGGTGTCGTACTTTGAAAAGCCGATGTAATTCACGGCCGCCGTCCTTACATGCTCACGCGATTGCGAATCTCGGCCATCTTGCCGTCATTCATGCGGGTGTGGCCGTTCACGTTGCTGTAGCCCAGATAGCCGCAGACGCGCGAAATGACGGAGATGTTGGTGCTGCCGCAGTAGGGGCACTTGTTCAGCACGTTCGTGCTGTGCCGGCCGCACTCATTGCAGTAGGCGCTGTCAAAGTTGACGCCTTGATAAAAGCCCATCTCCATGCCGCGGTGAATGACAGCGGCGAGCGCCTCCTCGTTCTTCGGCGAATCCAGACGCACGTACTGGATGTGGCCGCCTTCGCAGAGGTGGAAGTCCTCGAACTCCGCGTCCTGCTTTTCAAAGGGCGTGATGTCCTCGGTGACGTTCACATGGAAGGAGTTCGTGAAGTAGTCCGGGCTGTAGTGCGCCGCATTCTTGAAGACGTTCTTGATGCCGATCTTGCCGCACCACTCGTCGTACTGCTTGGCCTGCGTGGCGCAGAGCGACTCAGCGGGCGTGCCGTAGATGGCGTAGAGGTAGCCGTCCTCGTGCTTGTATTCGTTGATCTTCTCCTTCAAGTGCTTCAGCACGGCTTCGGAGAAGGTGCGGTCTTCAATCAAGCGCTTTCCGGACCACAAGTAAGTCGCTTCGTCCAGCGCCGTGATGCCGAAAGAAGCCGTCATGTAGCGCACGAGGTCGCCCACTTCATCATCCGGCGCCTTCGTGCCTTCGTAGAAACCGCCCTGCGTGAAGGCGAGCGGATTGCTCGAGCACTTCTGATGGCGCACGACGTCATAGCGGCGCTTCAGGAAGTTGTGAATGATGTCCAGGCGCTTGTCGAGCTCGGGCCAGAACGTCTCACGCCAGTTGTCCGGATCCTGATGCTGCACGACGCTGAGAATCAAGGGCACGTTGAGAGACACGGCGCCGATGTTGCAGCGGCCGATCGTGATGTACTTCCCCTCCTCGTTCGCCCAAGGCGTGAGGTAGGCGCGGCAGCCCATGGGCGACGTGATGACGCCCGTCTCGCGGTAGAGCTTGCTCACAGACCCGTACTTTGACGAAAGCGAGAGATAGTCCGGGTACATGCACTCAGCGGACGTCTTCACGGCGGAGTCAAAGAGCGCGGAGCTCTCGGGATCGGCCTTGATCTGCTCGGCGTCATAGAGATAGACGAGCTTCGGGAACACCACCGGATGATGGCTCGGCCCGTGGCCGTTGCGGCGCGTGGCGAGGATCGTCTGGTCGATGATGCGCATCCACTTGCGATCCTCGGCCGACCAGTCGGCGCCCCACTGGCCGAAGGTGAGCGTCGTGAAGGCAAAGTCGCCGCGAGAGCACGGCACCGTGTTCAGCTTGAGTTCCAGCGACTGAAATCCCTGCTCAAGCTCGCGAACGACATCTTTTTCCGCCTGCTCGGCGCTCTTTTCCTCCGAGAGGCCCAGCTCCTGATACTTCGCCTGCGCGGCGACGAGGCTCTTTTTCACGTAGGGGAGCAGCACCTTGTCGATTTCCGCGATCGTGAAGCCGCCGAACTGCTGCGCCGTGGCGACGAGCGTAATGTCACCCACCACCTGCAGCGCAGAGAGCACGGTCTTGGGCTCCGTGTACTGGACGTTGGACATCTCAAAGCCGTTCTTGAGCACGCTTCCCATGTCAAAGAGGCAGCAGTTGATGCAGCCCAGAATCATGTCGCGCATGTCGTGGATGTAGATGTCGCCGCGGTCGATGTACTCGCGCTCCTTCGCGGAGAGATAGAACTGCTTGTAGAGGTTCTTCGTGAGGTAGCCCTTGATGAGGGAGCCCTTCGTCGACACGAGCGAGCTGTCAAAGTTTGCATTCTCACGGTCCCCGAGGCGCAGCACATCATCCGCGTCTTCGCGGAGCTTCTCAAAGGTCTTCGCGTACTGCGTCTTGTAATAGCGATATTCCGCGTAGGACGAGGCAATGTCATGAAAGTCGTTCGCAGCGAGCGACTCGATCACGATGTCGTGAAGGTCGATCACGGACACGGAGGGCTTTGTGGCGAGCTTGGCGAGCACCGTGCGAATGATGGCCTCGATGTTTCGCTGGCTCAGCACCTTGTCGCAGCGCATCGCCGCCTTGTTCACCGCCACTTCAATCTTCTGGGGAATGAAGGACTCTTCCGAACCGTCCTTCTTGATGACGGTGATGTCTGATTCAATCATGCGAGGGCTCCGAGACGAAACAACCCGCAACGCAGGCGGGCAGTGTGTTCTTGAAAATCGGGGCGCATGCTAACACAGGCCCGCAGACCTGTCACCTCTCCGAACATACTAGATATTGTGCCGATAAAGACCATCAACCACCACCCGTCGTACTAATCCCTTTTTCCGCCTTCAATATCAGCGCCCGCCGCAGGAGGACTAAAATGCCGACCCTTTGACTTCGAGCCTTCCCTTGACGCCATGGAAAATTTGCACCAACTCCTTGCCGGA
Source organism: Hallella faecis (assembly GCA_963652545.1). Classification (GTDB taxonomy): domain Bacteria; phylum Pseudomonadota; class Gammaproteobacteria; order Burkholderiales; family Burkholderiaceae_F; genus Duodenibacillus. The sequence goes on along the minus strand of CAVJUB010000101.1, from coordinate 591 downwards.
TTTCACAATTTCCGGCGCGAAATGCTGGCAGAAGACGCCCAGTTCTTCGCCGCGCTCGCCAAAAGCCAGAATCCCCACACGCTCGTCATCGCCTGCTGCGACTCGCGCGTCGATCCCGGCATCATCCTCGGCTGCCGGCCGGGCGAACTTTTCGTCGTGAGAAACGTCGCGGCGATCGTTCCTCATGCGGCGCCCGTCGGCCGTCCCGACGCCGTCATGGCGGCGGTGGAGTACGGCGTGAAGCACCTTGAGGTGCGCCATGTCGTCGTGATGGGGCACTCCAACTGCGGCGGCATTCACGGCCTGCTGCACCCGGAAGCCGTGGCGCACGAGGACTACATCGCCGACTGGGTGAAGCAGGCCGCGCCGGCCGTGGAAAATCTCGACCACGCCGCGACCGAGCATGAACGCCACCGCCTCGCCGAAGAAGGCGCGGTGCTGCTTTCCATCGACAACCTGCTTTCCTACGACTGGATCCGAGAGCGCACTGACGCAGGGCAGCTCGCGCTGCACGCCGTCTACTACGATCTGGAAAATCATTCGCTCGACCTCTGGGACGCTGAAAAAGAAGACTTCGTCCCGGCGCCCGCC
>CAVJUB010000100.1:0-7995 GCA_963652545.1 Hallella faecis | reverse complement strand
CGGGCGAAACCGAATGGTGGGACGAATCCTGCACGGAGGGACTGCAATGACACGAGCGTTGCTTGTTGGACTGGCGCTGGCGGCGGCCCTGCCTGCCGCCGCGCAGTGCGTGAAGACCGACACGGTCTGCGTCGAGGCGGGCGGCACGCGGCTCGTGAACGGCGTCCCGGTGACGCGGGACTGCTGGAGCGAGCGCGACACGTATTCGTGCCTTGAGGAGGACGCGACCGAAAACGGCTGCGCCGCGTTTGAGTCGGCGCCCTCTTCCGCCGCCTGCTCGCTTGCAGAAACCCTCTGCAGCGAAACCGTGACGGACGCGGACACGGGCGTTTCCTACTGCTTGTCGGAAACCCAGCGCTGGCAGTGCACGGAGAAGATCGCCCTCCCGGCCGTGAACGCCCAGTGGGAGAGCGAGGGGCCGGTCGTGATGGAGACGGAGGACGCCTCGGCGTGCGCGACGCTCGCGGCGGAATCGACCTGCCGGCGCGTCTCGCGTTCGTGCTCGGGGTCGGACGCGTCGAACTGCACCGTCACCTACGAGTGCGAGGCGGTGAACGCCACGGCCTGCACGCAGCTCGCGGCCGCGGGGTGCACGCAGACGAAGGCGCCGGCCTGCTCTGAAGGGGACGACTGCCGCGTGAAGACGGGCGAAATGGTCTGCACGGGAGAGCTTCCGGAAGTCGAAGGCGCGACGGTGACGGCGGACTCCGTCTCGACCGACCGCACGACGGAAGTGAGCACCGCCTCCTGCGCGCCGGCCTCCGACAGCCGCTGCCGCGAAGTGTCGAGCGTCTGCTCCGAAAAGGGCGGCCCCAAGGTGATCAACGGCAAGGTCTACTTCGAGCGCTGCTGGGGGTACACGAAGACCTACGAATGCTCGACGTCGGCGTCCGACACCTGCTCTGGGCTCGCGGCCGCGGGGTGCGAAGTGATTGAGGAAGCGTGTTCGGAGACGGCCTCGGACGGGACGTGCCTCACGACGACGCGGCGCTATCGCTGCGCCGGAACGACGGGCGCCGCGGGCGCGGAGTACGAAGGCGCGGACAAGCTCCCCGACGGCGAGATCGCCGTGAGCGACTGCGCGGGGCTCGTGCTGGACGACGGCTGCGAACTCGTGAGCGAAGCGTGCCTCGCGCAGGACGCTGCGGACCCCGCGAAGTGCGCGCAGCGGCAGTACGTCTACCGCTGCGGCGGCGGAGCGGGGGACGTCTTGGATGACTGCGCCGCGATCGCCGCGGACCCCGCCTGCCGGGAGACGGACGTGCAGTGCCTCGGGGAGGACGCCGCCGGAAACTGCACCATGACGACGAAAACCTACGTGTGCGAGGCGGAGGCGACGACCGAGTCCGTGGGCGAAGTCTGCGGCACGGACCTGTGCCTCGCGGGCGTCTGCCGCCCGCAGGCGGACGCGGAGGCCTCCGAAGACTTTCTCGAGTCCGCGGCGGTCTTGGAAATCATGCGCCAGGCGGGAGCCTACGGCGAGATCGGCAACGGCCGGCTTTTCACCGGGTCGGAGAGCTCCTGCACGGTGAAGGCCGCAGGGTTTTCGTGCTGCCGCTCGGAAAACGCCGAGGTGACGTCCGGGATGTCGAATTCGCTCTTTTCCGTGGCGCTGACGACGGGCGTGGACGCCGCCTGGCAGGGGATCAAGTACGTGGGAAGCCCCTACGTCTACGACCTGCTCGCATCGTCCGACAGCTCGGCCGCCTCGTGGCTTCTGACGCGCCTTTACGGGGACGCCGGAAGCGGCGTCTACAACCCGTCTTTTTCGATGTATGGGGTGACGGCTTCGATGTCGGGGGGCTCCTTGACGCTCTCCTTTTCGCCGGGGTCGCTTCTTTTTTCGCTGGCGACCAAGATGGCGGCCGAGTACTTCTCCTGCACGGACGCCGACCGGATGCACGCCCTGAGGCGCAGCCAGAACCTCTGCCACTACGTGGGAAGCTACTGCCGCAAGAAGGGCGGGGCGTCGTGCCTTGAGAAGCAGGAGTCGTGGTGCTGCTTCAACTCGCGCCTCGCGCTCGTCGTGCAGACCGAAGGCAGGAAGCAATTGGGGATCGGCTGGGGCACGCCCGAAGCGCCTGCTTGCCGCGGCTTCACGATCGAGGAATTTCAGGCGCTCGATTTTTCCAAGATGGATCTCACGCCTGTGATCGCCGAGATGGCGCAGGAGGCCGCGAAGACCGTGGACTCCACCGCGACCGCCGCCCGCGCGCAAAGTCGCGTCGCGGATACGGCTGCAAACCCTGACGCGCAGTACCAGGAGCTCACGCCGTTTACGGGAAAGTGCGGCGCGGGCGACCTTTCCTCGGGCTGCGTCGAGGCGACGAGCCTCGTCTTGACCGGAGGTGAACGATGAAGCGGCTGGGCATTCTTTTGCTCGCGGGCCTCGCGCTTCCCGCGGCGGCCGCCGACTTCTGGCGGCAGGACGTGTGGCGCGCGCCCGAGCGGCCCTTTCTCTACTACGGCGAGCGGGCGAAGGCGGAAAAGCCCGGGGCGCCGGCTGCTGCAAAGCCCGCGCCTTTGGAGAGCCTGGAAACCGTTGAAGCCCTGCAGGCGGAGCGCACGCGGCGGCTCAACGCCGCGGTGATGAACCCCACTGAAGCGACGATCGCGGCCTACCTTGAAGTGAACGCCTTCGTGAACGAAAAGGCGGCGCGCTTTGCCGCGGGCTGGCGCGAGGTGCTTCTCACGCACCCGCAGTGGGACTGGACGGCGCAGCACCCGACGGTGAATGCGGCGTCGACTGCCTTGGCGCGCGACGACGAGCGGCGCACGGCGGAAGCGGCGGCGCTTCTGGGGCGCGACTGGGGGCTTCTCTTCTTTGCGGACGACGGGCGTCTTTCGGCGCTGATGCTTCCCTTGGTCGAGCGCTTTGCGGCGCTCTACGGGATGGAGCTCGTGGTGGCCGCGGTCGGCAAGGGCCCGGCGATGGCCTCCGACGATCCCCTTGTCGTGAAGCCCGACGCGGGGCTGCACCGCGTCGCGGCCGGAGGGCTTGCCGTCTTTCCGGCGCTTGTGATGGTGAACCGCGCCGAGCCCGATCTCGCCAAAGCCCGCCTCATCGCCACGGGCGTCGCAGACGTCGCGGAGCTCGCGCGGCGCGCCGTGCGGGCGGCGGGCGCGGACGATCCCGTCGTGCCGCGGGCGCTGCCTTTGAATTTCTCTGAACCAATCCACTTTGAGGAGCCTCAGCCATGAAGCCCGTCCTCCTTTTGCTTTTCGCCGCTCTCGCGGCGCCCGCCGCGCACGCGGGCTTTGTCGCGGACTTCTACGAAGACGCCAAGGCGAACGCCAACGTCACCGCCGCGGGCATCCGCGAGTCGGGGGCTTTGAACACCGTCACGGGCGGGGGCTTCGTGTGGCGGCAGCCGCGGCGCGAGTTCGTGCCGTTTTCGGTGACGCCTCCGAGTCTCAAGGCAGGCTGCGGCGGCATCGACCTTTTCCTCGGGGCCTTCTCCATCCCGAGCCGCGACGAGTTCCTTTCCTTTCTGCGGGGCGTGGGGACGGCGCTTCCCGGGCTTGCGTTTCAGCTGGCTTTGCAAACCATGGCGCCCGACTTGAACGAGCAGGTGAGCCGCTACGCCGACTTGATCCGCTCTTACACGAACCGCTACACGGACAGCTGCCAGGCGGCGCAGGCGCTTCTGGAAACCACGGGGGCCGCCGAGCACATCCGGCGCGCCGCCGAAGGCGCCAAGAACGCCCTTCGCAGCTCGGGGGCGGTGTCGGATCAGTCCGCCGCGGACGCCGCGGTGCGCGGCAACGGCGGCAAGGCGATTGACGAAGCGCCCGTGCGCAAGGACAGCAGCGGCAACGTCGTGGACGCGGCGGAAATCAACCTCACGTGGTCGCTTTTAAAGAGCGGAACGCTCTCGGGGGCCACCGCCATTCAGCGCGAGCTGCGAGAAGTCATGATGACTCTCGTCGGCACAACGATCTTCACGAAGGAGGGCGAGGGGGAGGACGCGGTGATCGTCGCGCAGGAAATTGCGGGGACGGATCTTCTCCCCGTGCTTTTTGGCGAAGTGCGCGAGGGCGCGGGGGCGGTGCGGCTCAAATGCGCCGAGGAGAAGCGGTGCCTCGAGGTGACCCAGACCGCGATGAGCGACCTGTCGCTTGCGGACGAAATGAAGAAGGCGGCGAAGAACTACCTCACGGCCTTGAAAAAGCGCGATCCGAGCCTCGTGACGGCGGACGACCTGTACCTCTTGACGGGCCTTTCCTCCGTGCCGATGCTGCGGGTGCTGAACCTCGCCTCGGTGTCCCTTTACGAAGGGATCGCCGACGACCTCGTCGCCGTCTACGCCGAGGCCGCGGCCTACGAAGCGGTGGCGCGGGCGGTGGAGGGGCTCGCGGGCGACCTGCGCACGGTGCTTGCGTCCAGCGCCGCGGGCGGCCTCTCCGCCGAGCACGCGCGGCACGTGAAGGGGCTGCAGGCGGCGTTGACGGACGTCGAAACGCGGCTCTACGAGCGCACGGACCGGCTGTCGCAGTCGATGGCGAGGGCTTCAGGGGTGCTGCAGCAGCTCGAACACATCGAGCGCAGCCTGAAGACGAACGGCGCCGCGGCCCTGCAGCAGACGATGCCCGCGAGCCTCAAGTAAGGAGAGCGCATGGCGGAATTCACTTTTCACGCGCTCGGCAACGCCGAGCAGGTCCGCGACCTCTTTGAAGGCATCGTCTGGGTGACGGGGCAGGGGGACTACGTTCTCGTCGCCGCGCTGCTCGTCACCTGCGGCTTCATCGTGGTGCTCGCCGCGGGCTCCGTGCGCGCGGACGGCCGCTCAGCGATCCCGTACTTCGCGTCCGCGGTGCTCTTCTGGTTTGCCTGCGCCGTCCCCACAGCAAGCGTCGTGATCGAAGACAACCGCTCGGAGTCCGTGTACGTCGTGGACAACGTGCCGCTTGGGGTCGCCTTCACGGCGTCGGTCGCAAGCGCTTTGGGGACGTGGCTTGCAGAAGGGTATGAATCAGCGTTCGTCCCCGTCGCCTCCGCCCGCTTCACGCGCTTCGGGGCGGTCTACCCCGAGCGCGTTGCGGAAGCCTTGAAGGCCGCGGGGCCCGTCACGACCGAGGCGCGAAATCTTCTCGCCGCCGTGGCGTCCGCCTGCTTCATTCCGGAGGTGGTCACGGACCGCGCGAAGGCGGCGGCGCTTTTGAAAAGCGGCGACCTGTGGGCGACCGTGTCCGCCGACGGCTGGGTGAATCCCGCCCGCGCGGCGGCTCTTCCCGACGGCACCGTGGCCTACTGCCCCGCGGCGATGAAGACGCTCGCGGAGACGCTGGAAAAGGTGGAGCTTCCCGCCTTGAAGAAGATCCTGGGCGCGAAGCTCGCCCCCGACGTCGCCGACCCCTCGGGCGTTCTCGCACAGTCGGTGCCGGAGGCGGAGAGTCTTCTTTACGGCGTTTCGCGTGCCTTGGACGCAAGCCTGCGGCACGCCGTGGTCATGACCACCGTCACGAGCGCCGCGGCGCGGGCGGCGGGCGAGGGGGATCCGACCCTCGCGCTTGCCGTGGGGCTCTCGAAGGCCCAGGGCAACTTGGCGAGCGAAATCAATTACCGCACGATGGCGAAGCTGGGCGCGGAGTTTCTTCCGAAAGTGAGGAACAGTCTCGAAATCGTGGTGATCGGCCTCTTTCCTGTCGTGGTGCTGCTCGCGCTCGTCTCCGGCCACGCCCTGGGGCGCGTCGTGAAGAGCTGGCTCATGGTGCTCGCGGCCCTGGAGCTCTGGCCTTGCGCCGCGTCGCTCGTCAACTTTCTCATGGTCTCGCGCGACGCCGGCGTCTTCGGCGCCTTGATCGAGGCCTACGGGGCGGACTCGCTCGAAGCCGCGGCCGTCATTCGCGAGACGGGCGCGAGCGCGCAGGCGGTGGCGGGCGCCTTGATGCTGTCGGTCCCGATGGTTTGCTACATGGTGGTCTGCGGCGGCGCGATGGCGATCGGCTCCATGACGTCGGGGCTCGTGGCGCCCGCGCAGTCTGCGGCCCAGAGCCAGGGCGCGGCCTTGGCGGCGGGAAACATCTCTCAGGGAAACGTGAGCCTTGGGAACGTCTCCGCCAACAGCGTGAACGCCAACAAGTCGGACGCCTCCGTGCGCGCCGTGCAGTCGTCTTCGGTCGCCACCCAGTCCGCCTGGGGCGTCGCGACGCGCGCCGAAGGCGGCGAACTCACCGGACTCTCGCGCACGGGCGTCAATCTCGGCGTCTCCGCAGCCGCAAGCGAAGGGTTCGACCGGCGGCAGGCGACGGACTACGCCTCGGGCTTTTCCGGCGCGACCACCGAAAGCGCGCGGCTCACGGACGCTTTGTCCGCCGGGGACGCCGCGTCAGCGAGACGCGCGTTCAGCCGGGCCTTGAACGAGGCGGTGGCGGAATCGGTGGCGCACGGGGGCGTCTGGTCGCAGACGGCGTCAGCGGGCTCGGCGGTGTCCGTCACGCAGGGCGCCGACTGGGCGCGGATGAATCAGGTCAGCGAAGGCACCACGGTGCAGTCGCAGGGAAGCTGGTCCGCAGGATTCCGTCTGCCGGCGATGGGATCGTCATCGGAAACAGCGCCGGGAGAAGCCAATGCGCCGGAATCATCTTCGATGCTCTTCACCGGCGCGGCGGCGACGCCCGCGACGCTTGCGGCGATGTCGGCGACGGCCGGAAAGACCGCGGGACGCGCGCCTGCGGCGGCGCCGGGGCTTCCGTCCCTGGGCGTGCGGGGCGCGGTGCAGGCGAGCGACGCCCAGACCCTCATCGATCAGGCGACGGGCCGCACGGCGGCCGCGGGTTCCTTGGAAAGCCGCGAGGCGTACCAGACCGTGAAGGACGCGGCGGCGCGGATTGCGGCGACGCATTCGGATGCTGCGGTGCGGCAGACGGCGGCGGACTTCGTGCAGAGCCTTTCCAAGCAGCGCACGGCGATGACGGACGCCGCCTCGTCCGTCACCGACTCCGCCTCGGTGTCGTCCTCCGTGGGCGAAGCCCGCGCGGGGCGCGTCGCGACGACGGTGGACGAGTCCCCGGACCTCATGCGCGCGGCGGTGCGGCGCTTCGGATCCGCTGAAGGCGCCTTGCGGGCTCTGAACGAAGGCTCGGGCCGCGCGGCGCTCGCCGCAGACCATCAGCTGCAGCGCGAGGGCGAGGCGGCTTCGGGCGAAGCCTTCGGCCCTGGCGCCATGACGTCGCCCGCCGGGCATTCGGCGGACGCCGTGGAAAACGCCCGCCGCCGGCTGGCCGCGGATCGCACGGCCTTCCGAGCGCAGGCGGCGAGCGCCGGGGCGGGGGCTCGAAAAGCGGCGCAGGCCGCCCGTCAGTCCGCCGAAGGCGCCCCGGAGGGCGCGGCGCTCACGGAAGCGGTGTTTGCGAAGACGGCGGATGCGGTGGATGCCAGGCGCGCCAGCGCGGCGGATGAAGCGGCCTTTCGCCGCGGGCTCCTGATGGTCGCCCGCGAGGCGTACCGCGCGGACAACGCGTCGACGAACTACGCGCTTGTCAATGCGTTTTTGGCGGGCGTCGGCTACCAGAGCGCCGGATCGCTGCAGCAGTCCGTGAGGGAGAGGGCGTCCCAGGACGAGACGCTGCGATCCGCCATCGCGGCCGCGGGCTCGAAGGCGTCTTCGGATCTCACCGCCTCCGACTGGTCGGCGCTCGTGAAGGCGGCCCGAGGCGGTTCATGAATCGCATGAAGGGGCGAAGCGGGGCTGGCGGCGTCCGCAAGATCGGGCGCGGGAAGAAGCGGCGCGGCGGGCGCCGGCTGCAGGACGGCCAGTCGTCGAACGAGGCCGCCGCCGGCGCGGGCGAGCTGCTTGAAAAGGCGGCGGAAAAAGGTTGGCAAGGCCGCGGCCCGGGCGGCGGGGAACCACTGTCGCTTCATCTTCGTCTCTGTCTAAAAACCCAAATTCCCCGGGACGCGCGCGTCTCGGCATCGATGAAGCGAGTGTAGAGAAGGAGGAGCGGCTTGGGAAGGCTGTGTTACAAAGTTGATACGAAAGCCGCAAATTTCGC
>CAVJUB010000099.1:0-8100 GCA_963652545.1 Hallella faecis | reverse complement strand
AACTAACTCCATGGGTGTAATTCGGTCGGTCTAGACTGACGGAGGTGGTGATTCCTCCGCCATTCGATATACTCGCCCGTCGCAGAAAACTGAACGAAGATTCAGTCTTTTGAAAAAAGGAGGCGGCCGCCCGGACCCGGCGAGCCGCATATGATGAACATGGGCGTGCGGCCTGCGCGCCTCGTTCTTGGTGTCGGATGACAAAGGAAGCTTTTTTTGCGCGTGCCGAGCTGACGGCGCAGGAGGAGGCGGGACGGACCCGCTTGCTTCGAAACGGCCGGCTCTTCAATGCCCGGGTGTATCGGGTTGACCTCGCGGGACGGGAGTGGACGGTGAAGGATTTTGCGGACCGTCCTTTTTACGTGCGCCTCGTGGCGCGCCTTCTGCTTCGGCATGAAGTCAAGGTGTTGAATCGCCTCGAAGGCATTTCGGGCATGTCGCCCGCGGCTTTCCGCGTGGACAGCGCCGCCATGGCGACGGAATTTCTGCCGGGGGAGTCCCTGCAGAACGTTTCGCGCGAACGAATCACAGTGGAGTTTCTGAAGGAGTTGGAGACGTTGGTGCGGCGCATGCACTGGGCGGGCGTCGTGCATCTCGACATCAGCAGCATGACAAACATCATCATGGATCCTGAGGGGCGCCCCGGCATCATCGACTTTCAGTCCGCGGTTCTGACGGATCATGTGCCGCGCTGCGTGGCGCGCTGGCTCGAAGCGCTTGATCTTCGGGGCGTCATGAAGAAGTGGGCGGCGTATCAGCCGGAGGCGATGGGCGCCGCACGGCGCGCGCTGCTCGAAAAAATGAACCGCCTGCGCAAGTTCTGGGTCTTCAAGGGCTACTTCGGCCTCAAGCGCCGCAGCAAGCAGCCTCCGTTCCCGCAATCCGTCCCATCACGAGGCAGTTGACGAGGGAGCCGCCGCTCAAGCGTTCCCGGCCGAAGATGCCGCCCACGGTTTCGCCCGAGGCGAAGAGCCGCGGGACGGGATCGCCGTCTTTCGTGAGCACGCGGGCGCGCTCGTCCGTGCGGATGCCGTCCAGCGTCGTGTGCACGTAGATCGTTTCGCGCCCCCAGTAAAAGGGGGGGCGGTCGATCGTCTGCGCGAACTGCGTTTTTCCCGTCCGAAGATCGATGCCGTCCAAAACCGCCTGGTTGTACTGCCGCAGCGTTTCCTTGAGCGTGGCGGCGGAGACGTTCATGCCGTGCGCCATGGCTTCGATGGTGTCGGACTTTCGCACGATGCGGTTGATGAGCTTCAGGCCGAGCGTCGCTCCCTTGAAGGACTTTGAGTCCGTCACGACCCAGCAGTGCCGGTCGGGAAGCGACAGAATGGCGTCCGTGATTTCGTTCCAGCGGCGCGTTTCGTCGATGAAGCGCTCGCCTTCGTCCGTGAGGTAGATGTCGGCGCCGGCGTAGTCAAGGAGCCGCCCGCCCCAGTAGGGCATCGTCTGCACGCGGCTGCCGGTCGTGACGTCTCCGCCCGCTTCCTGCGCGAGCGCGAGGCCGTCGCCGTCGGCGCCGTCCCAGACGCTTCCGGTGGGGTTGGCGGTGGTGTGAATGTCGATCGTGAGGCGGTGGTCCGCGAGGCATCGAAGCGGCACGTTGGCGGTGTAGCCCCCGGTTGCGATGACGACGGCGCGGGCGTGGAAGGCTTCCCGAGGTCCGGCGGGGGCGCGAGTGTCGCCCGTCGTGACGATCCAGAGGTCGGGGCCGGCGATGAGATGCAGCGCCCGCGTGTTCATCTTCACGGGAATGCCCAGGTCATGGACGGCGCCGGCGGCGGCGATGGTGTAGCTGCGGCCGGCGAGATTGCCGGGCATCGAAAAGCAGCGGGGCTGCAGGCCGGAGGCGGCGGTGAAGGGCTCGCCGAAAAAGACGCCGAGCGACTCGAGCCAGTCAAGTTCCTCGGCGGAGCCCCGGGCGATGGCTTCAAGGCGCTTGGGGTCGCCCGTGTTGCCGCCCGTGGCGAGGGCGTCTCTCACAAAAAGCTCGACGGAATCTTGAAAGCCGTCCGTTTCGTGCGAGCGCCACGGCGCCACGGCGGCGATGGTGCCGCTCGAATAGAGGGCGTGGCCGCCGACGAGCGGCCCCTTTTCCAAAATGAGGATGCGCTTGGCGCCTGCGGCTTTGGCGGCGACGGCCGCGCGCAGCCCCGAAATCCCCGCGCCGATCACGAGGACGTCCCAGACGTCGGAGACGGCGGCGAACGCAGGGCAGACGCCCGCTGCGGCGGCCGCCGCGAGGAGCGTGCGGCGGCTTGTCACGACTCGTCTCCGGCGAGCCCTGCGGACTCAAGCCACTTGTAGGCTTCAAGCGCTCCCTGCGCTTCAATTTTGGCGAAGGCGTTGCCGCGGTGCATCTTCACCGTGACGACGCCGATGCCGAGCTCGTCGGCGATGTCTTTGTTCGCAAGTCCTCGGGCGGCGAGCTTCAGAATTTCCTGTTCGCGGGGCGTGAGCGTGGCAAAAAGCGCGCGCTTCTTCTCGGCTTCCGTCGTGACTTCAAAGGCGGCGAGTGAGTGAGCGACCGCTTTCTTCACGGCTTCCACGAGCCGCATCGGATCATCGTTCTTTTCGATGAAGTCCGCGGCGCCGTGCGTGAGCGTTCGCACGGCGGTCGTCACGTCGCCGTGCCCCGTGAGAAAGATGATGGGGAGCTTTGCGTCGCGCTTCACAAGCTCCTGCTGCACCTCAAGCCCCGTCATGTCGGGCATGCGGATGTCGAGAACAAGGCAGCCCGGGCGCTTCAAGTCGTCCTCTTCGAGAAACGCGGCGGCGCTTCCCCAGTCTCTCAGCTCCATGCCGAGCGTGCCGAGCAGGAACGCCTGGCTCGCGCGGTAGTCGTCATCGTCGTCCACGAGCCGGATGAGCGGGCGGTTGATGGTCATGAAGTCTTCTCCTTGGTGGCTTGTTGGTCTTTGTTGTTTTGGTGAGCGAGCGCTTCCATCTCCACCACGGCGGAGACGCTGCCTTCGGCGGCGCGCTCAAACCGCAGCGACGCGCCGTGGCTGTCGGCGATGCCGCGGCAGATGGTGAGCCCGAGCCCCAGGCCCCCGTAGGCGGAGGCCGAGGCTTCGATGGCGGCGCTCTTGTTGTTCAAGTGAGTGATCACTTCGCTCGAAACGGGCTTGCCGTGATTGGTGATCACGACTTTCCAGCGGCCGTCCTGCGCTGCAAAGAGCGTGCAGGTGATGAGGCCTTCGGGCAGGCCGTCCGCGGCGAGGGCGTTCGCGCCGTTTCGCATGAGATTGAGAAAGAGAATCTCGAGTTCGAGGGCGTTTCCCGTGACGAAGGCGGCGGGGACGGCGGGCGAGTAATTGACGCGCGGGCGCTTGCCTTCGGGGCGCTCCGCCATCAGGGCCGCGATGCTGCGCCGAATGACGGGTGAGAGGTCGCAGGGCGCCTGCTGCGGCATGCTGCTCTTGGCGTAGGCGCGGACGCGGGCGATGATGCCAGCAATGCGCGAAGCCTCCTTGTCGATGGCGCCCGTCACTTTGCTGACGAGTCCCGCGTCCGCCGGCTGTCCCCCTGCCGACTGCATCTTGAGCACGGCGGCGTAGGAGCGGATGGCGCCCACGGGGGCGTTGATCTCGTGAGCGATCATGCCCGACATCTGCTGCACGAGGCTGCGTCGTTCAAAGACCGCGAGCTGCAGGCGCGACTGCGCCGCCTCTTCCTGAATGCGGTTTTTCTCCGCCATTGAGCGCGTGAGCTGCGCCGTGCGGCGCTTCACGAGGCCGTGCAGGCGGAATTCATTGAGGATGAGCAGAAGAAGCGCCGCGAGCGCCGTGAGAATCTCCGTTCGGTATTGCTCGATGAGGTTTTCAAAGCGATTCTCCCGCAGGTAGCTGAAGGGCCCCACGGCAAGCGACTCAAAAAGCGAGAGCACTTCGCCGTGCGGGACGTTCGTGAGCCAGCGCACGCCGTTTTCTTCTGAGAGCTGCAAGAGGGCGATCGTCATGTCGCGCACCTTCTTTTCGTTGGCGTAGGAAAGCGCGAGAAGGCTCAAGTCGGGGTAGAGCGCCGTGGAGTGCCGACAGGCAAGCCCTTCGTCCCGAAGGTTGATGACGCGCAGGGCGCCGGTGTCCGCGAGTCCCCGCGCTTCGAGCGATTCAAGGAGGCAGGCGGGCAGGATCCCAACGTCCGTTTTCCCCGAGAGCAGCGACGAGACGACGTCGGGGTAGGCGTTGTTGCGATAGTCCACCGACTTGAAAAAGCGTGTTTCGTCAAAGCCTGCGTCCTGAATCTCCTTCAGGGCCGCGAGCCATCCGTCCACCGCGGAGGGCAGCCCCGTCGCTGCGCGCCGGTCCTTGAGGTCCTCGAGCTTTTCGTACGGGCTGTCGCTGCGCACGACGATCGCGGCGCCCACGGAGTGCGCGGGGCTCGCCGCTTCGGGCGTCTGCCGCGTGGCGATGCGCGAGAGGTTGAGCCGGTAGGCGCGGGAGGCGACGGCGACAAAGTCGGCGGGCGCAAAGAGAAAGTCGGGCTTGGCGCTCGAGAGCGACTGCACGGGTTCGGCCGCGGTGATCGTGATCGTGTGCAGACGGTAGTCAGGGAGGAGCTCGGACACGCGGCGAATGGTCTGTCGCAGCGAGAGGATGTCGTACGGGTTGACGAGCGTGTCCGCGATGGCGATCGAAATCACGGGACGGGGATCGTCCCGAAAGATCGGCACGCCCGGAATGAAACGGCTCGCGGCGGTGTAGGCATCGAGCTTCTCGGCGTCGGCTGCGGCGGGCGCCGCGTGGATGGACGCGAACGCGGCCAGCGGAAGAGCGGCAAGGGCGACAAGCAACCGGCGAAGCATGGGAGGCGCGGGGAAAAACACAGAATGCGGGCAATTCTATCGAGAACGGCGGTTGATCGGAACTTCTGTGGAAAAGGAGCGCCAAATCGAGACTGATACAATGCGAAAATGCCGCCTTGCGAACGGGTTCTAATTCGAACTTTTCCTCAGGCGCTTCGGGATGGCCGCACGATTCGAAGCTCTCCGAGGCGGACAAAAACTAAAACAAAAACTGAAGACAAAGGCGGAGGGAATCGTGTCCATTGAACTGCTGCATCGCGCCCGGCTGTTTTTCATGAACCTGCGGGACGTCAAGCTTTCCGACGACCAGCAGGAGTGCATTCGCGCCGTCTTGTCGCTCAATCAGGCGGTGGGCGTGGCGGGCGGCCGCTTTGACGAGGGCTTCACGATTCACTTTGTGAGCGAGTTCTTTCTGGCGCTGGTCGGCCACACCGAGGAGTCGCTGCTCGCGGCGACGGGCGGAAGCTACTTGAATCTCATCGATCCCCGCGACCGGCCGCTTCTCGCAAGCGAAGCCTTTCGCAATACGGGCGGCGCCCGGCACTACCGGCTTCGCCACAGAAATGGGAGCGTCGTGCCGGTGACGGAGTACCGGCTCTCCGCGACGTCCTCGGAAGGCGCGCCCGGCTGGGTGATTTCCGTTCGCGCCAACGGCCACGAAGTGGATCTCGCGGATCCCATCGCCTACACGGTGGACTTTGAGGGGCGCGACGAGCCCGTCGTGCGCTGGAGCAACGGCATGTACCGGTTCTTCGGCGCGAAGGCAGAGGCTCTGAAGGACAATCCTTCGGCCTGGATCGACTGGGTGCATGAAGCCGACCGCCAGCGACTCACCGCGCTCTGGAAGGCGCTCCTTCAGGGCGAATACCTGCAGCCGCAGTACAGCGAGGAGTTTCGCATTCAGAATCGCCGCGGCGACTACTGCACGCTCGCCTCCCGCGTGAGCGTGCTTCGCGGTGAAGACGGCGCCGCGCGCCGCATCATCGGGGTGGCCAATCCCGTGGACTCGTATGAGTCGCTGCGGCGCGACGTGGAGGCGGCCGAGCACGAGCGAGACCTCTTCGCGGCGTTTCACGACGCCATCACGGAAAAGAACTTCGGCGAGTTCTACGTCAATTTGGAGACGGGCGGCTATCACTGCTTCAAGGCGGAGGGGGCGCTGAAGAAAGTGGCGGCGGCGCATCCGCAGTGGAGCGACCTGGTGGAAGCGTGCCTGCTCCAAGTCGTGCAGCCCGAAAGTGAGGCGGAGGCGCGCCGCGGCTTGGACGCCGACTTCATTCGCCGCGAGTTCGCCGAGGGACGGCGCGAGCACAGCTTCGTGTCGCACGTGCTCATGGACGGCGCTGACGGCTGGGTGCGCAGCCAGGTGATCGCCTGCGCTTCGGACGGCGGCACACAGCCGGATCACGTCGTGGTCTGCTGGCGCGACGAGACGCCTGAGGTGCTTGCCCGGCGCGCCAGTCCCGGCATGCACCATGAGCTCGAGGATCTCATGAGCGGCATTGGTGTCGGCATCTACACCGTGGAGAAGCTTCCTGGGCGGCCCGCGCGCATGATCGCCGACGCGACGATGAAGCGGCTCGTGGAGGCGGAGGAGGATGTGACGCCCGAAGCGTGTCATGAGGCGTGGCTTGAAAAGGTGCATCCCGAGGATCTGGCGCTTTTGGCGGACGCCGACAAGGTGCTCGAAGAGACGGGCCGCATGGAGGTCACCTACCGCTGGCAGAGCGCCAAGGGCTGGATCTGGGTGCGCTGCGGCGGCGTGAAGGACAAGAGTTTCACCGAAGGCGTTCGCTTCAAGGGCTACCACCGCGACGTCACAGCGATCGTGGAGCGCGAGGCGAAGAGCCGCACGGCGCTGAAGGACGCGCTCGCGGCGGTGAAGGCGGCGAGCGCGGCGAAGGCGGAGTTCCTTTCGAGCATGTCGCATGACATTCGCACGCCCTTGAACGGCATTCTTGGGATGACGGCGATTGCGCAGGCGTCTCAGAACGATCCTGAAAAGCTCGCGTCGGCGCTTTCCAAGATCGAAGAGTCGGGGCGGCATCTCACGACGCTTTTGAACGGCATCCTGAGTCTCTCCAAGATCGACGCCGGGGACGAGGCGGCGAAAGCAGCGGAAGTCAGCTTGAAGGTGATGCTTGAAAACATCATCGGCGTGTTCACCGTGCAGGCGTCGACGCGTCGGCTCACGCTGCGGCTGCAGACGGACGGCCTGCGTCACGAGCGGGTGACGGCGAACGTCGGAAAGCTTCATTGCGTGCTGGGAAATCTGACGGAGAACGCCGTGAAGTACACTCCGTCGGGCGGCGCGGTGACGGTGTCCGTGACTGAGCGGGCGTCATCGAGTCCCCAGACGGCGCTTTTTGAATTCGTGGTGCAGGACACCGGCATCGGCATCAGCGAAGACTTCCAGGCGAGGCTCTTTGAGCCGTTTGCCCGCGCGCCGGAAGTTAAGCAGAAGCATATTGACGGAACGGGCCTGGGGCTGGCGATCGCCGACAGCGTGGTGCGGCAGTTGGGCGGCTCGCTCAAGATCACGAGCCGTCTGGGCGAAGGCACGCGCTGCGTCTTCACGTGCGAGCTGAAGCTCGCGGATGAGCCGGCCGTTGAGGCGATGCAGGATGTGTCCGTCAAAAAGGCGGCTGTTTCTGAGACGGCTTCAGCGGAAGCGCCGGCGGACGACACGCCGGTCGTGATGGTGGTGGACGATAACGAGCTCAATCTTGAAATCGCCACCGAATTTGTGCGCATGACGGGCGCAGAGCCTGTGGCCGTGACGCACGGTGAAGAGGCGGTGCATCAGTTCATCTCGTCGCCGATCGGCCGCTTTTCGCTCATCATCATGGACATTCAGATGCCGGGGATTTCGGGCTGTCAGGCGGCGCAGGCGATCCGCGCCTCGGGGCGCCGCGATGCGAACGTTCCGATCATCGCGCTGTCGGCGAACGCTTTCGCCGACGACATCGCGGCGGCGAAGGCGGCCGGGATGAATGACTTTCTCACGAAGCCCGTGATCCAGCCCAAGATCGCTGAGATCATGGAGAAGTACGTCAAGAGCGCTTGACGGAGAGGAATTTGTGAAAGGCGCGGCGTCTTCCTGAGCGGAGGCCGCCGCGTTTTTCTGGCCGTCGGGCGGCGCTCAGGCGAGCGCGTCCGCGGCGACAGAGGCGAGCAGCCAGAGCGCAATGGCCCAGAAGGCGACGGCGGAAGCGCGGTTGATGAGGCGGGTGCTCTCCAACGCTTCCAGCCCAGATAGAAGAGAAAGAAAATGCCGGCGGTCTTCACGAGCTGGT
>CAVJUB010000098.1:0-8144 GCA_963652545.1 Hallella faecis | reverse complement strand
TAAACCCTAGTAAATTTCAAGAAAAAGACGCCTCAAAATCCGAATCGTGTTGTAGAAAAGCAACACCTCGGCCGGCGAGCCAAAGCAACTACGCCGCTGCGATCGCCGCCTCCCGCGCCGCGCGAATGCGGGCGGCGATTTCGTTCTTCTTCCCCTCTCGTGCGGCTTCGCCAGCAATCTGTCCTGCGTTGACTGACGTCCACCGGGCGGCGTCTCGCTCCCACGCTTCCCGCGGAAAGCCGGGGCAGGCGGCGCTCACCGCGTCAAGGCACAGCGCAAAGCGCTCGGGGCGCCGGAGCACGTCGCTTTGCTCCAAGGTTGCTGCGCGGTCGGACACCGTGCCGGGCGCCGCGAGCCGAGGCGCGATGCGCACGAAAAGCACCGCAAGATCGATGACATCGGCGGAGGCCTTGAGGGCCGCAAGGCGCGAGCGCACCGCAGACTCCTGGTCACCGGGATTCGTGAAGAGAATCACCGCCCGCACGGGGACGGACGCGCCGGCCTCAACCGCCCGCAGAAGCGCCGTACGTTTTTCATCATTCCAGACAACGTCAGCAAAAAGCCGCGCCCAGAGGCCGCAGGCGATGAGGACGTCAACCATCTTGTCGGGCCGCTTTTCCTTGAGTCCCTTCTTGAACTCCGCCCAGACGCGTTCGGCGACGAGAGCGTCGGCTTCGCCGTTTTCCACCATCGTCTGCATGAGGCGCATCGTCTCGGGAGCGACGGAGAAGTCCGCCAATTTCGCCGCAAAGCGGGCGGTGCGAAGAATGCGCACCGGGTCTTCGGCAAAGGCTTCGCTCACGTGCCGCAGCACGCGATGTTCGAGGTCTTGTTGGCCGCCGTAGGGATCGACGATGTCGCCCTCGTCCGTCTCCGCCATGGCGTTTACGGTGAGATCGCGCCGGCGCAGGTCCTCTTCCAAGGTGACGTCGGGGGCGGCGTAGAACTGAAAGCCGTGATAGCCCGCGGCGGTCTTGCGCTCGGTGCGCGCGAGGGCGTGCTCCTCGTGCGTCACGGGGTGCAGAAAGACGGGAAAGTCGGCGCCGACGGGCAGAAAGCCGCGGCGCACCATGCTTTCGGGCGTTTCGCCCGTCACGACCCAGTCCACGTCGCCCGCGGGAATGTCATAGCCCATCGCCCGCAGCAGGCGGTCGCGGACGGCGCCGCCCACGCGGCAGCGCTTCAAGGGGGAGTCATTTTTCGGCATTCTTGGGTTTCCTTTTCCGGGGCTTGGGGGCGTCGGCGGCACCGGCGTCTTTGGCGGCCGTCGTGCGTCGAGTCTGACGGGCGGCGGCTCGGCTGTCAGCCGCTTCATCGAACCGGCGGGCGGCCTCGGCGCTTTCCGCGGCCGCGGCTTCAAGCGCTGCCTTTTCTTCTTGACGGGGCGCGTGATCCGCGAGGAAGGTTTTCAGGATGTCGCCCGTGGCGGTGCCGGCTGCGGCGACGTGTGCGGCGTCGCCCTGCGCCACAATGCGGCCGCCCGCAGGGCCGCCTTCGGGGCCGAGATCGATGATGCAGTCGGCTTCCGCAATGACGTCGAGGTTGTGTTCAACGACGAGCACGGTGTTGCCGGCGTCCACGAGCCGGTGCAGCACGGCGATGAGCCGGGCGACGTCCGCCATGTGAAGGCCTACGGTGGGCTCGTCCAGGATGTAGAGCGTGCGGGCGGCGCGCGCAAAGCGCACGGCGTCTTTCGGGGAATGGGCCTTGGCGAGTTCGGTGACGAGCTTGATGCGCTGGGCTTCGCCGCCCGAGAGGGTGTTCGAGGGCTGC
Organism: Hallella faecis; assembly: GCA_963652545.1. Classification (GTDB taxonomy): domain Bacteria; phylum Pseudomonadota; class Gammaproteobacteria; order Burkholderiales; family Burkholderiaceae_F; genus Duodenibacillus. The sequence continues at coordinate 6,371 of CAVJUB010000098.1, read as the reverse complement.
CCCAGCTTCAAGTACCCGAGCCCCACGTCCTGCATGAGCGCAAGGGGCTTCGCGACCGTCGCCTGCGTGCCGAAGAGGCCGATCGCGTCGTCCACGGAAAGCGAGAGCACTTCGCCGATCGACTTGTCATGCCACTTCACGGCGAGCGTCTCGTCGTCAAAGCGCATGCCGCGGCAGGCTTCGCACTCCATCACGACGTCAGGAAGGAAGTTCATCTCGGCGCGCACCTGCCCCTGTCCCTCGCAGACGGGGCAGCGGCCCTCTTCGGTGTTGAAGGAGAAGCGGCTTGCGTTGTAGCCGCGGGCCTTGGCTTCGTTGGTGTTGGCGAAGATGTCGCGGATGCGGTTGAAGAACTCCACGTAGGTGGCGGGGCAGGAGCGCGGGGTCTTGCCGATGGGGGACTGGTCCACTTCAAGGAGCCGGTCGAGGTATTCCGTTCCCGTGATGGTGCGGCAGCCTGAAGGAGTCGCGGTCGTGCCGGCGCGGGCGCTTTCGAGCGCCCGGGCGACGGAGGCCGCGATGACGTCGTGCGCGAGCGTGGATTTCCCCGAGCCCGAAATGCCGGTGAGCACGACGAGGCGCCCGAGCGGAATTGAGACGTCCAGGTGTTGCAGGTTGTGCAGCGCCGCATCCTCGAAGCGCAGCACGGGCGTCGCCTTCGTGACGGGGCGCCGGGCGCGGCCGAGGTGGGGCGTGGGATGCCGCAGCATTTCGCCCGTGACGCTCGCTTTCGCCGCCATGAGCTCCTTCAGCGTCCCTTCGCAGATCAGCTCGCCGCCGCGCGAGCCCGCGCCGGGGCCGATGTCCACGATGTGGTCGGCGGCGCGGATGGTGTCTTCGTCATGCTCGACGACGAGCACGGTGTTTCCTTTGTCGCGCAGCGCGGTGAGGCTCTGGATGAGCCGGCGGTTGTCGCGGGCGTGCAGGCCGATGGTGGGTTCGTCCAGAACGTAGCAGACGCCCTGCAGGTTGCTTCCCAGCTGCGCCGCGAGACGAATGCGCTGGCTTTCGCCCCCGGACAAGGTCGGGGCGCCGCGGTTGAGCGAGAGGTAGCCGAGCCCCACGGACTGCAGGAACTCCAATCGCGAGACGATCTCTTTCACGGCGTCTTCGCCGATGAGCTTCTCGCGCCCCGCAAGCTTCACGGTGCGGAAGAAGGCGAGGCATTCGTCCACGGAGAACTGGGTGGCGTCGCCGATTGAGAGGTCGTGAAAGAAGACGTTGCGCGCCACGCGGTTCAAGCGCGTCCCGCGGCAGTCGGGGCAGACCGTCCGTTCGTGTCGCACTTCGGCGAAGTCGTCTTCGACGGTCGCTTCCGGATCCGTGGTGCCGAAGCCCTGGCAGGTCTCGCACCAGCCCAGGCGGTTGTTGTAGGAGAAGAGGCGGGGATCCAGGTCCGGGAAGCTCGCGCCGCACTGCGGGCAGGAGCGCACGGTGGAGTAGATCTTGTCGCCGGATTTGGCGCTCCGGCGCGTCCCGAAGGGCTCGCCCTCGGGGGAGAGGCCGGACTTCGGGCCCCAGAAGACGCGGATCGTGCCATGGCCCTTTTCGAGCGCCTCGTGAATGAGATGGCGCACGGCCTTCTCGTTTTCGGGGGTGACGTCCGTGACGCCCGCGGGCCAGTTGATGGTGTGGTCGCGGTAGCGGTCGAGGGCCGGGAAGTCGTCCGTCGGAACCCACTGGCCGTCCACGTGCAGGAACTTCACGCCTGCCTTGGCGGCGTCGGCGGCGAGCTCGGTGTAGATGCCTTTTCGCGCCTGCACGACGGGGGCCGTGAAGGTGACGGAGAGGCCGCGCAGCTCGTGCATGATCTGCGCCGCGGTGGCGTCGGGCGTGCGGCTTGTGACCGCCACGCCGCAGTCGGGGCAGTGCTGAACGCCGAGCTTTAGGTAGAGAAGCCTCAGGTAGTGAAGGATCTCCGTCATGGTGGCGACCGTGGAGCGGCCGCCGCCGCGGCTTGTGCGCTGCTCGATCGCGACCGTGGGCGAGATGCCCACGATGCGGTCGAAGTCGGCGCGCGCCGGGGGCTGGATCATGGAGCGCGCGTAGGCGTTGAGGCTTTCCAGGTAGCGGCGCTGGCCTTCCGCAAAGACGATGCCGAAGGCGAGCGTGGATTTGCCCGAGCCCGAGACGCCCGTGACGGCCGTGAGCTCGCGCTTGGGGAAGACGACGTTGACGTCCTTGAGGTTGTGCTCGCGGGCGCCGAAGATGCCTAAATCCCCCTTCCTTGCGCGACGCCAGACGCTCTGCAGCGACCGGCCCTGCGGCTTTGCCTGGCTTTCAATCGCGGGCATCGCGCCCGTGAACCAGCCCTTCATGCGGCTTTTGGGATCAGCGAGGGCGTCGCGGTAGGAAAGAAGCGCTTGGGCGGTATAGCCCTTGCCGGCCTTCATGAGGTCAGCGGGCGTGCCGGCGGCGACCACCGAGCCGCCTTCATCCCCGCCTTCGGGGCCGAGATCGATCACCCAGTCGCTTGCGGCGATGATGTCGAGGTTGTGCTCGACGATGAGCACGGTGTGGCCGTCGTCCACGAGGCGGCGCAGGCAGGGGATGAGTTTGGCGATGTCCGAAAAGTGCAGGCCGGTGGTGGGTTCGTCAAAGACGAAGAGCGAAGGCTTCCCGCCTGTCGAACGGCGGGCGCCGAGAATGCCCGCCAATTTGAGGCGCTGCGCTTCGCCGCCCGAAAGAGAGGAGACGCTCTGCCCGAGCGTCAAGTAGCCCAGCCCCACGTCCACCAGGGGCTGCAGCTTCCGGGCGATGGTCTTTGTTTTGTCGTGCGATCCGAAGTACGCCGCGGCGTCGTCTGCGGTCATGGCGAGCACGTCGGCGATGCTTTTCCCGTCGCCCGCTTCGTCCGGGAACTTGAACTTGATTTCAAGCGTCTCCGGCCGAAAGCGCGTGCCGCGGCACTCCGAGCATTCGATCACGACGTCGCTCAGAAACTGCATCTCAATGCGCTCGACGCCCGCGCCGTCGCAGGCGGGGCAGCGGCCCGGGCCGTAGTTGAAGCTGAACCACGAGCTGTCGTAGCCGCGGTCCTGGGCGGCCGGGGTGTTGGCAAAAAGCCGCCGGATGTCTTCAAAGGCGCCGATGTAGAGGGCGGGCGAAGAGCGGGAGGTGCGGCCGATTTCGCTCTGGTCCACGAAGTTCACGGCGGAAAGTGCGTCCGCGCCCTCGATGTCGTCCACAAGCGCGTCTTCCGTGACGGGCTGGCCGCAGCGGCGCATGAGCCACGGCACGATAGTGTCGGCGACAAGGGTGGACTTCCCTGAGCCCGAGACGCCGGTGACGGTGGTCATCATGCCGAGCGGAATCTTCGTCGTGAGGTGCTTCAGGTTGTGCGCGCGGGCGTTCTTCACCGTGAGCCACTTCGTGTCCCGGCCGGGCGTGCGGTGGCGGTCGGCGCAGACGTCGCTTGAAAGTTTTCCCGAGAGGTAGCGTCCCGTGACGGTGTCGCTCTTTTTCAACTGGGCGGGCGTGCCGTCAAAGACCACTTCGCCCCCGCGCGTGCCGGCGGCGGGGCCCATGTCAAGAATGCGGTCGGCGGAAAGCATCACCTGCGGATCGTGCTCCACGACCACGAGCGTGTTGCCCGCGGCCTTGAGGTTTTCCATGATCGCGTTGACGCGGTCCATGTCGCGGGGGTGCAGGCCGATTGAGGGTTCGTCCAATACGAAGAGCGTGTCGACGAGGTTCGTGCCCAGCGCCGTCGTGAGGTTGACGCGCTGCACTTCGCCCCCGGACAAGGTGCGGCTCTGGCGGTCGAGCGTCAGGTACCCAAGACCCACGTCCAGAAGATAGACGAGGCGCCGGCGGATTTCAGAGAGAACGAGCTTGCCGGCTTCGTCCGTCACTTCATGGTCAAGCGCGTCGATGAAGACCTTGAGGCGCTTCACGGGCAGGAGCATCAAGTCGTGCAGCGTGAACCCCGGCAGCTGCGCTTCGATGCGCGAGGCGATGCGCAGAAGCGACGGTCCGACAAAGCGCCGGGCGACGGGCTTTCCGTCAGGGCCGGCGAGGGCGGCGTCCGCGGCCGCGCGGCTTCCGACGCGCCAGTTCATGGCCTCGGGCTTGAGTCTGGCGCCGCCGCAGGCGTGGCACGTCGTGTAGCTGCGAAAGCGCGAGAGCATCACGCGCACGTGCATTTTGTAGTTCTTGGACTCGAGCCACTGCCAGAAGCCGTAGACGCCGTACCAGCGGCCGCCCGATTTCTTGTCGCCTTCCAGCAGCCAGGTGCGCTCGGCTTCCGTGAGGCCGCTCCAGGTTTTCTTGAGGTCAAAGCGGGGCTTTGCGAGCGCCGCGGCTTGGGCGAGGTCCTTCATCGCTTCCTGGCCCGCCTGTCCCGCAAAGAGCTTGATGGCGCCGCTTGCGATCGGCTTGTCCGGATCAGGAATGGCGAGCTTCAAGTCGAGCCCCATGACGCGGCCGAAGCCGCGGCATTCGGGGCAGGCGCCCACGGGCGAATTGAAGCTGAACATCGCCGCCTTGGCGGGGCGGAACGTCGTGCCGCAGTCCGGGCACGTGAGCCCCGCGGCGTAGCGGCGCTCGATGACGCGGTCGGCGCCGGCGGGAATGAGCCGGACGAGCACGCGGCCCGCGGCGGGGCCGAGACCGAGCGTCATCGCCTTTTCCATCGCTTCGATGCCGCGGGCGTCTTCAACTTTTTCACGCTTGAAGCGGTCGGCGGCGACCCAGAGCGTCGTGCCGGCGCGGTCCTTCACTTCGTCTTCGATGTGCGTGAAGCCCTGCGCCGCAAGCTGCGCCTTGAGCTTCTCCACCTCGGCGGTCTTCGCGAACGCGGGAAAAAGAATGTAGAGGCGGGCGTCGGGATAGTCTTTGGCGAAGGCCTTCAGGTCCTCCCACATCGCGGCGGGCGAGAGGGACTTCACTTCGCGGCCGCAGTCGGGGCAGAAGAGCCGGGCTTCGTGCGCGAAAAGAAGCTTCAGGTGGTCGTCCAACTCCGTCATCGTCCCCACGGTGGAGCGGGAGGTGCGCACCGTGCCGCTTTGGTTGATGGCGATCGCAGGCGGCACGCCGTCGATGCGGTCCACCTTGGGGCGGTCGCTGCGCTCCAGAAACTGGCGCGCGTACGGACTGAACGTTTCGGCGTAGCGCCGCTGGCCTTCGGCGTAGAGGGTGTCAAAGGCGAGGGAGCTTTTCCCAGAGCCCGACGGTCCCGTGATGACGGTGAGGCTTCCCGTGCGCAGGTCGACGTCGAGGTTCTTGAGGTTGTTCTGCCGAGCGCCGCGGATCGTGATGAGGGCGGCGTCGCTTGCGGTGCGTTCGGTCATGATGAAAAAGGCGGCCGGACGCGGACGTCCGCCGCCCGGCGAGAAAAGTCAGATGCGGCTGATTCTAGCCGCTTCGTCTTTCCCGCTTCTTTCAGCCGAACGGGCGGGTTTCAGCAGCCCGGCGCCGCCCACTGCGGGCACGTTTCCTGAAAGAGCCGGCGGTCGGGAAAGCGCACGGCGGTGAGCTTTCCGCCCCAGAGGCACCCGGTGTCAATTGCGACAAGGTCGGGGCGCACGATGAGGCCCAGCGTGGACCAGTGTCCGAAGCAGATCGTCTTCGTGACGCGGCGCCGGCATTCAAACCACGGCTTGAAGCCCGCGGGCGCCTTGTCGGCGCCTTCCTTTAAAGTGAATTCGGGCTCGCCGTCGGGGCCGATGAAGCGCATGCGGGTGAGGCCGTTCAGGATGCCGCGCATGCGGTCCGACCCCGTGAGGTCGTCTTGAAACACCGTGCCGCCGTACATGTTCTGAAGGTAGTCCTTCCAGTGGTCGCTCTTGAGGTGGGTCTCGGCTTCGAGGGCGAGCGTTTTCGCTTTTTCCAGCGTCCAGTGCGGGGGGATCCCGGCGTGCACGAAGACGACGTCGGGGGTGTCGATCAGAAGGGGCTGGCAGCGCAGCCAGTCGATGAGCTCGGCGCCGTCGGGCGCCGTGAGAATTTCGCCGATCGTGTCCTTGCGGTGCACGCTCCCCGCGCCCGCGGCGACGGCAAGAAGATGCAGGTCGTGGTTGCCAAGGAGCGTGCGGGCGCGGCCGGCGTCGCAAAGGCGCTTCACCAAGCGCAGGGTGGCAAGCGACTGCGGGCCGCGGTTGACGAGGTCGCCGACAAAGAGAAGGTCGGCGTCGGCCGGGACGATTTCCAGAAGGTTTTCGAGGCTTTCAAGGCATCCCTGAAGGTCTCCGACGGCGTAGAGAAAAGGGGACATGTTGACGTTTTCACCAAAGGACGGGAGATTGTACTCGCGGTATGATGGCGTCATCGGATGACAATAACAAAAATCCCTTTCTATCAAGGAATTTTCGTATGACGAGCCAAAACTTCAGGAAGGCGTCCAAGCTAGGACAGGCGGGCTTCACGCTGGT
>CAVJUB010000097.1:0-8393 GCA_963652545.1 Hallella faecis | reverse complement strand
GTCAGACGCCGCCTCGGCTTCTTTTTCGGCGCAGTATTCCGCGACCTGCTGCCGCATTGTCTCGCCGAAGCGAACGCAGAGACGCTCGAAAAAGAGCACGAAGACGGGAAACAGCTCGTGAAGCGGAGGCTGCACCGTCTCGTGAATGGCGTTGCGCTCCCGGTCGGTGATGCGCTCCAAAAGGAACATCGGCACGTTGAGCATCAGAACGAACTGCACCAGGGGATTGCCTTTGATGCCAAAGAGCGTCATCGACCGATCCCAGACGGCGTCCGCAAGCGAATCCACGAAGTCGTTGTTCGTCTGGCCGGGCGCGGGCCGCGGCAGCTCCACCCTCTCCCGTTGCAGGCGCCCGGACTCCTCCCTGAGGGTCGCGATGAGCATCGCGATGTGCCCCGTGGCCAGGCGGAGGTTGCTCTCCATGCCGTCCGGTAGTCCGGCTTTCTTCGCCACGCGATCGGCGACGTCCGGATGATGGTGGAACCATTCCAGCGCAGGAACCATCCCGCCCAGCGCGAGCATGAAGAACACGAGCTGCGGCTTCGGCAGCTTCAAAAAGAACGTGTCGCGCCATCGCTCGGCGTTTTTAAGAAGACGCTTGAACTCTTCGTCGGTCACAGAATCATCCGCTTCGTCATCCTCCTCGTCCTCCCCGCTCGCTTCTTCCCAGCATTTCCGCGGCCGCAGGCGATTGAGGCACCCCGAGGCGATCATGGCGCAGTGGACGGCGAACTCCGTGTCGCCCTCGGGATCTTCGGCGCGGCCCTGGCGGAACTCCCACTCAATGTCCAAGGGCGACTCAAAGTTCATGGCCAGGGACGCCAGGCACAGGAGCTGCGCCAAAAGCTGCTGGGCCGGCGCATTTTCGGGCCGATGGTAAAGCATGGCGGCTTCGGGCGCGTAGCGCTGCTCTTCCTCTGGGGAAGGGTGCAGCACGCGGGCCATGGGCTCCATCGCGTCGCGAATCACCAGAATCTCCTGCCACTGCCGCTCGATGCGCGCCGCGGCGGCGGGATCGCTCTCGGCAAAGGGCAGCGCCGCCTTCACGTCGGCGGGCCGCTTGCCGAAACAACGGCGGATGATGGCGGCGAGCCGGTTGTGCATCCACGCGAAGTAGCGCTTGTGGCGCTTGCCCATGCGATTCAAGACCGACGTCACCTCCGCGGCCGTGATCGGGCGCTCCCGAAAGACGTCGGCGCAGGCAATGCCGCCCGGGAGCGGCAGGTCTTCGTCTCCGACGGCTTTCTGGACCGCTTCCTTGACGTCCGCCGCGGGCTTGGATTCCGGCTTGGGTTCGGGCTCTGGCGGGCGCTTCGCCTTGGCTTGCGCCCGCGGTGTTTCAAGGCCAATCGCTTTCCGCGCTTTCCGAAGAACGGGCGTCGCCAGGGCGGCTTCGTAGGAAAGGCGCCCGGTTGCGATGAGGCCTGCGAGCACCGAAAGCCCCCATTCCTCAGGATTCCAACGGCTGGGCGTCTCGAAAACTTTCATGAGCTCCAAGGGATCCGTGACGTCGTGCGCCGTCATGATGATCGCGAGGAGAAAGTCGAGCACCGCCATCAGGCCATGGGCGTCCGCCTTTTGCAGCGCCGCCTGCAGTTCGTCCGCTCGGGCGCAAAGCGCGGTTCTCTCAAGCGCTTCACCCGCTTGCAGGCGTTCGTCAAAGGCTTTGCGGGCGGCGCGGCAGAGCTTCCACTGCGAGACGTAGCGCTCCGCCGCTTGGGGACTGGCGCCGTGCTCCTGGGCAAAGCGCCGCACGATGTCGCTGCGGCGGCCGCCACGGTCGCCTGCGACTTCGACGAGGTCGTTGTGCAGCAGCGCGAATTGCCGGAGGGCCTCTTCGCCCAGGCGCTTCATCTCCTCGGTGCAAGCCAGCGGATCGACGACTCGGTCGGGACAAATCAAGGCCAATTCATCAGCGCTCATGAAAAAACTCCTAAAAACAAAAATCGAGGTCAGGCGAGCGCCGCGAGGCGCTTTCGGGCGATGGTCGCCAAGAGCTGCGCCGCGGCGGGCAGCACTTCGTCGTTGAAGTCCATCGTGCGGCTGTGAAGCGTCGCCTGATGGGCTTCGTCCTTCACGCCCACGCGCAGGATGGCCCCCGGAATGACGTGCTGGTACGCCGAAAAGTCTTCGGAACTCATGAAGGGCGTCATGGCGGGCACCACGTGATCCGCGCCGTAGAGCTCGATCGCCGCATCAATCCCCGCCTGTGTCTGAGGTTCGGGATTGATGACCGCGGCGCACTGGCGCACGTACTTCACGTCCGCAGCGCACCCGTTCGCGTCCGCAATGCCGGTGACGAGGCGCTTTAACTCCCGCTCCATCAAGTCGCGGGCGTCGGGCGAAAACGTGCGCACCGTGCCGCTCATCGTGAGCACGGGCGGGATGACGTTGGGCGTGTTGAAGCTCCCGGCGTTCACCGAGCAAATGGAGACGACGCCCGTGTCCACGGGGTTCAACTTCCGAGCAACCAGCGTCTGCAGCGCATTGATGATCTGGCCGCCCACGGGAATGGGATCAACGCCCAGGTGCGGCCGCCCGCCGTGCGTGCCCACGCCTTTCACCGTGATCCAGAAGGAGTCCGACGCCGCCTGCAGGGGCCCCGCCTTGAAGCCGAAGACGCCTTTTTCAAGCATGGACTCGGTGTGGGCGCCGTAGATTTCCTTCACGTCGTAGTCCGCGAGAACGCCCGAGGCGATGACGGCGTCGGCGCCCTGGGCGATTTCTTCAGCGGGCTGGAAGATGCCGATGACGCGCCCGGCGAAGTCATTGTGCGCCTTGAGCCAGCGCAGCGCGCCAAGAAGCCACGTCTGGTGGCCGTCGTGCCCGCAGGCGTGCGCCTTTCCGTCGTGCGTGCTGCGCCAGGGATTCGTCGTTTCGTCGGGCATCGGAAGCGCGTCGATGTCGGCGCGAAGCGCCACGGCGGGGCCGGGCTTGGCGCCCTCCACCACCGCAATGACGCCGCCCTTCACCTTCAGGGCGTCGCAGGGAATGCCCCAGGACGCGAGGTGCTTCACAATCCGCGCCGTGGTTTCGGCCGTGTCAAAGCCGAGTTCCGGCGTGCGATGAATGTCGCGGCGGATGGCCGCCAGCTCTTCGCCCCAGCTAAGAAGATCGGGAGCGATGCGATCAGACAAAACGAAGTTCATGAAATCGAGACAAAAACGGCGGCCGCCGGCCGCGCAACGGCCGACAGTTTAGCGGCCTTCGGGGCGCCGCACGCTTCGCGAGGAAAAAGAAAGGCGGCTCTCCACCGTTGGAAGGGCCGCCTTCGAAGTCAGCAAGCGAAGCTACACCACCTTCAGCTTGTCCCAAAGGTCAAGAATCGTCTCCTGTCGCGGCGTCGAGCGCCGGTCGCTGTAGTGCGTGTGCAGGAGCTCGTGGGCCTTGTGGCTGTTGGGCTCGCCCAAGAACTCGTCGTAGAGGCGAATCACCTCGGGGTTCTTGTGGCTCTGGCGCAGCGCGCGCTTCGCGTCCACGGCGTAAATGCCCTCCATGCGCTTTTCGTTGCGGCTCAAGTAGGTGTTGTGCAGCCGGGGCGTGCCGCCGCCGTTGATGCAGCCGCCGGGGCAGGCCATGACTTCGATGAAGTCAAAGTGGCATTCGCCCGCCTTGATGGCCTGCGCCACCTTTTCGGCGTTGGCGAGGCCGTGCACCACGGCGATGCGCACTTTCGTTTCGCCCAGGTCGACTTCCGCCTCCTTGAACCACGCCATGCCGCGCACCGGGGTGTAGTCGATGCCTTCCAACTCCTTCCCCGTCACCTTGAAGTACACCGTGCGCAGCGCCGCCTCCATCACGCCGCCCGTGGCGCCGAAGATGGCGCCTGCGCCCGTATTTTCCGCCATGAAGGGCGAATCAAAAGTTTCAGGTTCCAAGGCCATGAGGTCGATCGCCTCGCGGCGCAGGAGCCGCCCGAATTCGCGCACGGTGAGCACCAGGTCCGTGTCCGCCAGGCCGTCGCGGGAGAGCTGCGGGCGCTTCACTTCGTCCTTCTTCGCCGTGCAGGGCATGATTGAAATGAAGCGCAGCTTCTTGGGATCGATGCCGTGGGTCTTCGCAAACCACGACTTCGCGAGCGATCCGAAGATCGCCTGAGGCGACCGCGTCGTGGAAAGGTGCGGAATGAGCTCGGGATGAAGCTTCTCCACAAAGTTCACCCAGCCCGGGCAGCAGCTCGTCATCATGGGAAGAACGCCCTTCGTCTGCAGACGCGTCAGAAGCTCGGTCCCCTCTTCCAGAATCGTCACGTCCGCCGCCCAGTTCACGTCGCAGACGTAGTCCGCGCCCATGCGCTTTAAAGCAGCGATGAGGCGGCCTTCGACGTTTTCACCCACGGGGGCGTTGTAGTTTTCCCCGAGCGTCACGCGCACGGCGGGCGCAAAGGCGACGATGGTCTTGATGTCGGGGTCGTTCAGCCAGTCCAAAGCCGTGTCTGTCTCGTCCTTTTCAGAGAGCGTCCCCGTCGGGCAGACGAGCGTGCACTGGCCGCACTGCACGCATTTCGCGGAGTCCGCCCACTTCGCGGCGCCCGCGATGCCGACGCCGCACTTGGTGCCAGTGTCGTCCATCGTGAGAACGGAGAGCCCTTGAATGTTGCGGCAGACTTCGACGCAGCGGCCGCAGCGCACGCACTTCGAGCCGTCGCGCACGAGGCCGTTCGCGGACATGTCCACGGGGCGCTCGGCCTTGAAGCGGCCGTTGCAGCCGTTGTGCTGCAGCCCTACGTAAAGCGCGAGGTCCTGCAATTCGCAGTGCGCGTACCGAGTGCAGCTTGCGCAGTCCTGGTCGTGGTCAGCGAAGATCCAGGCCATCTGCTGGCGCTGGCGCCAGCGCACTTCCGGGGTCTTCGTGCGAATGCGCATGCCGTCCTGCAAGGGGGTCTTGCAGGCGCAGACGATCTGCGTCCCCTCGGCCGTCTTGATTTCCACGAGGCAGAGGCGGCAGGTGCCGGGGGTGTGATCCAAGGGCAGGTACGCGCACAGGGTCGGAATGAAGACGCCGAGGCGCTTTGCGGCCGCGAGCACGGTTTCGCCCGCTTCGAAGGTGAATTCTTGTTCGTTGATCCAGGCTTTCATGATTAGTTCACCCCCAGCTTCGAGTAGTCAATCGGGGTATCGAATTCAATCGGCTTCTTTTCCTGATCGTTGCCGGGGATGGGGCGCGGCGTGACGACCGCGAAGAGCCGGTAGCACGCCATGCAGCGCTCGCTCTCCTTGATGGCCGATTTTTCATCGTAGGTGACGTCCACTTCGCGGAAGTTCTTTTCGCGCTCCGCGATGGGAAGGTGCGGACAAGGGTGGCGCACGGTGGCGACCTGGGGGCTTTCGAGCCCGCCGTCGTCCAAGAGCCGGCAGTCGCGGATGAGGTTTCCCATTCTCACGCGGGGCACGAAGCCCACGGAGCCGCGGGAGAGGTATTCGTCGATGCTGTCGGCGGCGCGCTGGCCGTGCGAGAGGCCGCCGATCAACGTCGTGGGGCCGGTGGCGCAGTCGCCGCCCGCAAAAACGCCGGGACGGGACGTAGCCAACGCTTCCGTAACGGAGATGTTGCCGCGGCGATCCAATTGCACGCCGTCCGCTTCCGTAAAGACGTCGCGTTCGAGCTTCTGCCCGATGGCGGCGATGAGGGTCTTGCAGGGAATGACGAATTCGCTCCCCGGCACCGGCTTCACGCCGCGGCGGCCGCGGGCGTCGGGTTCGGTGAGCTCCATCCGGGTGACGCGCACGCCGGTGACTTCGCCGTTTTCGGAAACAATCGCCACCGGGTTCGTGAGGAAGTGAAATTCCACGCCTTCGGCCTGCGCGGCCTCGATTTCCTCGTGGTCGGCGGACGCCTCCTTCACGGTGCGGCGGTAGACGATGTGGACCTTCCCTTTCGCGGTGCGCTGCGCCGTGCGGCAGCAGTCCATGGCGACGTTGCCGCAGCCCACGACCACCACGTCCCCGTCAAAGACCGGGGGATTGTTGACGGCGACGCCCTTTTCACACTGCAAGAGGAAGTCAATGCCGTTGCGGTAGCCCTTGAGCGTGCGGTCTTCGTCAGGCAACCCCAGGTAGGCGCCTTCGGCGCAGCCGATCCCCAGGAACACGGCGCCGTAGCCGTCTTCAAAGAGGCTTGAAATCGTGAAGTCGCGCCCCAGGCGCCGGCCGTAGCGGAAGGTGCCGCCCATGTGCTTCACGGCGTCCGTTTCGCTTTGAAGCACGCCCTTCGGCAACCGGTACGGCGGGATGCCGCGCAGCGCCATGCCGCCCGCCTTCTCGTCCTTGTCGTAGATGTCGACGGGATAGCCCTTCATCAGGAGGTGGTAGGCGCAGTTCAAGCCCGCCGGGCCAGCGCCCACGACCGCCACCTTCGCCTTCGTCTGATCCGTGACGGGGCGGATGTTCTTGAAGAGCTCCGCCACCGACGCCCCCGCGTTGTCTGAAACGTAGCGCTTCACGTCGCGGATCGCGACCGGCGTGTCCACCATCTTGCGGCGGCAGGCGGCTTCGCACGGGCGCACGCAGACGCGCCCGCAGGTGGCGACCAGGGGATAGTGCTGCAGAAGAACGCCCATCGCAAGATCGGAGTGGCCGTCGCGCACGTAGCTGATGTAGCGCGGGATGTTGACGTGCGAGGGACAGGCCTCGATGCATTTGGCGGTGACCGTGGTATAGATGTCGCCCGTGATGTCACGGGGGTCGGCCATGAGGCGGCGCAGGAAGAAGCGGATGGCGCCGATCATCGCCGTGGGGGTCGTGAGGCCGATGCCGCAGAGGCTCGTCTCCTGCATCTGCTCGGCGCTTTCCAGAATGTGGTCCCAGTCCACCATCCGGCCGTAGCCGTTCACGGTGTCCTGAAGCGCCGTCTCCATCAAAATCGAGGCGATGCGGCAGGGCGTGCAGCGGCCGCAGCTTGCTTCGCGGGTGCGGCGGTAGTACCGAAGCAGAATGCCCGCCAAAGGCACCTTTGCGTCAAAAACGAGAAAGCCCTGGCTCCCCACGAAGGCGTCGATGGGATTGCCAGGGTTGAAGTTGCCGAGCGCAGCGAGGTTGAGACCCTCGGGGGCGTCGTCGCCCCCCTGCGTGTTGTCGTACTTGACGCCGTTCCAGACGCCGTACAGGATTTTTCGCTGGGACATGTGGCTTTTGTCCGTCCGAAGCGCCCTTAGGGGAAGGCGTTCGGGCGAAGCTCTCCTATTCTTGGGGTTGGGGCCGTCCGGCCCTTTATTGGTTTCGACCTAATTTAATCAGGCCTTCCATAGCATCCGCCCTATGACTTGACCAAAATCAGTGCGTCCAAGACGGCTTGACAATAGAAATAATTCTACTTGACGCTTTTCGGGCGCGCAATGCAAGTCAACTGCTCCGTCAACGAATTCATTGAAATACAAGGACAGTTTCTGTCGATAACTTCTTATGATGCTTATATAAAAATTTATTGGCCCTGCCGGGCGTCGCGCTCCTGCAGATTGCGGCTGCGGAAGTCTTCGCGCGCGGCCTGAAGCTCCTTCACCTTGGCGCTTTCGCGCTTTGTGAACCAGCTCGCGGCAAGTCCCGAGACGACGATGAGCACCATGCCAAGCGAGGCCGCGGCCGTGACTTTGTCGTCAAAGACCCAGACGCCGAGGATCGTGGAAAAGAGAATGACGGAGTACTGCAGGGCGCCCGCGAGCACCATGTTGCCGTGGCTGAAGGCGCGGGTGAGCAGCAGCTGCCCTACGGTGGAACAGGCGCAGAACGCGAGAATCCAGAGCGCCGTCTCTCCCGTCACGGCGGAGAAGCCTCCGGAAAAAGCGACGGCGACGATGCCGGCGATGCTCCCGGCGAGCATGAGATAGAAAATGATGCGCGCATCGGGCTCGTGGTAGTTCCCAAGGCGCTTTACAAAGCCCGTCGCAAGCGCCGTGCAGAGCCCCGCCCCGAGACCCACGGCCGCGGCGGCGTATTCCGAGGGGCCGATGGTGGGCCCGAGCAGCACGATGACGCCCGCAAACCCCAGCGCAAGCGCCCCCATCAGGCCCCAGTTGACGCGCGCGTGGTGCGCCAGCGAATAGACCACGACGAACGTCCCGAGAAACAAGGGCGCCGTGTAGTTGAGCGTCATCGCGAGCCCCAGGTTGAGGTGCGAAATGGAGTAGATGCCCGCCGCGATCGCTCCGGTGCCCGCCACGGAGCGCACGAGGTGCGCCGCGCCGTGCGTGGTGCTGAGCACGATCCCTGCACGGTGCATCAGAATGAAGAACACCACGAGTCCAAAGAACGAGCGGTAAAAGAGCACTTCCCAGGCGCCCACGCCCAGCGCGCTCGCGTACTTGAGCGACATGCCGTAGAGCGCGTAGAAGACGGCGGAGGCAACCATCCAGAGGGATTGCATAGCGACACCTGACAGAAGAGGAATTCGACGGCTCC